>NZ_BAAARK010000003.1:0-443230 GCF_039532155.1 Streptomyces lunalinharesii
TCGGGTGCAGCGGGAGTCCGGTGAGTGGCCGGTGCGGGTGGTTGAGGGTGTGGTGGTGCCGCGTCGGGCCGGGGTGAGTTCGTTCGGTGCGGGTGGTTCCAATGCGCATGTGGTGGTGGAGGAGTTCCCCGGCGCGACCGTGAGTTCGGACGTGGACGTGGTGGCGGGGGTGCAGCGGGTCGGGGATCCGTTGGTGTTCGTGGTGTCGGCGCGTGATGAGGAGCGGTTGCGGGAGTACGCCGGGCGGTTGGGGGCGTTCCTGGAGCGCGAGCGGGTGGCCCTGGCCGACGTCGCGTACACCCTCCACACCGGACGCGAGCCCATGACGGAGCGGCTCGCCGTCGTCACGGGCGATGGTGCCGAACTCGTCCGCGTGCTGCGGGAGTTCGCGGCCGGTGGTGATCCGGACGGGGTGCTGCGGGGCAGTGTGGCGCCGGATCGCGCGCCGGGCGCGCCGCAGCCGGCCGACGACCCGCACACGGCCGCCGCGCAGTGGGTGCGCGGCGACACCGACGACATCGAGGGCCGGTGGGCCGACGGCCGGCGGACACCGCTGCCCGGCTACCCGTTCGCCCGCGAGCGGCACTGGATCGCGACCGCCGACGGCACCCTGCCGGGCGGCAACCCGGCGCTGCACCCGCTGCTGGACGCCAACGAGTCCACCGTCGAGGAGCAGCGGTTCCGCAAGACACTGCGCGCCACCGACCCCCTGCTGTGCGACCACGTGATCGCCGGGCAGCCGGTGCTGGCCGCGGCCACCGCACTGGAACTGGTGCGGGCGGGCGCCGAGCGGGCCAGCCGCCGACCGCTGCGCGGCCTCGCCGACATCGTGTGGGGCCGTCCGGTCACCGTGCCGGCCGGGCGCACCGAGACCGAGCTGTACGCGGCGTTCACCGTGGACGGCGAACGGATCGCCTTCGAGGTCTACAGCGAGGCCGACGGCGCCCGCACCACCCACCTGCGCGGACAGGCGCGCCACGGGGGGCCGGCGGCCGAGGCGGCGGACCGTACCGACCTGGCGGCGGTGCGTGGCCGCTGCACCGGGCGGCGCACCGGCGCGGAGGTCTACCGCGCCTACGCGGACGTGGGCTTCGCGTACGGCGAGAGCTTCCGGGTCATCCAGGACGTCCGCATCGGGCGCACCGAGGCGCTGGCCGAACTGGCGCTGCCGGCCGGCGCGGGCCACGGCTGCACCCTGGCGCCGCAGTTGCTCGACGGGGCGCTGCGCGCCTGCCACTGGATCGACCGCGAGCAGGCGCCGCGGGCCGAGGAACTGGCCGTGCCCTTCGGCGTCGGCGCGCTCACCGTGCACGGCGAGCTGCCCCCGGTCTGCTACGCGCACGCCGAGGTGCTGGGGCGCGGCGAGCGACGGGACACCTGGCGCTACCGCGTCACCGTCCTCGACCCCGAAGGCCGGGTGCTGGCCCGGGTGGAGGACCTGGTGGGCCGCCTGTTCACCGGTGCCGACGCCCCCGAGGGCGAGCCGGCGCCGCAGCCGGTGCGCACCGCGGGCCGCGCGGCGGAGGAACTGTTCTACCGACCGGTCTGGCACGACGCGCCGGCCCCGCGTGCCGGCCGCGCGGACCGGGCGACCCTGCTGGTCCTGACCGACCGCGCCGGCACGGCCGCGGAACTGGCCGCGGCCGGCGGGTGGCGGCGGGCCGTGGAAGTCCTGCCCGGCGCCGACTTCGCGCGCCGCGCGGCGGACCGCTACGTGCTCGACCCGGCCGAGCCGGAGCACTACCGCCGGCTCCTGCGGGAACTCGCCGCGGACGTCCCCGGCGCGCCCGGGGCCGGCCTGGACGTGGCGCACCTGTGGAGCACCGAGGCCGCCCCCGACGGCGCGCCGCAGGACGTCGTCGAGGGTGACCTCGGCGCGCTGCACCGGCGGCGCGAGGAGGTCTTCGGACGCGGCCTGGGCTCCGTGCTCCACCTGCTGCGCGCGGTCACCGACGCCGGCGTCGGCGGGCGGGTGCGCTGCCTGTACCTCCACCCGGGCCGGGGCCCGGCCGGGGCGCCGGAGCACGAGGCGGTCGCCGGACTGGCACTGTCGACGGCCCGCCACGCGCCGGGCATCGAGCTGTTCACCGTCCGCCACGACCCGGCGCGCGACGGGGCCCTGCCGGCCGCGGTGCTCGCCGCCGAACTCACCGCCGACGGAGTGCTGCGCGGCGCGGAGGTCCGGTACGCGGCGGGGCGGCGCAGCGTCCGCACGGTGGAGCGGGCGAGTGGCCCGGCGACGCCGGCGGACGGCGCGGCACCGCTCGTCGAGGGCGGCGCCTACCTGATCACCGGCGGGGCCGGGGGCGTGGGCCGACTGCTCGCCCGGCACCTCGCCGAGCGCTACCGGGCCCGCCTGGTCCTGCTGGGACGGTCGCCGCTGCCCGACGCGGTGCGCGCCGAACTGGAGGAGCTGGGCGCCCAGGTGCTGGGCGTGCGCGCCGACGTGGCGGACGCCGGGCAGCTGCGGGCCGCGCTGATCGAGGCCCGGGGCCGGTTCGGCGGGCTCGACGGGGTGTTCCACCTCGCCGGGGTGGCCGACCGGGTGCCGCTGACCGAGGTGGACGACGCCGGCTTCCGGCGGGCGCTCGCGGCCAAGGTGCAGGGCGTCGTCAACCTCGACGTGCTGACCCGCGCCGACCGGCTCGGGGTCTTCGCCGCCTTCTCGTCGGTGTCCGCGCTGTGCGGCGACTTCGGCGCGGGCAGCTACGCGGCGGCCAACCGCTTCCTGGACGCCTACCTCGCGGTGCGGGACGGCCGGGTGGCGTCCGGCGCGCGCACCGGACGCACGCTGTCCCTGGACTGGCCGCTGTGGGACGCGGGGGGCGTGGACGCCCTCGTCCAGGACGGCGAGTTGGACACCTACCAGGAGGCCACCGGCCTGCTGCGGATGACTCCGCGGCAGGCGCTGGACGCCTTCGACCGGGCCTGGCAGTTCGACGGCCCCGTAGTGGTGCCGGTCCTCGGCGACCCGGAGCGGATCGCGCGCACCCTCGGCGGCGCCGCGGTGCCGCCGGCGGCAGCGCCGGCCGGTGCGTCGGCGGCCCCGGCCCCCGCCGCCCGCCCGACGCCCCCGGCCGCCGCGCCGACGGACGCCGAGCGGTACCTGCCGGCGGTGGTGGACCGGCTGCGCCGGACGCTGTCGGGCGTGCTGAAGCTGCCCGCGGCGCAGATCGACAGCCGCACGCAGCTGGACCAGTACGGCATCGACTCCGTCATGATCATGGAGGTCAACAGCCTGCTCGGCCGGGACTTCACCGGGCTGCGCAGCACCCTGCTCTTCGAGTACCGCACCGTGCAGGACCTGGCCGGGTACCTCGTGCGCGAACACCTCGACGACGTCCGGCGGTTGGCCGGTGAGCAGGGCGCGCCGACGGCGCAGACGGCCGCGGCCGCGGTGGCGGCCCCCGCCGCCGTCTCCGCACCACTGACCGCTCCGGCCGCCCCGGTCCCGCAGCCGACGGCCGCCGCCCCCGCCCCGTCCCCACGGACGCCGGACGACGACCCGATCGCCATCATCGGCATGAGCGGGCGCTACCCCCAGGCACGCAACCTGGAGGAGTTCTGGGACAACCTCCGCCAGGGCCGGGACTGCGTGACCGAGGTCCCCGCGGACCGCTGGGACGCCGACGCGCTCTACGACCCCGACCCCGACGCGCCGGGCAGGAGCTACGGCCGGCACGGCGGGTTCCTGACCGACGTGGACGCCTTCGACTCGCTGTTCTTCGCGCTCTCCCCGCGCCAGGCCAAGTCGATGGACCCGCAGGAGCGGCTGTTCCTCCAGACGGCCTGGTCCGCGCTGGAGGACGCCGGGTACCGGCTGGACGCGCTGCCGCGCCCGCGCTACGGCGACGAGGGGCGCGACGTGGGCGTGTTCGTCGGCGTCATGTGGGACGACTACGCGATGCTCGGCGCGGAGGAGTCCTTCAAGGGCAACCACGTGGTGGCCATGGCCAACCGGGCGTCCATCGCCAACCAGGTCTCCTACTTCGGTGACTTCCGCGGCCCCAGCGTCGTGCTCGACACCGCCTGCTCGGCGTCCCTGGTCGCCCTGCACGCGGCGTGCGAGAGCCTGCGCCGCGACGAGTGCGCCTACGCCGTCGCGGGCGGCGTGAACGTCTCGGCGCACCCGCTGAAGTACGTCCACCTCAGCCGCAAGAAGATGCTCTCCACCGACGGGCGCTGCCGCTCCTTCGGTGCCGGCGGCAACGGCTACGTGCCCGGTGAGGGCGTGGGCGCCGTGGTGCTCAAGCGGCTGTCGCGGGCGCTCGCCGACGGCGACCAGGTGCACGCCGTGATCCGGTCCACCGCCGTCAACCACGGCGGCCGCACCAACGGCTTCACCGTGCCGAACCCCAAGGCCCAACAGGCCCTGGTGGAGGAGGCGTTGGCCAAGGCGGGGCTGAGCGCCCGCGACATCGGCTGCATCGAGGCCCACGGCACCGGCACCGCGCTCGGCGACCCGATCGAGCACACCGGCCTGGTGGACGCGTTCGCCCAGCACACCGCCGACCGGGCGTTCTGCGCGCTGGGGTCGGTCAAGTCCGCCATCGGTCACCTGGAGGGTGCCGCCGGCATCGCCGGGGTCCACAAGGCCGTGCTCCAGCTGCGCCACGGCGAGCTGGTGCCCTCGCTGCACGCCGCGGAACTCAACCCGATCATCGACTTCGCCGCGTCGCCGTTCCGCGTGCAGCGGGAGGCGGCCGAGTGGCCCAGGGAGGCGGGCCGGCCCCGCCGGGCGGGCGTCAGCTCGTTCGGCGCCGGCGGCACCAACGCCCACGTCATCCTGGAGGAGTTCGTGCCCGAACGCCGCGCGCAGACGCCCGACGTCGGCTCCCCGGAGCTGGTCGTGCTGTCCGCCCGCGACGAGGAGCGGCTGCGGGCGTACGCCGACGAACTGGCCGGGTTCCTGGAGCGCGCCGGGCGCCGCGGGAGCGCACCGACGCTCGCCGAGGTCGCGCACACGCTCCAGACCGGCCGGGAGGCGTTCGCCGAACGGCTCGCCTTCACCGCCACCGACGTGCCGGCGGCGGCGGCCACCCTGGCGGCCTTCGCCCGCGGCGAAGCGGTCACCGGGCTCGCCCGCGGCACCGCCGGCCACCACGCGGCGCTCGCCGACCTGTTCACGCACGGCGCCGGCGGCGGCGACTTCGTCCGCGGCCTGGCCCGCGCCGGGCAGGTCGACAAGCTCGCCGGACTGTGGGTCACCGGCGTCGAACTGGACTGGGACGCGCTCGCCCTGGAGCGGACCGACCGGCCGCGCACGGTGTCGCTGCCGACCTACCCGTTCGCTCCGGAGCGCCACTGGCTGACCCGCACGCCGGCGGCACCGACCGCCGTGACCCCCACCGCAGTGACGCCGACCGCCGTGACCGCGGCGGCCGAGGCACCCGGCGGGGACCTGCCGCTGACCCTGCGCCCCGCCGACCCGCTGGTCGCCGACCACGTCGTCAGCGGGCGGACGATCCTGCCCGGCGCCGGCTACCTCGACCTCGTCCTGGACGCCGTCGGCGCCCGCGACGGCGACCGGGTGATCGACGACGTGTACTGGCTCACCCCCGTGATCGTGGACGACGCGCCCGCAGAACTCGTCGTCGCGCTCCACGAAGCCGACGGCATCCGGCGCTTCGAGGTGCGCGGCGCCCACCGCGCCGCCGGCACCACCGCCCCGGTGCACGCCCGCGGCGTGCTGGTGCCGGCCGACCGGGCCCCCGCGCCCGCACCGGTCGTCGTCCGGGACGTCGCGGACGCCTGCCCCACCGAGCTGACCGGCGCCGAGTTCTACGCCGGCATGGACCGGCTGCGGGTCTGCTACGGGCCGTTCTTCCGCCTCGTCGAGTGGGTCCGTACCGACGGTGCACAGGCGCTGGCACGACTGCGGCTGCCCGAACGGTTCGTGCCGGGCGCCGAACGGCGCGCCCTGCACCCGGCCGTGGTCGACGCGGCCCTGCACACCGTCGCCGCCCTGCACTTCGCCTCCCGGGGCTCCGAGGACCTGCCGCTGCTGCCCTTCGCCGTCGACCGGGTGCGCAGCCACCGGGCCGTGCCGCTGACCGGCTACGCGCACGTCACGCCGCTGGGCGAGAACCGTTACGACGTCGCCCTGTTGGACGACGACGGCCGGGTCTGCGTGCTCTTCTCCGGGCTGTCGGTGCGCGAGCAGAAGGACCCGCACCCCAAGCTGGCCCACCGGCCGCGCTGGGTCTCCCGGCCGCACCCGCAGGACGGTCCGGCCGACGCCCGGCGGGTCCTGGTGGTCGCGCCCCGCGCCGCCGACGCCATGGCGAGGGCCCTGGCCGCCGTGCACGCCGACGCCCGGGTGGACACCCTCCTGTTCGGTCCGGACGGCCCGTCGAAGGACGAGCTGGCGCGCGCCTGCGACAGCGGCGCCGACCCCGAACTCGTCTACTTCCTGGCCGGGTCACCCCAGGGCGACGACGCCGGCCACCAGGCCCGCGCGCAGGGCGTGCTCGCACTGGTGCGGCTCGCCACGGCGCTGTACCGGGCCGGCGACCCCCGACCGCCCGCCCTGAAGGTCGTCACCACCGACGTCCACCCGCTGCGGCCCGACGAGCCGTCCCGCCCGGCGGGAGCCGCCCTCCTCGGCCTGTGCTCGGCGCTGGCCAAGGAGCACCCGGGCGCGCGGATCGCCTGCGTCGACGTGCGGGCCGAAGAGGCCGTGCAGGCCGCCCCGGCCGTCGCCGCCGAACCGTTCCCGGCCCGCGTCCAGCCGGTGCTGCTGCGCGACGGCGTGCGCTACCTGCGCACCCTGGAGCGGGTGCGGCTGCCCGAACCGGCGCGGCCCCCCTTGCGCGAGCGCGGGGTCTACGCCGTCATCGGCGGCCTGGGCGTCATCGGCTTCGACACCTGCCTGCACCTGGCCCGCACCTACCGGGCCCGGCTGCTGGTGGTGGGCCGCGCCGAAGTGGACCCGGTGCGCCGCGAGCGCCTCGCGCAACTCCAGGCGGCCGGCGCCGAGGTGCTGTACGTGGCGGCCGACGCCGCGGACCCCGCGGCGGTGCGCGCCGCCGTGGACCGGGCCAAGGAGCGCTTCGGCGCACTGCACGGGGTCATCCACTCGGTCATGGACTTCGCCACCGCCCCGGTCACCGCACTGGACGCGGCCGGCCTGCACGCCGCCCTGGACTCCAAGGAGGCCACCGTGCGCGGCACCTGGGCGGCGGTCGAGCGGGAGCCGCTGGACTTCCTGCTCTTCTACTCCTCCGGGGCCGCCTTCCAGGGCGCCGCCGGACAGGGCGGGTACGCCGCCGCGTGCTGCGCCGCGGACGCCCTGGCCCTGCACCTGGCCCGCACCGCGCCGTTCCCCGTCAAGGTCGTCAACTGGGGCTTCTGGCACGCCGCCGGGGTCGCCGAGCGCGAGGAGGTGCTGCGCCCGCTGGTGGCGTCGGGCGTCACGCCCCTCAGCGCCGCGGACGGCATGCGGACCGTGGAGCGGTTCCTGGACAGCCCGCTGGAGCAGGTGCTGGCCCTCCAGGCCGGCGACCGGGTCCTGGCGGCCATGGGCGTGGACGGTGCGGCCGAGGTGCGCATCCGGCCGCGTCACCTTCCGGCGCTCGTCGACCAGTTGCGTCCCGTCGTGGCGCTCGCGCCGGAGGAGATCCGCCGGATCGAGTCCTACCAGCGGGCCTCCCGGGAGGCCGAGCGGCTCGCCCGGCGGCTGCTGGCCGGGGCGCTGCGGCGGATGGGCGTACTGCGGGCCGCGGGCGAGCGGCACACCGCCGACGGGCTGCGGACACGGCTGCGGATCGCCGACCAGTACCACCGGCTGTACGCCTCCGTCCTGGACATGCTCACCACCGCGGGGTACCTGCGCCGCGACGGCGACGCCCTCGTCAGCACCCCCCTGGTCGACGACCCCGAGACGCTGCGGGCCGGCCGCGACCCGCACGCCGCCGCGGCCGAACTCCTCGCGCGCTACCCGGAGATCGAGGCCGTGGCGACGCTCCTGGCCCGCTGCCTAGAGGCGTTCCCGCAGGTGGTGACCGGCGAGCAGAGCCACATGGACGTGCTCTTCCCCGGTGGGTCCATGGACCTGGTGGTGGGCATCTACCGGGGCAGCGCGCTCAGCGACAGCTACAACGCGCTGGTGGCCCGCGCGGTCGCGGAGTTCGTCCGCGGGCGGCTGGCGGCGGACCCGACGGCCCGCCTGCGGATCCTGGAGGTCGGTTCGGGCACGGGCAGCACCAGCGGGCCCGTCCTGGCGGCGCTGGCCCCGTACGCCGCGCACGTCACCTTCACCTACACCGACATCACCAGTGCGTTCGTGCGGCACGGCCGGAAGAAGTTCGCGGCCGACCACCCGTTCGCCGAGTTCACCGTCTTCGACGTGGACGCGGACCCGGTCGCCCAGGGCATCGCCCCGGACAGCTACGACGTCGTGCTGGGCACCAACGTCTTCCACGTCACCCCGTCCATCGAGCACACCATGCTCGGCGTCAAGCGGTTGCTGCGCGCCGGCGGAGTGGTGCTGGCCAACGAGGGGACCGGCTTCGCCGACTTCCTCCCGCTGATCTTCGGCCTGACCAGCGGCTGGTGGCGGTACCGCGACACCGACCTGCGGATCCCCGGCTCGCCGCTGCTCACCGTCGCCAAGTGGCGCGACGTGCTGGCGGTCTGCGGATTCGACGGCACGACGGTGCACGAACTGCCGCCGACCGCCGAGGGACCGGTCCAGCAGAGCCTGATCGCGGCCGAGAGCGACGGCACCGTCCTGGTGGCGGGGGCGGCCGGGCCGGTCGCCGCGGAGCGGGCGGCCGCCGGGCCGGCGCAACCGGCGGCGCCGACGGCGCCCGCCGCAGTGGCCGGGGAACCGGCTCCGCTGGACCTGGCGGCGGTCGCGCTGGGCCAGGTGAAGGCCGTGTTCGCCCGGGTGCTGGAGATGACCGAGGCGCAACTCGACGCCGAGGCGCCGTTCGAGGACTACGGCATCGACTCGCTCGTGGTGCCCGAACTCAAGCAGGCGTTGGAGGCCGACTTCGGACGGCTGCCGGCCCCGCTGCTGTTCGAGCACACGACCATCGGACGCCTCGCGGACTACTTCCGCGCGCAGCACCCGCAGACCCTGGCACGGCTGGCGGGGACCACCCCCGCCGAGCCCGGACCGCAGCGGGCGGCGGAGGCCATGGCACCAACGGCACACACGGCACCAACGGCGCGCATGGCACCAACGGCACACACGGCACCAACGGCATCAACGGCTCCGGCCGGGACCGGTGCGCCGGCCCCGCGTCCCACGGTCCGGGAGACGCCCGTCTCCCACCGGGCCGACGGGGCGGAACTGGCCGGCGTCGTCGAGGACCTGTCCGACGAGCAGGTGGACCAGCTGCTGGGTGAGCTGCTCTCCGTGCTCGGCGGCGAGAACAACGGGGGAAGTGCGAAGTGAGCGGTACGTCGAATGCGTTTAGCTGCCATCTGATAGGTGAGAACACGCTGCTGGTGTCCTGCGCCGAGCTGCTGCTCGAACGCGGCCACACGGTGCTCGGGGTGGTCTCGCCCAACCCGGACGTCCGACAGTGGGCCGCCCAACAGGGCCTCGCCACCCGCGACTTAGGCCCGGACCTCACGGACTTCCTGTCCGCGCGGCCCTTCGACCACCTCTTCAGCATCGCCAACCTGCGCATGCTGCCCGCCGAGGTGCTGGGCCTGCCGCGCGGCCTGGCCGTCAACTTCCACGACGCGCTGCTGCCGGAGCACGCCGGCGTGTACGCCACGACCTGGGCGATCCTCCAGGGCACCCGGCGGCACGGCGTCACCTGGCACGTCATGACCGAAGAGGCCGACGCCGGCGACGTCCTCGCCCAGCGCGAGGTCGACGTCGCCCCGGACGACACCAGCCACACCCTGAACGTCAAGTGCTTCGACGCCGGCGTGCAGTCCTTCGCCGAACTCGCCGACGCACTGGCCCGGGGCGAGGCGCGCCGCCGCCCGCAGGACCTCGCCGGGCGCAGCTACCACGGCCGCCACGACCGCCCCCACGGCGGCGGCCTGCTGTCCTGGGCGCGGCCGGCGGCGGAGCTGTCCGCCACCGTGCGCGCCGCGGAGTTCGGCGCGCACGCCGAGAACCGCTTCGGCACCGCCAAGCTCGACCTCGGCGGCCGGCCCGCGCTCGTGGCCGGCCTGGACGTCCTGCCGGACCGCTCCGGCGCGCCCGCCGGCACGGTGCTGGCGGCCGACCGGGACGGCCTCGTGGTGGCCACCGCGACCCAGGACGTGCGGCTGACCGGGCTGACCACCGCCACCGGCGCCCCGCTGGACCCCGCCGCCGAGGACCTGCACGGACGTCGGCTGCCCGACCCCAGCCCCGAGCTGGCCGAGGCCGCGACCCGCGCCGAGGCCGCCGGCCTGCGCCACGAACGCCGCTGGGTGCGGCGGCTGGCGGCGCTGGCGCCCGTCGAACTGCCCGGCCGGGACGCGGCCGGGGCGCCCGCCCCCGGCGCCGCGCCCCGCACGTACCCGGTCGTGGTGCCGGCCGCCGCGGCGCGGGCCGCCGCCGACGCCGGACTCCGCCGCGACCAGTGGCTGCTGGCCGGCCTGCTGGCCTTCCTCGCCCGCATCGGCGGCGACACCGGCCGCGACGTGGACCTGCGGCTCCCCGACGGGGGCAGCGGGCACCCCCTCGTGGACGCCCTGCGCGCACCGCGCGTGCCGCTGCGGGTGCCGGAGCTGACCCCCGGCACCAGCATGGGCGCGTTCGCCGCAGAGGTGGCGCGGCGGGTGACGGACGCCGTCCGGGCCGGCGCCTTCGGCCAGGACGTCTGGGTCCGCTACCCCCAGCTCGCCGGGCGCCGCCCGGCCGCGCTGGGCCTGCCCGTCGCGGTGGAACTCACCGACGACGACCCGGCGGCCCCGTCCGCCCCGGCCCCCGGCACCGCGCTGCTGGTCCGCGTCCCGCGCGGCGCCGGCCGGGTGGAATGGGTGGTCGCCGACGGCGCGTCGGACGAGGCGACGGCCACGCTGCTGGCCGAGCACGCCGGCGCGTTCCTGCGGGCCGCGGCCGGCCCCGCGGGCGCCGACCTGACCCGCACGCCGACCTGCTCGGACGCCCACCGCCGGCGCGCCCTGATCGACTGGAACGACACCGCCGCCGACTACCCCCGCGAGCGGCCCGTCCACGCCCTCTTCGAGGAGCAGGCCCGGCGGCGGCCGGACGCGCCCGCCGTCACGGCCGGGTCCACCACCCTGACCTACCGCCAACTGGACGCCCGCGCCGAGGAACTGGCGGCGCTGCTGCGCTCGCGCGGCATCGGGCCCGGCGCGCTCGTCGGGGTGTACCTGGACCGCTCGACGGACCTCGTCGCCACCTTGCTGGCCGTCATGAAGTCCGGGGCCGCGTACGTCCCGCTGGATCCGATCTACCCGCGCGAGCGCCTCGCGCACGTGCTCGCCGACACCCGCCTGCCGCTGGTCGTCAGCGAAGCGGCACTGGCCGACGGGCTACCGGCCACCGACGCCGAGGTGCTGGTCCTGGACCGGGCCCGCGCCGACCGGGGCGCACCGGCCCGGCACCGGGCCGCACCCGCCCGGCACCGGCCCGACGACGGCCTCGCCTACGTCATCTACACCTCCGGCTCCACGGGCCGCCCCAAGGGCGTCAGGGTCGGGCACCGCGCGCTGACCAACTTCGTCTGCGCCATGACCGCCACGCCCGGCATCACCGAGGACGACCACCTGCTCGCGGTCACCACGGTCTGCTTCGACATCGCCGGCCTGGAGCTGTACGCGCCCCTGATCCGCGGCGGCCACGTGGAACTCGCCCCGGCCGAGACCGCCGGCGACGGCTTCGCGCTGCGCGCGCTGCTGGAGCGGCGCCGGCCCACCGTGATGCAGGCGACGCCGGCGACCTGGAAGATGCTGATCGCGGCCGGGTGGACCGGCAGCGACGCGCTGCGGGTGCTGTGCGGCGGCGAGGCGCTGCCCCGCGGCCTGGCCCGGGACCTGCTGGCGCGCGGCGCACAGCTGTGGAACCTCTACGGGCCCACCGAGACCACCATCTGGTCCACGGCCGTCCGCCTGGACGACGCCGAGCGGATCGGCATCGGGCGCCCGATCGCCAACACCCGCTGCTACGTGCTGGACCGCTGGCGGCAACCGGTCGCCCCCGGCTTCCCGGGCGAGCTGTACATCGGCGGGGACGGCGTGGCCGAGGGCTACCTCGACCGCCCGGAGCAGACCGCCGAGAAGTTCGTGCCCGACCCGCTCGAACCGGCCGCCGGCACCCTGTACCGCACCGGCGACCTCGTACGGCACCTGCCCGACGGGACGTTGGAGTACCTCGACCGGGTCGACAACCAGGTCAAACTGCACGGCTACCGCATCGAGCCCGGCGAGATCGAGGACGCCCTGCTGCGCCACCCCGCCGTCGACCGGGCGGCGGTCATCGTGCGGGAGGACGTCCCCGGCGACCGGCGGTTGACCGGCTACGTCGTGCCGCACCGCCCCGGGATCGACCCCGCGGACCTCCGGCGCCACCTGGGCGAGGCGCTGCCCGCCTACATGGTGCCGGCCGCCTTCGTGGAACTGGACCGGCTCCCGCTCACCGCCAACGGCAAGACCGACCGCAAGGCGCTGCCGCGGCCGGCGCAGGGCCCCGCCGACGTCGCGCCCGCCGCGGTGGCCGCCGGTGGTGTCGAGCGGACCATCGCCCGGATCTGGCGCGAGGTGCTGAACGTCGACGCCGTCGGCGTGGAGGACAACTTCTTCGAGACCGGCGGCAACTCCCTGCTGCTGATGCAGGTCATGGCACGGCTGAAGGCCGAGGTGCACGGGCCGCTGACGCGGGTGGAGATGTTCAAGTACCCGACGGTCCGCTCGATGGCCCGGCACGTCGAACGCCAGGCCCCCGGGCCGGACCGCGGCCCCGGGACGGCCGTGGCCGCCCCGGTGGCGGCGGCCGCCCGCCCCGCGCGGCGGGCACCGTCCGGTCGCGCGCCCCTGGGGGAGCTGCGACGGCGGCGCGCGGAGCGGACCCCGCGCAAGCCGTCCGCCAACTAGCGCGCGCCGCGCGCGCGTCCACCGATACAGGCAATCACCGGAGCATCCGGAACGGGGAGGTCAACCATGCGTTCGTGCACCATGTGCGCCCTGAAGGAGGGGCACCCCGGAGTGACCCTCGACGACGAGGGCGTCTGCAACCTGTGCAAGCTCGACATCGCGAGCGACCTGCTGGAGAACTTCACCTACACCAACCGCATCTACGAGGAGTTCACCGCCGCCGGGCCCAATCCGCACGGCGACTACGACTGCCTGTTCATGTACAGCGGCGGCAAGGACAGCACCTACATGCTGGACAAGTTCGTCAACGAATACGGCAAGCGGGTGCTCTCCTACACCTTCGACGTGCCCTTCGAGAGCGCGCACGCCGCCGAGAACATCAAGCTGGCGCAGGCGAAGATCGACGCGACGTTCGTCCTCGACTCCGACGACGACAACATCAAGACGATGATGCGGGAGGTCTTCAACCGGCCCGCGCCGAAGAAGCCGGGGAAGTACCTCGACGAGAAGCTGCCGTGCGTCTCCTGCCGCACCTTCTTCGTCATCCGGGCCATCCTGCACGCCGTCCGGCACAAGATCCCCTACATCGCGCTGTGCGCCGACCCGCAGCAGATCCTCACCATGGAGTCCAACGTCCGCGAGATCGTGCGGGACTTCTACCAGACCTTCGGCCGGCGCTTCACCAGCGACCTCTTCCGCGGCGAGATCGAGCAGATCCTCTTCGCCGAGGACGACGAACTCCCCAAGATCGTCTTCCCGTTCATCGCCATGCGCTACGACTACGACCCCGACCGCATCGTCGCCGAACTCAAGGCCAAGGGGCTCTACGACTCCTCGCCGCTGGAGACGCACTGCACGCTCTTCCCGCTCCTGAACTACTACTCGTTCAAGAACTGGGACTGCATGTTCTACAAGCTCAACGCCTCCAGTCACAAAAGGTCGGTGGCGCGGAACAAGGACTTCGACCGCTCCACCTTCAGCATCAAGTTCCCGCGGGCCGCCAACATCGCCGACATCGAAGAACGCATGAAGCGGGTCGTGCTGGAGATCGCCGAGCACCGCGGGGACACCGCCGAGCACGAGCGCGAACTCATCGACATATTCCGCCAGTTGGACGCCACCGAGGACGGGGCGCGGTTCGTCGCGCAGAGCTTCCTCGGCATGCGCACCGTGGCGGCCGACATGGGCATCGAGCTCTAGGAGGGGCAATGGAGCACGCGAGGGAGCAGGACCGGTCGGAAGAGACCGGGGAGTACCGGGACTCCGACGTGGCCGTCGTCGGCATGGCCTGCCGTTTTCCCGGCGCGGAGTCGGTGGCGGAGTTCTGGCGGAACCTCAAGGACGGCCGGGAGACCACGACCTTCCTCACCGACGGGGAGCTGCTGGCGGCCGGCGTCCGGCCGGACGAACTGGCCGACCCCGGATACGTGCGGGCGGCGCAGCTGCTGCCGGACGTCGAGTCGTTCGACGCCGGTCACTTCAAGGTCCCCGGCGACGAGGCGGAGATCCTCGACCCGCAGCACCGGCACTTCCTGGAGTGCGCCCACCAGGCCCTGGAGGACGCCGGGTACGAACCGTCCGGCTACGACGGGCAGATCGGCGTCTTCGCCGGCGCGGGCATGAACACCTACCTGCTGCACAACCTCGCCGAGCGCTACCGCACCGCCTCCTCCGTCGGCCACTACCGGCTGATGCTGGCCAACGACAAGGACTTCCTGGCCACCCGCGTCTCCTACAAGCTCGACCTGCGCGGCCCCAGCGTCAACATCAACACCGCCTGCTCCACCTCCCTGGTCGCGGTGCACACCGCCTGCCTGAGCCTGTTCGCCGGGGAGTGCGACATGGCCCTGGCCGGCGCCGTGCACCTGCGCGTGCCGCAGATGCGGGGGTACGTCCACCAAGAGGGCATGATCTTCTCCCCGGACGGGCACTGCCGGGCCTTCGACGCCGACGCCGCGGGCACCGTCATCGGCTCCGGGGTGGGCGTCGTCGTCCTCAAGCGGCTGGTCGACGCCGTCGCGGACGGCGACACCGTGCACGCGGTGATCAAGGGCTCCGCGGTCAACAACGACGGTTCGGCGAAGACCGGCTACACCGCGCCCAGCGTGACCCGCCAGGCCGCGGTGATCGCCGAGGCGCAGGACGTCGCCGACTGCCCGCCCGAGACCATCGGCTACGTCGAGGCGCACGGCACCGGCACCCCGCTCGGCGACCCCATCGAAGTCGCCGCGCTCACCGAGGCGTTCGGGGACGCCGGCGGCCCCGGCAGCTGCGCGCTGGGCTCGGTCAAGACCAACGTGGGCCACCTCGACACCGCGGCCGGCATGGCGGGCCTGATCAAGACCGTGCTGATGCTGCGCGAGGGCACCCTCGTCCCCAGCCTCAACTTCCGCGCCCCCAACCCCGACATCGACTTCGCCGCCGGCCCGTTCGCCGTGCACACCGCACTGTCCGCGTGGGAGACCGGCGGGCGACCGCGCCGCGCCGGCGTGAGCTCCTTCGGCATCGGCGGGACCAACGCCCACGTCGTCCTGGAGGAGCCGGTGCCGCCGGCCCCGGCGGCCCGCCCGCGCGGCGCCGAACTGCTGGTGCTGTCGGCCCGCACCGGCGCCGCCCTGGACCGCGCCACCGGCAACCTCGCCCGCCACCTCAGGAGCGCCCCCGACGCCGACCTGAGCGCCATCGCCCACACGCTGGCCGCCGGCCGGGCCGCGCACCCGCACCGCCGCGCGGCGGTCTGCCGGGACACCGCCGACGGCGCGTTCACCCTGGCCATCCTCGACCCCGCGCAGGTCCCCACCCACGAGGCCCAGGAGGGCCGGGACACCGCCGCCCTGGTGCTCGGCGGCGGCGTCGCGGGACCGGCCACCGGCCCCGGAGCCGGCCAGCTCTACCGCGACCTGCCGGAGTTCCGGACGGCCGTCGACGCCTGCGCCACCGCACTGGAGCTGCCCGCCGTCACCGGCCCCGAAGCGCTGCTGACCACCGGGGACGGGGTCGCCGACTTCGTCCTCCAGTACGCGCTGGCCCGCGTCTGGGAGAGCTGGGGCGTCACCTGGGGCGCGCTGATCGGCTCGGGCCCGGGGCAGGCCGTCGCCGGGGCGCTGGCCGGGGTGCTGACGCTGCCGGACGCGCTGGAGCTGGCCCGGGCGCACGACGCGGGGGAGTCCCCGACCGTGCCGGCGACCCGACTCGCCCCCGCCGCGCTGCCGTTGGCCGTCGGCGGGGAGGCGCGCTGGCTGGAGCCGCACGAGGCGGCCGACCCCGCCTTCTGGGCCAAGCCGCCGGCCGCCGAGGCCGACCCGCGGGCCCTGGAGGCGCTGCTGGCCGAGGCCGGGATGCTGGCCGTCGACGCGGTACCGGCCGGCGCCCCGGACGCCACCGCCCTCGAAGCGCTGCTGCACGCCCTGGGGGCGGCCTGGACCCGCGGCGTCGCGGTGGACTGGCACGCCAGGTACCCCGCGGAGCTGGCGCGCCGGGTGCCGCTGCCCACCTACCCCTTCGAGCGCACCCGGCACTGGGTCGAGCCGCCGGCCGCACCCGCGCCGTCGGCCGGCACCGCGGCACCCGCCGCGGCCGCGCCCGCCGCGCCGGCCGGGGGCGCGACGCTTCGGCCCCGTATCGAGGCCGCGGACGCCGCGGAGCAGCGCCGGATCATCCAGGACTACGTCCGCACGCAGGTCGCGACGGTGCTCGGCCGGGGCGCCGACGACCTGCCCGACCTGGATCGGAACCTGTTCGACATGGACGTGGACTCGCTGATCCTCATCGACATCACGGCCCGGCTCGGGACCGAGCTGGGCCGGCCGGTGCCCTCGTCCTCGTTCATCGAGTACCCCACCATCCGCGCCTTCAGCGACCACCTCGTCGGCAGCTGGCACGAGGACGGGGACCAGGGGGCCGACGGCGCCGAGGGTGCGGCGGCGCCGCGCCGGACCTCGCGCCGCGCCGCGGCCGGGGCCAGACGGCGGGGCTGACGTGTGACGGCGGGGCCGGCGGCACGGCAAGGACATGCGGTACCCGAGGACCGCCCGGAGCGGGCGGCCCGGGCGGACCGGGCGGTACACGGGGCAAACGGGGAAGGGACCATGGACAACAAGCGCGCTCTGCTGGTCAAGCTGCTGCGACAGGTGGCGACGGCACGGCCCGGCGACGGCGCCGACGAGGGCATCGCCGTCGTCGGACTGGCCGGGCGGTACCCGCTCGCCGACACCCCCGACGCGCTGTGGGCGAACCTCCGGGACGGCCGGCACTGCATCACCGAGGTCCCGCCGGAGCGCTGGGACGCGGCCGAGCACTACTGCGCGGGCGGCGCCGACGCCCAGCGCGCCCACACCAAGTGGGGCGGCTTCCTCGCCGACGTGGACAAGTTCGACCCGCTGTTCTTCCACATCTCGCCGACCGTCGCCGAGAACATGGACCCGCAGGAGCGGCTGTTCCTCCAGACGGCCTGGGAGACCCTGGAGGACGCCGGCTACCCGCCGCGCACCCTGGGCCGGGACAACCCCGTCGGGGTCTTCGTCGGCCTGATGAACAGCAACTACGAGTGGATGGGCGGCGAGGCGGCCGCCCTCGGGGTGCCCACCGACGCCCACAGCGACCACTGGTCGCTGGCCAACCGTGTCTCGCACGTCCTGGACCTGACCGGCCCCAGCATGGCGATCGACACCGCCTGCTCGGCCTCGCTCACCGCCGTGCACCTGGCCTGCGAGAGCCTGCGCCGCGGCGAGTGCAACGCCGCGCTCGCCGGCGGCGTCAACCTCATCCTGCACCCCAAGCACCTGGCCCTGTACTCGCGGCGCAACATGGTCTCCCACGACGACCGCTGCAAGAGCTTCGGCACCGGCGCGGACGGCTTCGTCGCGGGCGAGGGCGTGGGCGCCGTCCTGCTCAAGCCGCTGCGCCGCGCGGTGGCCGACGGCGACCGGATCCACGGCGTCATCCGGGGCTCGGCCGTCAACGCCGGCGGGAAGACCGTCGGTTTCACCGTCCCCAGCCCCACCGCCCAGGCCGAGGTGATCAAGGCCGCGCTGCGCCGGGCGGGGGTGGACCCGCGCGACGTCAGCTACGTCGAGGCGCACGGCACCGGCACCCCGCTCGGCGACCCCATCGAGATCGCCGGCCTTCAGGAGGCGCTCGCGGGCGACGACCCGGCCGCACCCGGCACGGTCGCCGTCGGGTCGGTGAAGTCCAACATCGGGCACCTGGAGTCGGCCGCCGGCATCGCCGGGCTCACCAAGGTGCTGCTCCAGATGCGCCACGGCCAGCTCGCCCCGTCGCTGCACTCCGCCGAGCCGAACCCGGAGATCGACTTCGCGGCCACCCCGTTCACCGTGCAGCAGGAGCTGGCCGACTGGCCGCGCCGGACCGCACCCGGCGCGGACGGACGCCCCGTGGTGCTGCCGCGCACCGCCGGCGTCAGCTCGTTCGGCGGCGGCGGCGCCAACGCGCACGTGGTCGTCGAGGAACACCTCCCCGAGCGGGAGCGCACCGCCTCCCCGGCCGGGCCGCAGCTGCTGGTGGTCTCCGCCCGCACCGCGGAGCGACTGCGCGAACAGGCCGGGCGGCTGGCCGACTTCCTGGCCGACGCGCCCGCCCCGGCGGCCCCGGAACCGGCCGACGCGCCCGCCCCGACCGAGCCCGCGCACCTGGCGCGGTGCGCCCGGCTGGCCGCCGAGGTGCTGGGCGTGCAGGAGGGCGAACTGGACGCCGACGCCGACCTCGCCGACTTCGGCTTCGGCCCCGCCGAACAGGCCAAACTGGCCCAGCGGTTGCACGAGGACCTCGGGGTCGAGGTGCCGACGGTCGCCCTGGCGGGCGCGAGCCTGCGCACCCTCGCCGCCTCCCTCGCCGCCCCCGTGCCGACCGCCGACGCCCCCGCCGACGCGACCGGGGCGCCCGGCGCGGCCGACGGGCGGTACCTGGCGGACGTCGCCCACACCCTCCAGGTCGGCCGCGAACCGATGGACGCCCGGCTGGCGTTCGTCGCCCACGACCTGACGCAGGCCCGGGCGCTCCTGGGGGACTTCGCCGACGGCCGGACCGAGCAGGTGGCGCACGCGGTCCTGACCGGCCGCGACGGGCTGACCGCGGACGCCCGCGCCCGCCTCGAACGGGCTCTGGACGACGGGGACCTGACCTCCGTCGCCGAGCTGTGGACCCAGGGCGCGCAGGTGGACTGGGCGCGGTTGCGCACACCGGGCAGCGCCCTGCGCACCGCCCTGCCCACCTACGCCTTCGCCCGCAAGCGCTACTGGATACCCGAGGTGCGCCGGCGCCCCGCCGCGGCGGCCGAACCGGTCGCCGCCCCGCCCCGCGAACCGGCGCCGTCCGGCGCCGCCATGGCGTACTACGGCCCGGTGTGGACCGCGGACGGCCGACCGTCCGACCCGCCGGCCGCCCCCGCCGCCGAGCGCGTCCTGATCCTCGCCACCGAGGCGTCCCACCCCCTGGCCGACGCCCTCGCGGCCCGCCACGCCGGCGCCGCCGTGCGCACCGTCCGGCTGGACGGGCCCGCCGCCGAGGACTGGGCGGCGGACGCCGCGGCCGCCGACCGGGTGTACCACCTCGCCGGCGTCCGGTCCCCGGGCGCCCGCGCCGCGTCCCTGGCCGAGGACCAGGAGAGCGGCATCAGCACGCTGTTCCGGCTCGCCGGGCACCTCACCCGCACGTCCCGCGCCCGCACGCTCACCGTCGTCACCAGCGACGTGCACCGGCTGCCCACCGGCAGCGGCGGCAACCCGCACGCCGCCGCCCTCCAGGGCCTGACCCAGGTCCTGCCCAAGGAGGTGCCGGGGCTGCGGGCCGTCTGCGTGGACCTCGACTCGGCCGAGGCCGGGGACGAGCCGGGCCGGGCCCGGCTGGCCGCCGCCGTGGTGGCCGAGCCGGGCGACCGCGCCGGCGACACCGTCGTGCTGCGTCACGGCGTCCGGTACGCGCGCCGGCTGACCGAACTCACCCCGCAACGTCCTGAGCGCCCGGTCTTCCGCGACGGGGGCGTGTACCTCGTCGTCGGCGGCACCGGCGGCATCGGCCGGGCGCTGAGCGAGGAACTGGCCCGCACCCACCGGGCCCGCCTGGTCTGGCTCAGCCGCACCGCGCCCGACGCGGCGCAGCGCGACACGATCGAGCGGGTCCGGGCGGCCGGCGGCGACGTGCTGCACGTCGCGGGCGACGCCGCCGGTGAGGAGGGCGTGCGCCGGGCCGTCGAGGCGGCCCGCGGCCACTTCGGCGCGCTGCACGGCGTGTTCCACTCCGCGATGGTCTTCAACAACAGCCCGCTGGCCGGGCTGACCGAGGGCGCGTTCCGGGCCGCCGTCGCGGTGAAGATGGAGGGCTGCGCGGCCCTCGCCGCGGCACTGGGCGACGCGCCCCTGGACTTCCTGGCGTTCTTCTCCTCCCTGGGCGCCTTCGCGGGCTCCGCGGGCAACGGGACGTACACCACCGCCACCGCCTTCGAGGACGCCTACGCCCTCGACCTCGACCAGCGGCTGCCCTACCCGGTGCGGGTCGTCAACTGGGGCTACTGGGGCGAGGTCGGCTCCGGCGACCGGCCGGGACTGCGGCAGATGTTCGCCGACCTCGGCGTCGAGGCGTTCGGGCCGCGCGACGGGCTGGACGCGATCCCGCTGGTGCTGGCCGGCCGCGCGCCGCAGGTGATGCCGATCCGCGCGCACGCCGGCGCACTGGCCGCCCTGGGCCTGGCGACCGTCCCGTCGGCGGACCCGGGCATCGACCGGGTGGCCGCGGCCCACCGGCGCCTCGACGAGCTGAGCGAGACCGCGCTGCTGGGCGCCTTCCAGCGGATGGGCGTCTTCGCCCGCGCCGGCGAGGTCCACCCCGTGGAGGGGCTGGCCGAACGGCTCGGGGTGCCGGCCAAGTTCGCCCGCCAGCTCCGCGCGCTGCTCAACATGCTGGTCCGCGCCGGGCACCTGGCCGACGAGGGCGACCGGGTCCGCACCCTGCCCGCCGTCGACACCGCCCCGGTCGGGGCGGACGCGCTGCGCACGGCCTTCGACCGGCTGGCCGCCGAACACCCCGACCTGGCACCGGTGGTGACGCTCACCCGGATGTGCCTGGAGCGCTATCCGGAGGTGCTGCGCGGCACGTTGCGGGCCACCGAGATCATGTTCCCCGACGCGTCGATGGAGCTGGTCAAGGACTTCTACAAGGGCAATCCGCTGACCGACTGCTTCAACGACATGGTCGCCGACGCCGTCCGCGCGCACCTGGCCGCCCGGCCCGCCGACGAGCGGATCCGGGTGCTGGAGCTGGGCGCCGGCACGGGCGCGACCAGCGAGCGGGTGCTGCCGGTGCTGGCCGCCCACGCCGACCGGGCGGAGTACTGGTTCACCGACATCTCCGCCCGCTTCCTCGAACACGGCCAGGAGCAGTTGGGCCGGCAGCACCCGTACACCGTGTTCCGGGTCCTGGACCTGGAGAAGGACGTCGCGCGCCAGGGCTTCGAACCCGGCACCTTCGACGTGGTGGTGGCCACCAACGTGGTGCACGCCACCCGCGACCTGCGGACCACCCTGGGCAAGGCCAAGCACCTGCTCAAGCCGGGCGGCCGGCTCGTCCTCAACGAGCTCACCACCCTGCGCAGCAGCAACACCGTCGGCGGCGGGGTCCTGGAGGGCTGGTGGCTGTCGCAGGACGCCGAACTGCGCATGGCCGACGCGCCGTTGGCCACCCCCGAGACCTGGCAGCGACTGCTGCGGGAGGCCGGCTTCGAGGCGGTGACGGTGCGCGGCGGCACCGCCTCCGACGGCACCGACCTCGGACAGAGCGTGGTCAGCGGCCGCAGTGACGGAGCGGTGGCCGGCCCGGCGGCCGACGCCGCGCCGCAACCGGCCGTCCGCGCGGCGGCCGGCCCGACGGCCGGCTCGCAGGACGCGGTGCTGGCCCGCCTGGTGGCGGTCGCCCAACGCGCCCTGAAGATCGACGAGGAGATCAGCCCCGACCTGCCGCTCCAGGAGTACGGCTTCGACTCGCTGACCGGCATGAAGATCGTCTCCGGGATCGCCGACGCGTTCGGCGCCACCGTCGAGCTGAACGACTTCTACGAGTACCCCACGCTGCGCGAGGCGGCCGCGCACTTCCTCGCCAGCGGCGTGCTGACCGGCCCGGCCCCGGCGCCCGCGCCGGCCGCCGCACCCCCGCCGCCGTCCCTTCCGGCCGGGACCGCGGCGCCGACCGCCCCCGCCGCCCCCGTCGCCTACGTGCTCGGCGCGCCCGAGGTGACCCCGCCCGCCACCCGCCACCCGCTCTCGCGCGGACAGTACGCCCTGTGGGTCGTGGAGCAACTGGCCGACGGCGCCGCCGCCTACAACCTGCCGCTGGCCTCCTGGCTGGCCCCGGACGTGGACGTCACCGCGCTGCGCACCGCCCTGCAGAGCCTGCTGGACCGGCACCCGCAGCTGCGCGCCACCGTCCGCACCGAGGACGGCGAGCCGTTCCTGTCCGTCGACGGCTGGCAGGAACTCTCCTTCGTCCAGCGGTACCTGACCGTCACCGACGACGCGGTGGTGCTGGAGCGGCTGCGCGAGGAGGTCCGCCGCCCCTTCGACCTGGCCCGCGGCCCGCTGCTGCGCGCCACCCTGCACAGCCTCGCCGACGGTCGCCGGGCGCTGCTGCTGGTCTTCCACCACCTCGTCTTCGACGGCGTCTCGATCGGCGTCTTCCTGCGCGAACTGGAGGACGCCTACCGGGCCGCGGCCCAGGGCCGCGCCCCGTCGGCCACCGCCCCGTCCGCCACCTACGCCGACTTCACCGCCCGGCAGCACGCGCTGCTGGCCGGCCCCGACGGGGAGCGGCTGCGGGCGTACTGGACCCGGCGGCTGCACGGTGAACTCCCGGTCCTGCAGCTCCCGTTGGACCGGCCGCGCCCCGCGGTGCCCAGCTACCGCGGGGCCAGCGTCGAGGGCCGCATCGACGCCGCGCTGACCGACGCCGCCAAGCGGCTCGCCCGCACGCAGCGGGTGTCGCTGTACGTCGTCCTCGTGGCGGCCTACGTCGCGCTGCTGCACCGCCACAGCGCCCAGCGCCGCATCCTGGTGGGCACCCCCACCACCGGGCGCCCCGCCGACGGCTTCGACGCCGTCCTCGGCTACTTCATGAACATGGTCGTGCTGGACCAGGAGGTGACGCCGGACGCCGCCTTCACGACACTGCTGGGCGAGGTCTCGCGCACCGTCTCCGAGGCGCTGGAGCACAGCGCGTACCCGCTCGTCGACGTCGCCCGGGCCCTCCAGGAGGACGGCCGGGGCACCGCCGGCCCGCTGTTCCAGGCCGCCTTCTACTTCCAGAACTGGCTGGACCGCGGGCGCGCCCAGGACGGCCTGGTCCGCGGCATGGTCGACGGGGTGCACCAGGAGGGCGAGTTCGACGTCACCCTGGAGGTCATCGAGGAGCGCGACGGCTGCCGCTACACCGTCAAGTACAACCCGGACCTGTTCGACGAGGACACCGTCCAGCGCCTCGGCGCGGGCTTCGTGCGGCTGCTGGACGCCCTGGTCACCGCGCCGGACCGGCCCGTCGCCGCCGCCGAGTTGCTGGCCCCCGAGGAGCGGCGCGCCCTGCACGGGGAGTGGAACGCCACCCGGCAGGACTATCCGCGCGACCGGCTGGTGTGCGAACTCGTCGAGGAGCAGGCGGCCGCCCGGCCCGACGCCGTCGCGGTGGTCTGCGGCGCCGAGCGCCTGACCTACCGCGAACTCGCGGACCGCGTCGACCGGCTGGCCGGCCACCTGCGCTCCCGCGGCACCGCCCCCGGCCGCACGGTCGGCGTGCTGCTGGAGCGGTCCGCCGACCTGCTCGTCGCCCTCCTCGCGGTGATGAAGGCCGGCGGCGCCTACGTGCCGCTGGACCCGTCCTACCCGACCGCCCGGCTCGCCCACATGGCCGCCGACGCCCGGCTGCACCTGTTGATCGCCCACTCCTCGACCGAGCGGCTGCTCGCCGGCGCCGTGCCGGAGACCGTCGTGCTCGACCGCGACCGCGAGCGGATCGCGGCCTCGCCCGGCGCCGGTCCGGTGCCCGGCGCCACCGCCGAGGACACCGCCTACGTCCTGTACACCTCCGGCTCCACCGGTGTGCCCAAGGGCGTCGAGGTCGGCCACCGGGCGCTGGTCAACTTCCTCGTCTCCATGGCCCGCGAGCCCGGACTCGGCCCCGACGACCGCCTGTTGGCGCTGACCACGGTCTGCTTCGACATCGCGGGGCTGGAGCTCTACGGCCCGCTGGTCACCGGCGGCCGGGTGGAGATCCTGCCCACCGAGGACGCCCGGGACGGCGTGCGGCTGCGCGCCGCCCTGGAGGCCGCCCGCCCCACCGTCGTCCAGGCCACCCCCGCCACCTGGAAGATGCTGCTGGCCGCCGGCTGGCCGGGCGACCCGGCGCTGAAGGTGCTGTGCGGCGGCGAGGCGCTGGACCAGGACACCGCCGACCGGCTGACCGCCGGCTGCGGACCGGTGTGGAACCTCTTCGGCCCGACCGAGACCACCATCTGGTCGGCGGCGGACCGGCTGCTGCCCGGCGCACCGGTCACCATCGGCCGCCCGTTGGCCAACACCCAGCTCTACGTCCTCGACGCGCACCGGACCCCGCTGCCCGTCGGCGTGCCCGGTGAGCTCTACATCGGCGGCGACGGCCTGGCCCGCGGCTACCTGGGCCGTCCCGAGCTGACCCGCGAGCGCTTCGTCGCCAACCCGCTCGCCGACGGCCCCTCGCCGCGCCTGTACCGCACCGGCGACCTGGTGCGACGGCTGCCGGACGGCCGGATCGGCTACCTGGGCCGGATCGACTCCCAGGTCAAGCTCCGCGGGTTCCGGGTGGAACTGACCGAGATCGAGGCGACGCTGCGCCGCCTGCCGGGGGTGCGCGAGGCGGTGGTCGTGGCCCACGAGGTCACCCCCGGCAACGTCGGCCTGCGCGCTTTCTACGTCGGCACTGACGGCGCCGGTGGCTCCGACGGCACCGGTGGCTCCGACGGTGCCGCCGCGGTCGACAAGGACGCGCTCCGCGCATGGCTCCCGGAGTACATGGTCCCGGACGTGCTGGTGCGGCTGCGGTCCTTCCCGCAGACCCTGAACGGCAAGGTGGACCGCACCGCCCTGGCGGCCCAGGACCTCACCGCGCTGCGCCACGCGCACGGCGCCGGCGACCCGGAGCCGGTCGCACCCGCCGCCGCGCCGCGCCCCACCGGCCACCAGGACCTCCTGCGCGCCGAACTCGCCGCCATGGTCGGCGAGTTGGTCAACCTGGACGCCGAGGCGGTGCCGCCGCACACCCCGTTGGGCGAGCTGGGCATGAACTCGGTGACCTTCACCGCCCTGAGCACTGCGCTCCACCGGCGCTTCGGCATCCCCGCCAACCCGACGCTCTTCTACCAGTACCCGACCCTGACCACCCTGGTCCCGCACCTGTACGGCGCCCACCCGCGGCGCTTCGCCGCCGTCTACGGCGAGCCGGCCCCCGCCGCGCTCACCGGCGACCGCGCGGAGCAACTGCCGGACACCGCGGCGGCGCCGGCCCCGACCGACGCCGCGCACCCCGCCGGCGACGCGGACGTGGCGATCATCGGCATGGCCGGCCGCTTCCCCTCCTCCGTCGACCTGGACGCCTTCTGGGACCACCTCGTCAGCGGGCGGGACCTGATCCAGGAGATCCCCGCCGACCGCTGGGACTGGCGCGACTACGCCGAGGACGCGCCGGCCGGCCCCGACGCACCGCGGGCGGGGCGCGCGGGCGGCGGCACCTCCCGGTCGCGGTGGGGCGGGTTCCTGCCCGACGTGGACCGCTTCGACGCGGCGTTCTTCGGCATCTCGCCCCGCGAGGCCGAACTGATGGACCCGCAACAGCGCCTGGTGCTGGAAGCGGTGTGGACCGCCGTGGAGGACGCCGGCTACCGGCCGGGCGACCTGGCGGGCCGGCGGGTGGGCGTCTTCCTCGGCGTCACCAACTCCGACTACCCCGAGGTGCAGCGGGCGGTGGGCCGCGGCATCGAGGGCCACACCGTCACCGGCTCCGCGCTCTCGGTCATCCCCAACCGGGTGTCGTACCTGCTGGACCTGCGCGGGCCGAGCGTCGCGGTGGACACCGCCTGCTCCAGTTCGCTGACCGCCGTCGAGCAGGCCGTGACCGCCCTGCACGAGGGCAGCTGCGACCTGGCGCTGGCCGGCGGCGTCAACCTGATCCTCAGCCCCGCCCTGTACGTCGCGCTCAGCCGCGGCGAGATGCTGAGCGAGGACGGGCGCTGCAAGGCGTTCGACAGCCGCGCCGACGGCTACGTGCGCGGCGAGGGCGTGGGCGTGGTGCTGCTCAAGCCGCGGGCCGCGGCGGAGCGGGACGACGACCCGGTGCACGCCGTGATCAAGGCGGTGGCGGTGGGCCACGGCGGCCGCACCAACTCGCTGACCTCACCGAACCCCAACGCCCAGGCCGACCTCGTCCTCGCCGCGCACCGCAGGGCGGGCACCGACCCGGCCACCGTCGGCTACCTGGAGGCGCACGGCACCGGCACCGCGCTCGGCGACCCCATCGAGATCGCCGGCCTGAAGGACGCCTTCACCGCCCTCTACCGCGACGCCGGGACCACCGTGCCGGACCGGCCGACCTGCCTGGTGGGCTCGGTGAAGACCAACATCGGCCACCTGGAGGGCGCGGCCGGCATCGCCGGGCTCATCAAGACCGTCCTGGCGCTGCGGCACGCCGAGATCCCGGCCAACCTCCACTACGAACGCCGCAACCCCTACGTGGACTTCGCGGGCACACCGTTCGAGGTCGTGGACCGCACCCGGCCGTGGCCGGCGCCCCAGGGCCCCGACGGGCGCGCCCTGCCGCGCCGGGCCGGGGTGAGCTCCTTCGGCTTCGGGGGCGCCACCGCCCACGTCGTCCTGGAGGAGGCCGTGCGGCCCCGCCGGGACGCGGCCGCACCGCACGGCATGTTGGTCTTCCCGCTGTCCGCCCGGACCGCCGAGGCGCTCGCGGAGAGTGCCGACCGGCTCGCCCGGTTCCTGCCCGCCGGCACCGTGGCGCTGCCGGACCTGGCGCACACCCTCCAGGTCGGCCGCGAGGCGTTCGAGGAGCGGCTGGCGATCGTCACCGACGACCGCGCAGAACTCCTCGCCGCGCTGGCGGCCGCCGCCCGCCTCGCCGCCCACCCCGCCGCCCGTCGCGACCGGGTCCCGGCCGGGCGGCCCGCCGCCGCGGCGGCCCGGGCGCTGGCCGCGCTCGCCCCGGTAGAGCTGGCCCGGCACTGGGCCGGCGGCGCGGACGTCGACTGGCGCGCGTACGCACCGGACGGGGCGCCGACCCCGCGCCGCGTCGCGCTGCCCACCTACCCGTTCGCCCGCACCCGCCACTGGGTGGCCCCGGGCCCGGCCGCGCCGCAGCGCCCCGCCGCCCCGGCGGCCGGGCCCGCGCTCCACCGGGACCTGCTGGACCGCAACGTCTCCACCTTCCGCGGCACCGCCTTCGACAAGACCCTGACCGGCACCGAGTTCTTCCTGCGCGACCACGTCGTGGCGGGCACCCCGGTGCTGCCCGGCGTCGCCTACCTCGACATGGCCCGCCTCGCCGGCGAACTCGCCCACGGCGCCGCCGCCGACGGTGCGCGCGCGACCCGTATCGAGGACGTCGTCTGGGCCGCCCCGGTCGCCCTCGACGACGGGCCCCGGCGTGTCCGGATGCGGCTGACCCCCGGCGAGGACGCCCCGGCCACCGCCCGCTTCGAGCTGGTCGGCGTCGACGAGCGCGGCGAACGGGCCGTGCACGGCAGCGGACGCCTGCACTTCACGGACCCCGCCGGCGCACCCGCCGCCGAAGGGGGCGCGGCGGAACGGCGGTTGGACCCGGCCGCGGTCCGCGCCCGCTGCACCACCATCCGCACGCACGAGGAGTGCTACGCCGTCTTCACCCGGCACGACTTCGCCTACGGGCCCTCGCTGGCGCTCCTCGACGAGGTCGCCCACGGCACCGACGAGGCGCTGGCGGTGCTGAGCCTGCCCGCCGCGCTGCGGGACACGGCGGCCGAGTACCGCTTCCACCCCGCGGTGTTCGACGCCGCGCTCCAGGCCGTCGGGGTGTTCGCGGCCGACTCCGCGGACCGGCCCCACCTGCCGTACGCGATCCGCGCCGTCGAACTCCTCGGCGACGCGACCCGGGCCCGCTACGCGCACGTCACCCGCGCCGGCCGGGGCGCCGTCTTCGACCTCCGCCTGGCCGACGCGGACGGCCTGGTCGTGGCCCGCATCGACGGGTTCACGCTGCGCCCGGTGCCCGGCCAGGGCCCCGCGGACGGACCCGGTGCCGGCCGGCCGGACACCGCCGGGACCGGCAGCTACGCGCCCGAGTGGACGCCGCTGCCCGCCGCCGCCCCCGTGCCGCCGCGTGGCACCGTGCTCGTCCTGGACGCCTCCGGCAGCGACGGCGCGGACCTGGTGGCGGCCGTCGAGGCCGGCGCCGGCGGCGCGCACGCCGTGCTGCTGCCGCTGCACTCCGCGCAGGACGCGGCGCGGGCGCTGGAGCGGGCCGCGACGGCCGCCGCGGGCCCGGACCCGGTGCGGGTGGTGCACCTCGCCCCGCGCACCGGCGACCCCGAGCACGCCCTCGACGTCGGCTTCGGCGCCGCCCTGGAGTTCTGCCGCGGCTGGATGGCCCGGCGGCTGGGCCCGCTGCGCTACCTCTACGCCCACCGGACGGGCTCGGCGCACGCCGCGCTCGACGAGGCGATGGGCGGCTTCGCCCGCTCGGTGCGGCTGGAACACCCGCACCTGCACCTCTCCACCCTGGCCTGCGCCGACGACCGCGACCCGCACACCGCACTGCTGGCGGAACTGGCGGCGGACGACGGCCCGGTCGAGGTCCTGGTCGACGCGGCGGGCCGGAGCACCCGCACCTGGCGGCCCGTCACCCCGTCCCGGTCGGCCCTGCCGGACGGCCCGTTCGGCACCGGCGGGGTGCACCTGGTCACCGGCGGGACGGGGCGCCTGGGCGTCCTCGTCGCCGAGCGGATCGCCGCCCGCACCGGGGGCACGGTCGTCCTGGTGAGCCGCTTCGAGCCGGGTCCCGACGCCGCGGCGGCGATGGCCCGGGCGTCCGCGGACGGCGGCCGGATCGTGCACCTGCGGGCGGACGTCTCCAGCCGGGCCGCGGTGGCCGCGGTCGTCGGGGAGACCAAGCGCCGCTTCGGCGCCCTCACCGGCGTCGTGCACGCCGCGGGCGTGCTGCGCGACGGCTTCGTGCTGCGCACGTCGCGGGCGGAGGCGGACGCGGTGCTCGGGCCGAAGGTGTTCGGCGCACTGTGGCTGGACGAGGCGACCCGCGACGAACCGCTGGCCTACTTCTGCGCCTTCTCCTCGCTCGCCGCGGTCCTGGGCGGCGTCGGACAGTCGTCCTACGCCTACGCCAACGCGTTCTTGGGGGCCTTCCTCACCGCCCGCGACGCCGCCCACCGCGCCGGACGGCGCCCGGGCCGGAGCCTGGCGGTGGACTGGCCGCTGTGGCGGGACGGCGGGATGACCGCCGACGCCACGGCGGTGGCCGCGCTGCGCACCGGGCTGGGCATGGTGCCGCTGGAGAGCCCGGCGGCCCTGGACGCCTGGGAGCGGGCCCTGACGGCGGGCGCGCCGCGGGTGCTGGTGGCCCAGGGCGACCAGGCCGCCATCGCCCGCGCCCTGCCCGGCGCCGCGCCCGCGGCACCGGCCGGCACCGCCGTCCCGGCCGCCACCGCCGCGCCGGCCGGCACGTCCGTCACCCTGACGGACCCGGCCGTCGAGCCCGGCGGCCGGCCGTCCGCCGCCGGCCCGGACCTCGGCCGGCGCACCGAGGAGTACCTCGTCGGCCTGTTGGCGGAGGAACTGCGGATGCCCGCCGACCAGGTGGACGTCGACGAGTCCTTCGAGCGGTACGGCATCGACTCGCTGCTGGTGATGAGCCTGACGCGGCGGCTGGAGGAACGCTTCGGGCCGCTGTCCAAGACGCTGTTCTTCGAGTACCTCACGGTGCGCGAACTGGCCGGGTACTTCACCGCGAAGCACCCCGAGGCACTGGCGGCGGCACTGGGCACCGACACGGACACCGACACGGACACCGACCCGGCCACCGGCACGGATACCCGCACCGCCGCCGACACCATCGGGAGTGCCGACACCATCGGGAGTGCCGACGCCACGGACGACGACGCCGTCGCGATCATCGGCGTGGCCGGCCGCTACCCGCAGGCCGACACCCTCGACGCCTTCTGGCGCAACCTGCGGGAGGGCACGGACTGCATCGAGGAGGTGCCGGCGGACCGCTGGGACCACGCGCGGTACTACGACCCGGACCCGCAGACGCCCGGGCGGACCTCGGCGAAGTGGGGCGGCTTCCTGTCCGACCCGTTCGCCTTCGACCCGATGTTCTTCCGGATGTCCAAGACCGAGGCCGACCACCTCGACCCCCAGGAGCGGCTGTTCCTCCAGACGGTCTGGCACCTCCTGGAGGACGCCGGCTACACCCGGCAGAAGGCCAACCGCGGCCGCACCGGCCTGTTCGTCGGCATGATGTACGGCCACTACCAGCTCTACGGCGTCGACGAGGCGCTGCGCGGCACCGGGGCGGCGACGTCGTCCTCCTACGCCTCGGTGGCCAACCGTGCCTCGTACTTCTTCGGCTTCACCGGCCCCAGCGTCGCGGTGGACACCATGTGCTCGTCGTCGCTGGTCACCCTGCACCTGGCCAGCCAGGCGCTCCGCGACGGCGACTGCGAGGTGGCGGTGGCCGGCGGCGTGAACGTCACCAGCCATCCGGTGAAGTACCTCCAGCTCAGCCAGCGCGGCTTCCTCTCCAGCGACGGCCGGTGCCGCAGCTTCGGCGAGGGCGGCGACGGCTACGTACCGGGGGAGGGGACCGGCGCGGTCCTGCTCAAGAAGCTGTCGGCCGCCGAGCGCGACGGCGACCGCATCCTGGCGGTGCTGCGCGGATCGGCCGTCAACCACGGCGGCGCGAGCAAGGGTTACAGCGTGCCCAGCCCCCGGGCCCAGGGCGAGTTGATCGCCGCGGCGACCGCCCGCTCGGGCCTCGACCCGCGGGCGATCACCTACGTCGAGGCGCACGGCACCGGCACCGCCCTCGGCGACCCCATCGAGATCAGCGGACTGCTGCGGGGCTACGAGGACCAGGACCTGACCGGCCGGCGGATCGCGATCGGCTCGGTGAAGTCCAACATCGGGCACGCCGAGTCCGCCGCGGGCATCGCCGCCGTCACCAAGGTGCTGCTGCAACTGCGCCACCGCCAGCTGGTGCCCTCGCTGCACGCCGAGCGGCTCAACCCCCACATCGACCTGGCCGCCACGCCGTTCGAGGTGCAGCGCACCACGGCACCGTGGCCCGCCGCGGTCGACGCCGTGGGCCGCACCCTGCCGCGGGCCGCCGCGGTGAGCGCCTTCGGCGCGGGCGGCACCAACGCCCATCTGATCCTGGAGGAGTACGTGCCGCACGCCCGGCCCCGGTCCGGCCCCGTTCCGCAGCTGTTCGTGCTGTCGGCCCGCGACGAGGAGCGGCTGGCCGAGTACGCCGGGCGCTTCGCGGAGTTCCTGGGGGGCGAGGGCGCCGACACCGACCCCGAGGCCCTGCTCTGGACGCTCCAGACGGGCCGGGAGGCCATGTCCCACCGGCTCGCCGTCGCCTTCACCGACCGCGACGAGCTGGTGGCGCGACTCTCCGCGCACCGGGACGGGCGCACGGACCTGCCGGGCGTCTGGACCGGCACCGCCGCGCGCGGCGGTCCCGCCGCGGTCCGGGCCGACGCGCTGCCCGTCGCGGAGCTGGCCCGGCACTGGGCCGGGGGCGGGGCCGTGGACTGGGAGTCGGGGGTGGGCGCGCCGCCGGTCGTCGTCGCCCTGCCCGGCTACCCCTTCGAGCGGCAGCGGTGCCGGCTGGACGTGGCGCTGCCGGCGCCCGGCGACCCGGTCGCGGCCCCTCCCGCGCCCGCGACCGCGCCCGAGCCGGCGCACGCAGAGCGCGAGCGGCCGGCACCGACCGGGCAGCCGCGGGAGACCGTGCTGCTGGCCAAGGAGTGGCAGGCCGCGCCGGTGGCCGCCGGTGAACTGCCGCGCTCCGTCGCGGTCCTGGCGGCGCCCGGCAGCCGGGCGCTGGCCACGCGCCTGTGCGCCCAGCTGCCGCACGCCCGGCTCCTGCTCCCCGACGACCTGTCGGCCGACGAACCGGACGCCGGCCACGGCGCCCCCGCCGCCGCTTCCCTCACCGCGCCCTACGACGCCCTGGTCGACCTGACCGGATGCGCCGCGGACGGCGCCGCCGGCGAGGACGGCCTGACGGGGTGGCTGCCGTGGCTCCAGCGCCGGATCGCCGGCGGCTCCGGGCTGCTGGCCCTGGGCGTCACCCGCGGCCTGGAACGCCTCGGCGACGCCCCGGTGGACCCCTCGGGCGCCACCCGGGCCGGGCTGTACCGCATGTTGCAGAGCGAGTACGGCAAGATCCGCTCCCGGCACGTCGACCTCGACCCGGCGGCCGACGACGCCACCGCCGTACGGCAGTTGCTGGCCGAACTCGCCGCCCCGGACGACGAGGGCGAGGTCGCGCTCCGCGGCGACGGGCGCTTCCGGCCCCGGCTGCGCCAGCTGCCCCAGGACGCCGCAGACAGCCCGGTGGGCTTCCCCGCCGACGCCGTCCTGTGGGTCACCGGCGGCACCCGCGGCCTCGGCCTGCTCGCCGCCCGGCACTTCGTGCGCCGGCACGGGGTGCGCAAGCTCGTCCTGACCGGCCGCGAGCAGCTGCCGCCGTCGCGCGACTGGCCGGGGCTGCTCGACGAGCCCGGCCCGCGCGGCGAGAAGCTGCGCGCGCTGCACGCACTGGCCGCGGACGGCGTCGAACTGCGGGTGCTGTCCGTGCCGTTGACCGACGCCGCCGCGGTGGCGGACGCGGTGCGGGACGTCCGGGCGACGATGGGCCCGATCGGCGGGGTGCTGCACTGCGCCGGCCTCGTCGACGGGGAGCACCCGGCGTTCGTCCGCAAGCCGCTGGAGCGGGTCCGCGAGGTCTTCGCCCCCAAGGTCGCCGGCCTCGACGCGCTGGTCGCGGGCCTGGCCGACGAACCCTTGCGGTTCTTCGTGCTGTTCTCCTCGGTCGCGGCCGCGGTGCCCGCACTGGCCGTCGGCCAGAGCGACTACGCGATGGCCAACGCCACGATGGACTACGCGGCGCTGGCCGCCCCGCCCGGCCTGCCCCTGGTGAGCCTCCAGTGGCCGAGCTGGCGGGACAGCGGCATGGGGGAGGTGCGCAGCCCGGCCTTCCGGCGCACCGGCATGGGCAGCCTCACCGACGAGGAGGGGCTCGCCCTGCTGGACCGGGTGCTGGCCGGCGGCCACGGGCCCGTGGTGCTGCCCGCCGTCATCGACGACCCCGCGCTGTGGCGCCCGGAGACGCTGACGGCCCGCAAGGCGCCGGACGCCCCCGAGGCGCGGTCGGCGGCGGCGCGGACCGCCCCCGCCGCCGCGTCGGCCACCGACCAGGCGGCGGCCCCGGCCGTCCCCGCCCCGGCGGTGGCCGCGGAGACGGTGTCCGCGGCCGTCGACTGGATGCTGGACCGGCTCGCCGAGGACCTGGGCTTCGCGCGCCACAAGCTCTCCGCCGAGGTGCCGATCGAGGACTACGGCATGGACTCGATCATGGTGACCCAGCTGATGACGTCCGTCGGCAAGCGGCTGGGGTCCGAGGACCTCGACCCGTCGGCACTGCTGGAGCACTCCTCGGTCGCGGCCTTCGCGCACTGGCTGGCGACGCGCCACCCGGCGGCGCTGACGGCGGCCTTCGGCCCCGAACCGGCCGCGGCGCCGGCCGTCGAACCGGCCGCCGCACCACCGGCCGCGGAGACCGCCGAGCCGACCGCACCGCCCCGAACGCCCGCCCCCGCGGCGACGGTTGGCGCAGCCGAACCCCGCCGCACCGTCACCGCCCGCGTCGACGCCGACCCCGCGGGCACCACCGCCCCCGCGGGCACCACCGCCCCCGTGCAACCGGCCGACGCCGGCCCGCTCGACGTCGCGGTGGTCGCGGTGGCCTGCCGGTTCCCCGGCGCGCCCACGCCCGAGGACTACTGGCAGCTGCTGCGCACCGGCCGCAGCGCCCTCGCGCCGGTACCGCCGGAGCGCTGGGGCCGCCCGACCCCGTACCACGCCGGACTGATCGACGGGTACGGGCAGTTCGACCCGGAGTTCTTCCTCGTGCCCGACACCGACGCCGCGGCCATGGACCCGCAGGCGCTGCTGCTGCTGGAGGAGACGCTGAAGCTGTGCCACCGCGCCGGCTACCCGCACCAGGAGCTCAAGGGCCGCCCGATCGGCGTCTACATCGGGGGCCGCGCCCACCACGTGCCGGACGAACGGACCCTCACGGCGGCCCGCAACCCCATCGTCGCGGTCGGCCAGAACTACCTGGCCGCCAACATCTCGCAGTTCTTCGACTTCCGGGGCCCGAGCGTGGTGGTCGACACCGCCTGCTCGTCCGCGCTGGTCGCCATGGGCATGGCCGTCCAGGGGCTGCGCACCGGCGAGATCGAGGCCGCGGTGGTCGGCGGGGTGAGCCTGCTCAACACCGACCAGGCGCACCGGGTCTTCGCCCGCCGCGGCATCCTCGGCCCGGACCCCGCCTTCCACGTCTTCGACCGGCGGGCCCGCGGCATCGTGCTCGGCGAGGGCGCGGGCCTGGTCCTGCTCAAGCCGCTGCGGCGGGCGCTGTCCGACGGCGACCAGGTGCTCGCCGTCGTCAAGGGCCTCGCCGTCAACAACGACGGCCGCACCGCGGGACCGGCCACGCCCAACATCGCCGCCCAGCGCGCCGTCATGCGCGCCGCGTTGGCGGCCAGCGGCAAGCGCCCGGAGGACATCGACCACATCGAGGCCAACGGGTCCGGGGCGGCCATCACCGACCTGCTCGAACTCAAGGCGATCAACGAGGTCTACCGGGCCGACTCCGCGCGCCCCTGCGGGCTCGGCTCGATCAAGCCCAACATCGGCCATCCGCTGTGCGCCGAGGGCATCGCCGGGTTCCTCAAGACGGTGCTGATGCTCCACCACCGCGAGCAGGTGCCGTTCCTGTCGGGCCAGGAGCCGCTGGACCACTTCGACCTGGCCGCCTCCCCGTTCCGCTTCGTCCGCAGCGCCGAGCCGTGGACCGGCGAGCGGCCCACCGCCGCGCTCAACTGCTTCGCCGACGGCGGGACCAACGCCCACGTGATCGTCGAGGGGTGGCGGGAGCCGGCCGACGGCCGGCCGACCCGAACCGCGGTGGCCCTGCCCGAGCTGCACCGCCGGCCGGTCGCCCGACCGACCCCCGAGCCCGTACCCGAAGGAGCGACCTTGCACCAGCGACTCGTCCTGACCGCCGAGCACCCCGCGGTCGCCGGGCACCGCGTGCACGGCAGGCTGCTGCTGCCCGCCCTGGCCTACGTGGACCTCGTCCACCAGCTGTTTCGCGCGCACGGCGGCACGCCGGAGCGCCTGGAGCTGCGCGACCTGACCGTGCTGCGGCCCCTGGTCGTCGAGGACGGCGGGCACACGGACGTCGACCTGCGGGCCGAGCCCCTCGACGGCGGCGGCTGGCGGGTGCGGGCCACCGCGCCCGACGCCCCGGACCGCCCGTACGCCACCGTCGAGGCGGTCCCGGTCGAGCCCGTCACCTTCGACGGCCGCATCGACCCCGCCCGGCGCCCCGGCACCCCCCGGACGCTGGACGAGGTGTACGCCCAGCACGGCAGCCAGGGCCTGACGCACGGCGGTGCGCTGCGCGCCGAGGGCGAAGTGAGCGAGGACGAGGACGAGTTGATCGCCTCGGTGGCGGTCCGCGCGGCGTTCGCCGCGGACGACGCCGTCACCTTCCACCCGGCGCTGCTGGACGGCAGCGCGATCGCGGCCGGACCGCTGTTCCACGCCGCGGTGGCCGAGGAGGGCCACCTGTTCCTGCCGATCCACGTCCGGTCGTTCCGGGCCAGTGGTCCGCTGGGGCGGCGCTGCCTGGCCCGGGTGGACAAGCGAACGGTCGGCCGGGCCCAGGAGTTGGTGTACCTGACGATCGACCTGTACGACGAGGACGGCCGGCAGGTGGCCCGCCTGGAGCGGCTCACCAGCAAGCTGGACCGGGTCGGTGCCACCGCGCGCGGCCCGCAGGACCGGCCGACGGCCCAACGGCCCACCGCCGAGCGGCCGGTGGCCGCCGCGTCGGGATCGGTCGACGCGGCGGGCGGGCTGCTGCGCGAGCTGGTCGCCGCGCGCCTCGGCCGCCGCGCCGACGAGATCGACACCGGCATCGGCTACTACGAGCTGGGGCTGGAATCGGCACAGGTGCTGGAGCTGGTCGGGACGCTCGAGGAGACCGTCGGCGAACCGGTCCCGCCCACCCTGCCGTTCGAGTACGCGACCATCCGGGACCTCGCCGGGCACCTCGCCACCCGCTACCCGACGGCCTTCGGCGGCACGGCCGCGCCGACCGTCACGCCCGCACCGACCGTCACGCCCGCGTCCGCCGCCGCGCCCGCCGCTGTGCCGGCCGCCGCGGACGCACCGCCCGCCCGCACCGCCCCGGCCCCCGAGCCCGCCCCCGTTCCCGCCGCGGCGGGGACGGGTGAGCCGATCGCCATCATCGGCATGGCCGGCCGCTACCCCGACGCGGAGAACCTGGACGCCTTCTGGGCCAACCTGCGCGCGGGACGCAGCTCCGTCACCGAGGTCCCGGCCGCCCGCTGGTCCCAGGACGAGGTCGCGGACGTCCGCGGGCCCAGCGGCCGGCCGGTGTCCCGGTGGGGCGGTTTCCTGACGGACGTCGACCGCTTCGACGCCGGCTTCTTCCGGATCACCCCGCGCGAGGCCGAGGGCATGGACCCGCAGGAACGGCTATTCCTGGAGAGCTGCTGGCAGGCCATCGAGGACGCCGGCTACACCCCGCAGAGCCTCTGCCCGCCCGACGGGCCCGACGCGCGCCGCCACGTCGGGGTGTTCGCCGGCGTGATGCAGCACGACTACCTGCTGGTGGGCGCCGACGCACGGGCCGCCGGCGCGACGGTCCCCCTGGTGCTCAACCAGGGACAGATCGCCAACCGCGTCTCGTTCTTCTGCGACTTCCACGGGCCGAGCGTCACCCTGGACACGGTGTGCTCCTCCACGCTCAGCGCGGTGCACCTGGCCGTGCAGAGCGTGCGGCTGCGGGAGAGCCGGGTCGCCGTCGTCGGCGGCGTCAACCTCTCGCTGCACCCCGCCAAGTACGTCACCTACGGCATGGCCAACATGCACGCCAGCGACGGCATCTGCCACTCCTTCGGCGAGGGCGGCGACGGATACGTCTCCGCCGAGGCCGTCGGGGCGGTGGTCCTCAAGCCGCTGTCCGAGGCGCAGCGCGACGGCGACCACGTGTACGCGGTGATCCGCGGCAGCGCGGCCGGACACGGCGGCGCCACCAGCGGCGTCACCGTCCCCAGCCCGGTCGGCCAGGCGGACGTCATCGCCCGCGCCCTCGCCGACTCCGGCGTCGACGCGCGCACCATCGGCTACGTCGAGGCGCACGCCGCCGGCACCTCCCTGGGCGACCCGATCGAGGTGGAGGGGCTGGCCCGGGCCTTCCGCCGGTGGACCGACGACACCCAGTTCTGCGCCATCGGCTCGGTGAAGTCCAACATCGGGCACGCCGAGGGCGCGGCCGGCCTCGCGGCCCTGACCAAGACCGTGCTCCAGCTCCAGCACGGCACGCTCGTGCCGTCGCTGCACGCCGACCCCGCCAACCCGCACCTGAACATCGAACGGTCGCCGTTCCACGTGCAGCGCACGGCGCGGCCCTGGCTGCCCGGGCGCGGCCCCGACGGGACGGTCGTGCCGCTGCGCGCCGGGGTCAGCAACGTCGGCGCCACCGGCTCCAGCGCCCACCTCGTACTGGAGGCGTTCCCCGCACCCCGGGGCCGGGGCGCGGCGACGGACGCCGCCGGCGGGCCGGCTGTGCTGCCGCTGTCCGCGCGCGACGGCGAGCGACTGACCGCCTACGCCGCACGGCTGCTGGCCCACCTGCGCAGCCAACAGGGCGCCGACGTCGAGGAGGTGGTGCGCGAGGAGCTCGCGGCGGTGCTGCGGGTGCGCCCCGCCGAGGTGGACCCCGACGCGGGCTGGGAGGACCAGGGCGTCGAACCGGTGCACCTCGCCGCCCTCCAGAACCGCCTCCACGACGCGGCCCGGCTGAGCATCGACACCGCCGGGTTGCTTCAGGCCGGCACCGTCCGGGCGGTCGCCGCCCGGCTGCGGGACCGGTCCGCGGAGCCCGGCGCCACCCTGGCCGAGCTGGCGTACACCTTCCAGGTCGGCCGGGTCGCGATGCCCGAGCGGGCCGCGTTCGTCAGCCGTGACCTGGCCGAACTCGCCGCCCAACTGGAGGCGTTCGCGCGCGGCGACAAGGCCGTGCCGGGCGTCCACCGGGGCACGGCCAAGGACCACCGCGAGGTCACCGCCCTCTTCTCCGGCGACGACGTCTACCGGGAGGTGGTGCGCGGCTGGGCCGCCCAGGGCGCCCACGACAAGCTCGCCAAGTCCTGGGCGGCCGGCTTCGACGTGGACTGGGCCGCCGGCTACCACGGGCGCCCGCCCCACCGGGTGGCCGCCCCCACCTACCCGTTCGCCCGGGACCGCTACTGGCTGCGCACCGACGGCGCCGTGCCGCGGCCGGGCGCCGGCGCCGCGCCGGCCGCTGACGGGCTCGCCAACACCTCGAACCTGGACGGCACCCGCTTCACCGCGGAGGCGGTCGCGGGCCCCGACGGGCGGTTCGCGCTCGCCGAGGACGCGGTGCTGGAGCTGGTGCGCAAGGCGGCGGTGCGGGCGTTCGACGACCCGGGCGCCGACGTCGAGCCGGCGGACGTGGTGTGGTCCGCCCCGGTGGACGTGCCGGCCGCCGCCGGCAGCCGCGTGCGGCTGCACGTCCTGCTGCTGCCGGAGGAGGACGGCACGGTCTCCTTCGAGGTCACCAGCGAACCCGCCGACGGCCCGGCCGAGTCCGTCGCGCACTGCACGGGCACCGTCCTCGACCACGGCGGCCCGGCGGACGACGCGCCGGACACCGACGACCCGGACGACCCGGACCGCACCCACGTGTTCCTCACCAAGCACTGGGCGGCCGTCGCCCCGCCGGCGCCCGCCCCGCAGGACGACGACGGGCCGCGCCGCCGGGTGCTGGTCCTGGCCACCGAGGAGACCCGGGACCTGGCCTGGGCCCTGGACCGTCACCTGCCGGCCCGGCACGAGGTCGTGGTGCGGGAGGTGGACGGCGCCACCGCGCTGCCCGACCCGCGCTGGGACAAGGTCGACGGCTGGATCGACCTGACCGGCTGCGGCACCCGCGCCGGCACCTGCGACGACTGGCTCGCGCTGCTCCAGCGGTTCATCGAGTCCGGCCGCCGGGACCGGATGCGGGTGCTGTGCGTGACCCGCCACCTGGAGCCGTTCGGCGGGGCGCCGGTCAACCTCGCCGGCGCGACCCGCGCCGGGCTCTACCGGGCCCTGCAGAGCGAGTACGCCCACCTGCTGTCCCGGCACGTCGACACCGACGCGGCGCCGGCCGACGTCGAGGCGCTGGCGGCGCAGATCGGCGCGGAGTACGCCACCGACGCCGAGGACCCGGCGGTCTGCTACCGCGCCGGCCGCCGTCACCTGCCGCAGCTGCGGCCCGCACCCGCCGCCGACGTCCCGGCCCCCGAACCGTTCCCCGCCGGACACGTGCTGTGGGTCACCGGAGGCACCCGGGGGCTGGGCCTGCTCAGCGCCCGGCACCTGGTCCGCTCCTACGGGGCGCGCAAGGTGGTGCTGATGGGCCGCGAGGCGCTGCCGCCCCGCGAACGCTGGGCTGAGCTGGCCCGCGAGGACTCCGCGGCCGGCCGCAAGGTCGCCGGCATCCTCGCCCTGGAGGCCGAGGGCGCGCAGGTGCGGGTGCTCACCACCCCGCTCGGCGACCTGCCGGCGATGCGGGCCGCGGTCCAGGACGTGGTCCGCGAGCTGGGACCGGTCGGCGGACTGCTGCACGCGGCCGGGGCCGGCGACGCGGAGAACCCCGCGTTCATCCGCAAGCCGCTGGAGACGATCCGCCGGGTGTACGAGCCCAAGGCGGCCGGTCTGGACGTGCTGCACGCGTGCCTGGCCGACCAACCGCTGCGCTTTTGGGTGCTGTTCTCCTCGACGGCCTCGGCCGTTCCCAGCCTCGGCGCGGCCAACTGCGACTACGCCGGCGCCAACGCCTACCTCGACTTCTTCGCCGGCGCCCACGCCGGACGGCTGCCGGTGGTCAGCGTCCAGTGGTCGAGCTGGCGCGAGAGCGGCTTCGGCGAGATGACCACCCCCGCCTACCGGCGTACCGGGCTGGGCAGTCACCGCGACGCCGAGGGGCTGCGCATGCTGGACGAGGTGCTGGCCGGCCGGACCGCGCCGGTCCTCCTGCCCAGCATCCCCGAGCCCGGGAACTGGCGGCCCGAGCTGCTGCTGGGCCGGCAGATCCCCGAGCCGGAAACGGACCGCGGGCCCGCCGTGCCGCGCCCGGCCGCCGCACCGGCGGTCTCGGCCCCGGCCCCGGCACCCCAGGCGGCCCCGGCCGCCGCGCCGCTCGCCGCGGGGGACCTCGTACCGGTGATCCGCGGCTGGCTGGTGGAGGTGTTCGCCGAGGAACTGCGCATGAAGCCCGAGGAGTTGGACGGCGGGCTGGCCTTCCACGAACTCGGCGTCGACTCGATCCTGCTGGCGCAGGTGCTCCAGCCCATCAACCGGCGCATCAGCGACCCGATCGACCCCTCCGCGCTGTACGAGTACGCCACCTTCGACGAGTTCGCGCAGTGGCTGGCGGACACCCGCGGCGACGAACTGGCCCCGGTGCTCGGCGCCGCCCCCGCGGCCCCCGAGCCCGCGGCCCCCGCCGCGCCCGCCGCGGCACCCGCCCGGCGCCCGGCGTCGCGCCGCCCCCGCCGCGGCCCGGCCCGGTCCCTGACCCGGCAGCACCCCGCCCGGCCGCAGCGCACCGACATCGCGGTGGTCGGCCTGGCGGGCCGCTTCCCCGGCGGTGAGGACCTGGACGGCTACTGGCGCCTGCTGACCGAGGGGCGGTCCGCCATCGGCCAGGTGCCGCCGGAGCGCTGGGGCGCCCGCCCCGGGGACTTCGCGGCGCTGCTGCCCGAGGTCACCTCCTTCGACGCGGGGTTCTTCGGCATCCCGCCCGAGGAGGCCGCCGCGATGGACCCGCAGGCGCTGGTGCTGCTGGAGGAGAGCGTGGCCCTGCTCGCCCACGCCGGCTACACCCGCGAGGAGGTCAAGGGCAGCCGCACCGGCGTCTACGTCGGAGCCCGCGGCCGGCTGCGGTCCGAGGACGAGACCCGGCACTCCATCCGCGCGGTGGGCCAGAACTACCTGGCGGCCAACGTCTCCCAGTTCCTCGACCTGCGCGGCCCCAGCCTCGTCGTCGACACCGCCTGCTCCTCCGCCCTGACCGCGATGAACATGGCCGTCCAGGCGCTGCGCGACGGGGAGGTGGAGTCCGCGGTGGTCGGCGCGGTGAGCCTGCTGACCAGCGGCGAGGCCCACGACGGCATGCGCCACCGCGGCATCCTCAGCCCCGAACCCGCCTTCCACGTCTTCGACCGCCGCGCCGCCGGCGCGGTCCTGGGCGACGGCTGCGGCCTGGTGCTGCTCAAGCCGCTGGACCGGGCGGTGGCCGACGGCGACCGGGTGTACGCCGTCCTCAAGGGCATCGCCGTCAACAACAGCGGCCGGACGGCGGGCCCGACGGCCCCCAGCTTCGAGGCCCAGAAGGACGTGCTGCGCACCGCCCTGGAACGCAGCGGCCTGCACGGCGAGGACATCGGGCGGGTGGAGACCAACGGCTCCGGCTCGCAGGTGACCGACCTGCTGGAGCTCAAGGCGATCCAGGACGTCTACCGCGCCGGCTCCGACCGGCCGCTGACGCTGGGCTCGGTCAAGCCCGGCATCGGCCACCCGCTGTGCGCGGAGGGCATCGCGGCGTTCCTGGCGGCCGTGCTCGCGCTCGTGAACCGTCAGCAGGCGCCGTTCCTGTCCGGCCAGGAGCCGCTGGACCACTTCGACCTGGCGGCCTCCCCGTTCCGCTTCCCGCGGGCGGTGGAGGGCTGGCCGGACCGGCGACCGGTGGCCGCCGTCAACTGCTTCGCCGACGGCGGGGCCAACGCCGCCGCGATCCTCGCGGCGTGGGACGAAACGGCGGCCCCCACCCCGGTCCGCAAGCCGCTGTCCGCGCCCCTGCTGGACCGCCGCCCGCTGCCCGGCACCGCCCGTCCCGCACCCGACGCGGCACCCGCCGCACCCGTCACCGACCCCGCCGCAGCACCCGCCGCCAGCTCCCCGCTGATCTGGGAGACCTACGCGGCCACGGCCACCACCGGCTCCGAGGGGCAGTCCACGCCGTCCACCGTCTGGGAAAGGTTCTAAGACCTTGTTGACCGCACAGTTCGACCTCTCGCAGCGCAACCCCTTCGTCGCCGGCCACGTCGTGCGCGGCCGGGCGCTGTTGCCCGGCCTGGCCTACGTGGACCTGATCCTCCAGGTCTTCGCCAAGCACGGTCACCGCTTCACCGAGCTGGAGTTGCGCAACCTGACCCTGACCGCACCGCTGGCGGTGCCCGAGGGCGCGTCGGTGCCGCTGACCGTCACCGCGCAGGAGGACCGGCCGGGCGTCTGGCGGGTCGAGGTGACCGCCCGGCCCGCCGGCGGCCCCGCCCCGGTGCTGCACGCCTCGGCCGAGGTGCACCGCGGCGCCCCCGCCGTCTTCGACGCCCGCATCGACCCGGCCGCCGAGCGGGCCACCGCCCGCGAGGTCACCGACCTGGACGAGGTCTACCGGCACTGCCGCACCGAGGAGTTGACGCACCGCGGCGCGATGAAGGCGCTCGGCCGCGTCCACCACCTCCCGGCGGCGGTCCTCATCGACGTCGAGGTGCCGGCACAGGCCCGGGCGGACGCCGGGGAGTTCCTGGCCCACCCCGCCCTGCTGGACGCCTGCGCCGTCGCGGGCGGCTACGCGCACTCGCGCGACCGACAGGGCCAGCCGCTGCACCTCCCGCTGTGCTACGAGTCGTTCCGGATCAGCGCCCCGCTCACCGCGCGCTGCCAGGCCCGGATCACGGCCGGCGCGGTGCGCCGCACGAACGACCTGCTGTCGCTGTCCCTGGAGTTCTTCGACGAGCACGGGCAGCAGGTGGCGGAGCTGCGCGGCTTCACGAGCAAGCCGGCACACACCCCGCAGGCCCCCGCCCCCGCCCCGGCCCCCGCGGCACCCGCGCCGGGCAGCGGGGCGCACCTCCTGCTGTGCGCGCTGCTCGCGGACGAACTGGCCACCGCGCCCGCCGCGGTGGACACCCGGGCCGGCTTCTACGAGATGGGCCTGGACTCCGCGGCGCTGCTGCGCGTGGTCGGCGCGCTCCAGCGGCGGCTGGACCGCACGCTGCCGCCGACCCTGCTGTTCGAGCACACCACCGTCGAGGCGCTGGCCGGCTGGCTCGAAAGCTCCTTCCCGGACGCGGAGTTCACGGTCGAGGCCACCGGCACCCCGGCCGGCGCCACCACCGGCACCGCCCCGGTGCCCGCCAGCAGCACCGTGGCCGCCCCCCGGCCCGCTGCCTCCGCCGCACCCGCCGCCCCCACCGCCCCCGGTGACACCGACCTCGCCGTCATCGGCATGTCCGGCCGCTACCCCGGGGCCGGCGACCTCGACGCCTTCTGGGACAACCTGCGCGGCGGGCGCGACTGCGTCACCCCGATCCCCGAGGACCGCTGGGACCCGGCCGACCACCGGGGCGGCCGGCCGGGCGAACTCGGTTACAGCTACTGCGAGCGCGGCGGGTTCATCGACGGCGCCGACCGCTTCGACCCGCTGTTCTTCGCCATCGCACCGCGCGAGGCTGTCGCCATCGACCCGCTGGAGCGGCTGTTCCTGGAACACTCCTGGTCCGCCCTGGAGGACGCCGGGTACACCCGCGCCGCGCTGCGCGGCAGCGTCGGCGTCTACGCCGGGGTGATGTTCCAGGACTACCCGCTGTTCGCCGCCGAGCACACCGGGCCCGACGGGCGCCGCGTCGGCTTGGGCGCCGGCGGCGCCTCGATCGCCAACCGGGTCTCCTACGTCTGCGACTTCCACGGCCCGTCCATGATGGTGGACACCTCCTGCTCCAGCTCGCTGACCACGCTGCACCTGGCGGCCCGCGCCCTGCGCGCCGGCGAGGTCGACGCGGCGCTGGTCGGCGGGGTCAACCTCTCCCTGCACCCCAACAAGTACCTGGTGCTCAGCCAGGGCGAGTTCCTCTCCGCCCGGGGCCGCTGCGCCGCGTTCGGGGCCGGCGCCGACGGCATGGTCCCCGGCGAGGGCGTGGGCGTGCTCGTCCTCAAGCGGCTGCGGGACGCCGAACGCGACGGCGACCACATCCACGGCGTCATCAAGGGCACCGCGGTCAACCACGGCGGCAAGGCGAGCGGCTTCACCGTCCCCAACCCGCAGGCCCAGCACGACGTGATCGCCGCGGCCCTCCAGGACGCCGGGGTGGACCCGGCCACCGTCAGCTACGTCGAGGCCCACGGCACCGGCACCGAACTGGGCGACCCGATCGAGGTCGCCGGCCTCACCCGGGCGCTCGGCGCGCGCCCCGCCGACGCCCCGACCGTCGCCGTGGGCTCGGTGAAGTCCGGCATCGGGCACCTGGAGGCCGCGGCCGGCATCGCCGGCGTGACCAAGGTGCTGCTCCAGATGCGCCACGGCGAACTGGCCCCGACCCTGCACGCCGACGAGCCCAACCCCCGGATCGACTTCGCCGCCACGCCGCTGACCGTCAACACCGCACTGCGGCCCTGGCAGCGGCCGGTCCTCGGCGGGCAGGAGGTCCCGCGGCGGGCCGGCGTCTCCAGCTTCGGCGCCGGCGGCTCCAACGCCCACGTGGTGCTGGAGGAGTACCGCGACCCGCGGGACCGCTCCGCCGGTCTGAACGGGCCCGCCATGGTGGTGCTCTCCGCCCGGGACGGCGACCGGCTGCGGGAGTACGCCGCCAGGCTGCGGGACTTCGTCGCCGGCGCGCCGTCCACGGCGGCCGGCGCCGCCGCCCCCGACGGCACGCTCCGGCGGCTGACCGAGATCGCCGCGAAGGTCCGCGGCGTCGCCCCCGCGGACCTCGACGCCGAAGCGGACCTCACCGCCGCGGGCTTCGAGGGCATCGCCGGCGCCCGCCTGCTGCTGGGCATCGGCCGGGAGTTCGGGCTGTCCCTGCCGCCCACCGCCGTCCACGACCACCCGTCCCTGACGGCGCTGGCCCGCCAGCTGCACGCCGCCGAACGGGCCGGGGACGGTCCCGGCCAAGCCGCGCCGGTGACCGCACCGCGCGAGCTGCCGAGCCTGCACGCACTCGCCCACACCCTGCTGACCGGGCGCGAGGCCCTGACCGAGCGGCTCGCAGTGGTGGTGGGCGACCTGGGCGAACTCACCGCCGAACTGGACGCGTTCCTCGCCGGCACGCCCTCGTCGAAGCTGTTCCACGGCAACACCACCGGGCAGCGCGCCGCCCGGGACCGCGACCTCGTCGGGGACCGGGCCAACGACCTGATCCGGGCCGCGGTGCACGGCGGGGACCTCACCGAACCGGCCCACCTGTGGGTCAGCGGCGTGCCGGTCGGCTGGGACCTGCTGCACCCGCGCCGCCCGGTCCGGACGCCGCTGCCCACCTACCCGTTCGCCCGCGAGCGCCACTGGATCACCGACGCGCTGACCGGCGGACGCCCGGCCCCGGCCGCCGCCGCGGCGCAGCCCGCCCCCGCCGGCCGGCCGCCGGTGCCCGCCGCGCCCTCCCTGCTCGCCGAGGTCGAGGAGGCGGTCGTCACCCGGCCGCGGGTGTACGAGGTCGAGTCGAGCCTGACGGACCTGGCCGCCTACCAGGACACGGTGGCCGAACTCAGCCACGTGTGCCGGGTCTCCCTGCTGAGCACCTTCCGCTCCATGGGGGCGCTGTGCGTGGCCGGCGAGCGCACCACCCGGGACGGGCTGCGGGACCGGCTCGCGCTCGCCCCGCAGCACCGGCGGCTCTTCGACGCGCTGCTCGGCCTGCTCGCCGAGGCCGGCTACGTGCGCCTGGACGGCGACGCGGTGATCACCGCCGAGGTGACCGAGCACGACCTCCAGGCCGAGGTCGACCAACTGGCCGCACGCAAGCGCGCCCTGCTGGAGCGGGCCCCCGACAACGACGGCCTGCTCGCCGTCCTCGACGCCTGCCTGCGGGCCTACCCGCAGGTGCTCACCGGCCGCAAGGACCCGCTCGACGTGCTCTTCCCGGGCGGCTCCTTCGACCTGATGGACCAGATCTACAAGAACCAGCAGCAGACCAACGCGCTGATGGTCCAGGTCGTCGACGCCTACGTGCGCGAGCGGCTGGCCCGCGACCCGCAGGCCCGGGTGACCCTGTTGGAGATCGGGGCGGGCACCGGCGGCACCAGCCGCGGGGTGCTGGCCGCCCTGGAGCCGCACGCCGACCGGCTGCGCTACCTCTACACCGACCTGGGCAGCAGCTTCGTCCAGTACGGTGCCAAGGAGTACGGCGGCCACTCCTTCGTGGAGTTCCAGCAGTTGGACGTCGAGCGCTCGCCGCAGGAGCAGGGCTTCGCGGCCGGCGAGGTCGACGTGGTGATCGCCAGCAACGTGCTGCATGCGACCCGGGACATCGGCCGTACCCTGACGCACGCCAAGTCCCTGATGCGCCCCGGCGGCCTGCTCGCCCTCTTCGAGATCACCCGGCTGCACGAGCTGCTGACCATCGCCTTCGGCCTGTTGGAGGGCTGGTGGGCGTTCGAGGACGAGCGGCTGCCCGGCTCGCCGCTGCTGAGCGTGCCGATGTGGCGCCGGGCCACGGAGCGCGTCGGGTTCCGCGGGCTGCGGGTGCTCTCCGGCATGCCGCTGCGCGAGGACCGGCTCGCGGAGAGCGTGCTGCTGGCCGAGAGCGACGGCGCGCCCGTCGACCTGACGCGCACCGCCGCGCCCGCCCCGACTCCGGCCCCGGTGCCGGTGACGGCCCAGGCCCCGCGCCCCGCCGCACCCGTCGCGACCCCCGCCCAGGCACCCGCCCAGGCACCGGCCCAGGCACCGACCCAGACACCCGCCCCGGCACCCGTCGAGCCGCCCACCGCGGCGCCGGCCCCCACCGGCGCCGCCGTCGAGCTGAGCACCGGGGACGACATCGAGCGCCTGGTGCGGGAGGCGTGGCAGGAGGTGCTGGGCGTCGCCCACGTGGGGCCCGAGGACTCCTTCCAGGCCCTCGGCGGCGACTCGATCATGGCGTCCCGCATCAAGGCCCGGCTCAACGACGGCCTCCCCTTCGAACTGGAACTGCGCGACCTGATGACGGCCGACACGGTCCTCGCGATGGCCCGGCTGGTGGAGACCGAGGTCATCGAGAAGATCGACGAACTGCCCGAGGAGACCGTGCGGGCCATGTTCGCCAACTGACCCGGCCGCGCCGAGAAGAGGAATCCCATGTCACTGGACGATGTGCTGGCCGCCCGCCGGGCCCGGCTCTCGCCGTCGAAGCTCGCCCTGCTGGCCAAGCTGAAGGGCTCGGCCCAGGGCGGCACCCGCACGGCCATCCCGCGGCGCACCCAGCAGGGCCGCCTGCCGCTCTCCTTCCACCAGCAACGCATGTGGTCGCTGGACCAGTTGGTGCCCGACAGCCCCGCCTACAACGTGCCGCTCGCCTTCCGGCTGAACGGCCCGCTCCGCCCGGAGCTGCTGGCCCGCGCCGTCAACGAGATCGTGCGGCGCCACGAGGTGCTGCGCACCACCTTCCCCAGCGAGGCCGGCGAGCCGTGGCAGGAGATCGCCCCGAGCCTGACCCTGCCGCTGCCCGTGGTCGACCTGACCGGCCTGCCCCCGCAGGAGCGCGAGCCGGAGTTCCGGCGACTGGCCCGGGAGGAAGCGGAACGCGCCTTCGACCTGAAGGAGGGGCCGCTGCTGCGGGTGGCCCTCTACCGGCTGGCCGACGACGCCCACGAATTCCTGCTCAACACCCACCACATCGTCACCGACGGCTGGTCGATCAACAACTTCGTGCGGGAGATGCTGCTGCTCAACTCCGCGTACGAGGCCGACCGGCCCTCCCCGCTGCCCGAACTCCCGCTCCAGTACGGGGACTACACGCTGTGGGAGCGCGAGCGGATGAGCGGCCGGGCCCTGGAGGAACGCCTGGCGTACTGGCGCGGCCGGCTCGGCGACCGGCCGCCCGGCTCCGAACTGCCGCTGGACCACCCCCGGCCGCCCGTCCAGACCTTCCGCGGCGGCAGCACCCGCTTCGACCTGGAGCCGGAACTCGCCGACGCGCTGCGCGAGGTGAGCCGCACCCACCACACCACCCTGTTCGTCACCCTGGTGTCCGCGCTGAAGGTCCTGATGCACCGGTGGACCGGTGAGGACACCGTGGCCATCGGCACCCCGATCGCCAATCGGCACCACAAGGAGATCGAGGGGCTCATCGGCTTCTTCGTCAACACCCTGGTGCTCGACACCGACCTGTCCGGCAACCCGACGATGGCCCAGGTGCTGGACCGCGTCGGCGAGGTCGCCAAGGGTGCCTACGCCCACCAGGAGGTGCCCTTCGAGATCCTGGTCAACGAGTTCCGCCCGGAACAGGGCATGAGCATGAACCCGCTGTTCCAGGTGTGCTTCGCGCTCCAGACCGCACCCGCCGACGAGGCCGGCGCCGACTCGATCCTCGGACCGGTGCAGGAGATCCGCAACGGCACCAGCAAGTTCGACCTGTGGATCTCCCTCGCCGAACGGGAGGGACTGCTCACCGGCTCGGTCGAGTACAACGCCGACATCTTCGAGCCCGCCACCATCGCCCGGTTCGTCGACGCCTACCTCGTCCTGCTGCGCAGCGTCGCCGAGGCCCCGGACCGCCGCATCGGCGACCTGCGGGTGCTCTCCGACGCCGAGCGGCACAAGGTCCTCGTCGAGTGGAACCGCACCGCCCGCGACTTCGGCGAACCGGGCCGGCGCACCCTGCACGACCTCGTCGCCGACCGGGCGGCGCGGTCCGCGCCGGGCGAGCTGGCGGTGCGCCTCGAGGACACCGGCCTGACCTTCACGGAACTGGACCGGCGGGCCAACCAGGTCGCCCATCTGCTGCGGGACCTGGGCGTCGGCCCCGGCCGGCCGGTCGCGGTGTGCATGGAACGCTCCCTGGAACTGGTGGTCGCCCTGCTCGGCGTCCTCAAGGCCGGTGGCGCCTACGTCCCCGTCGACCCCGGCTACCCCGCCGAGCGGCTCGCGTTCATGCTGTCCGACGCGGCCCCGGAGATCCTGCTCACCCAGGAGCGGCTGCGCGCCGCACTGCCGGCGCACGGCGCGCGCACGGTGTGCCTGGACGCGACCTGGCAGGCACTGGACGGGCACCGCACCGAACCGCCCGAGCCGCTCGCCGGACCCGACGACCTCGCCTACCTGATCTACACCTCCGGCTCCACCGGGCAGCCCAAGGCCGCCCGGATCAGCCACCGGGCGATCGTCAACCGCCTGCTGTGGATGCAGGAGGAGTACGGGCTCGGTGCCGAGGACCGGGTCCTGCAGAAGACGCCGTTCAGCTTCGACGTCTCGGTGTGGGAGTTCTTCTGGCCGCTGATCACCGGCGCCCGCATGGTGCTCGCCCGACCCGGCGGCCACAAGGACCCCGGCTACCTCGCCGACCTCATCCGCGACGAGCGCATCACCACGCTCCACTTCGTGCCCTCCATGCTCCAGGTCTTCCTGGAGGAGCCGGACGTCGAGGCGCGCACCGGCTCGGTCGTCCGGGTCTTCGCCAGTGGTGAGGCCCTGCCCCACGCGACCCAGGAGCGGTTCTACGAACGGCTCGCCACCGCCCGGCTGCACAACCTCTACGGCCCCACCGAGGCCGCCGTGGACGTCACCCACTGGGCCTGCCCGCCCACCGGCGGCCCCCGCGTCGTCCCCATCGGCCGACCGGTCGCCAACACCCGCATCCACATCCTGGACCGGTACCTCAACCCGGTACCGGCCGGCGCCCCCGGCGAGCTGCACATCGGCGGCGTCCAGGTGGCCCAGGGCTACCACAACCGGCCCGAGCTGACCCGGGAGCGGTTCGTCCCCGACCCGTTCGACGCGACCCCCGGCGCGCGCCTCTACAAGACCGGTGACCTCGCCCGCCACCTCGCGGACGGCACCATCGAGTACCGCGGCCGCACCGACTTCCAGGTCAAGGTCCGCGGCTTCCGCATCGAACCCGGCGAGATCGAGACCGCGCTGTGCGCACACCCCGACGTCCGCGAGGCGGCGGTGCTCGCCCGCGGCACCGGGCCGGACGGCGACGACGGAACCGAGGAGCACACGCGACTGGTCGCCTACGTCGTGCCCCAGCCGGGCGCCGAAGCCGACGCCGACGGCGAGGAGCAGGTGGCCGAATGGGAGAGCGTCTTCAGCCGCACCTACGCCGAGGAACCCGGCACCGACGAGGGCGACTTCAACATCGTCGGCTGGAACTCCAGCTACACCGGCGAGCCGCTGCCGGCGCACGAGATGCGGGTGTGGGTGGAGACCACCGTCGACCGCATCCGCGCGCTCGACCCCGACCGCGTCCTGGAGATCGGCTGCGGCACCGGCCTGCTGCTGTCCCGGATCGCCCCGCACTGCACGTACTACCTCGGCACCGACATCTCCCAGCAGGGCCTGGACTTCGTCCGCGAGCGGATCGTCGGACGGCTCACCGGGACCGCCCGGGTGGAACTGGAGAAGCGGGACGCCGATGACTTCGAAGGGCTGGCGGAGGGCGCCTTCGACGTCGTCGTGATCAACTCGGTCGCCCAGTACTTCCCCGACGTGACCTACCTCAGGTCGGTCGTCGAGCGGGCCGTGGCCCGCCTGCGCCCCGGCGGCACCCTGTTCCTCGGCGACCTGCGCAGCCTGCCGCTGCTGGAGACCTTCCACACCGAAGTGGAGGCGCGGCGCGCACCCGACGCGCTGCCGGTGGCCCAACTGCGCCACCGGGTGGCCGAACGCCTCGCCCAGGAGCAGGAGTTGGCCGTCGACCCGGAGCTGTTCCACGTGCTCCGGGACGAACTGCCGCGGCTGTCCGCGGTCGAGGTGATGATGAAGCGGGGCGACCACGCCAACGAGCTGACCCGCTACCGCTACGACGTGGCACTGCACGTGGGCGAGGAGCCCTTGGCGGCCCTCGCGCCCCGGCGGCTCGCCTGGGGCACCGCCGGCGCACCGGAGGCCGTCCGACGCCTCCTCGCCGACGACGCGCCCGAGGCCCTGCTGATCGAGGACGTGCCCAACCCCCGCCTGAACGAGGCCAACGGGGCACGGGCCGCGCTCGCCGCCCTGCCGCCCGCGGCCACCGCCGCGGAGCTGCGCGAGCGCCCGGCCCCGGGCGCCGCGGACGCGGCCGACCCCGAACAGTGGTGGCGCCTGGCCGCCGACGCGGGCTACCGCGCCGAGGTCCGCTGGAGCCGCGGACGCACCGACGGCAGCTACGACGTGCTGCTGCACCGCGGCGCCCCCGGCGCCCCGACCGGCGTGGAGCGCGGCCGTCCCCGGCCCCTGCACACCTACGCCAACCACCCGGCGCTGCACCGGCTCAGCCGCCGCCTCACGGCCCAGATGCACGCCTTCCTGCGGGACCGGCTCCCGGAGTTCATGGTGCCGTCGGCGGTCGTGGCGCTGCCCGCGATGCCCACCGACGCCAACGGCAAGCTCGACCGCCGGGCGCTGCCGCTGCCGGTGCTGTCCGCCGCCGGCGCCACCGCCGACCACGTCGCCCCCCGCACACCCGAGGAGGCGGCCCTGGCCGCGGTGTGGGCGGAGGTGCTGGGCGGCCAGGAAGCCGGCGTCCACACCAACTTCTTCCAGGCGGGCGGCGATTCGATCCTGAGCATCCGGCTGGTCAACAAGGCCAACCAGCGCGGCTTCGCCTTCACCGCCCAGGACGTCTTCACCTACAAGACGGTCGCCGAACTGGCCCGGGTGGCCGGCGAACGCGGCACCGGGGCGACCGGGGCGACCGGGGCAGCCGCCCCGGACACCACCCCCGACGCCGAGGCGCTGCGCCGGGCCCGCGAGACCTTCCCCGACGCGGTGGACGCCTACCCGCTCAGCAGCACCCAGGACACCGTCCTGCACCGGCTGCTGCACACCCGCGAGCCCGGCGCCAACGTCGTCCACCAGCGGTGGCGGATCACCGGAGCGGGCTTCGACCCGGACGCCTTCGCCCGCGCCTGGCAGCACACTGTGGACCGCTTCCCGGTACTGCGCACCTCGTTCCTGTGGGAGGGCCTGGACGAACCGCTCCAGGTCGTCCACCCCGAGGTGGTGCTCGACGTGCACCGGGCCGACTGGCGGGAGTTGAAGCCCGCCGAACAGGACCGCAGGCTCCAGGTGTACGTCGCCGCCCGCCGCCGCCGGGGCTTCGACCCGGCGCGGACCCCGCAGACGCACGTCGCGCTGTTCCGCACCGGCGAGGACACCTACGAGTACCTGTACCTGTTCAACCTCGCCCTCCAGGACGGCTGGAGCTACCCCCTGATCATGGCGGTGCTGTTCGACGCCTACGAGGCGCTGGCCGACGGACGGGAGCCGGCGACCGTGCCGCCGGACACCGTCTACCGCGACTTCTGCGTCGCCCAGCACCGGCGCGACCAGACGGCCGCCGAGGAGTTCTGGCGCGCCGAACTCGCCGGACTCGCCCTGCCCGCCCCGGCCCTGGTCGCCCCCCGCACCGCGCGCACCCCGGGGCCCGAGGCGCCCGAGGAGCCCGACCTGCTGCACGACGGGCTGCTGGTGCCGGACGGGACCACCGCCGCCCTGGCCGCCCTCGCCAAGGAGTACGAACTCACCCCGTTCACCTTCCTCCAGGCCGCGTGGGCGCTGTCGCTGTACGCCGAGTCGGGCACCCCGGACGTCGTCTTCGGCGCGGTCTTCTCCGGCCGCGGCAGCTCCCTGGTCGACGTCGACCGCGGGGTGGGCCAGTTCTTCAACATCCTCCCGGTCCGGGTGCACGTCGACCCGGACGCCAAGGTGCGGGAGTGGCTGAACGCGCTCCAGGACAAGGTCGGCGAGATCGCCCGGCACGAGCACGTCCCGGTCCGCCGCCTGTACGAGTGGGCGGGCAGGCCGCGCGAGGAGTTCCTCTTCGACAGCTACCTCGTCAACGAGACCTTCCCCGAACTCCCCTCGCTCTTCGGCCGGTTCGGCGACGAACTGGGCGCCGAACCGCTGGAGTTCATCAACCAGACCGAGCACCCCCTGCGCATCGAAGCGATCTTCATGGACTCCCACCTCGTGCTGAACCTCAACTCCTACTCCGGCGACGCCCCGCCCGGCCGGGGCCGGGCCCGCCTCGACGCCTTCGCCCGGCTCCTGGCGGACCTGGTCGCCGACCCGGACCGCACCCTCGGCGCCCTGCTCGCCGACGCCGGCCGCCGTCCGGAGGTCGCGCGATGACCTCGACCACCACCGCCACCCCGCTGTCGACGGGCGCCCGCCGCAAGCTGGTGCTGGCCCTCGCCCTCCCGGTGATCGCCGAGAACCTCCTCGAAGCCCTGATGCAGGTCGTGGACTCCTACCTGGTCTCCGGCCTGGGCGACGAGGCGCTGGCGGGCGTCGGCGGCGCGTTACAGGTGCTGTTCTTCCTGCTCGCCGTGCTCGGTTCGCTCTCGATCGGCGTCTCGGTACTGGTGTCGCAGGTCTTCGGCGCCGGGGACCTGCCCGGCGTCGCCCGCCTCGCCCGCCAGGCACTGCTGCTCACCGCGGTGCTCTCGGTGCCGGTCGCGATCCTCGGCTACCTGCTGGCCGGGCCCGTCATCGGGCTCTTCGGCATGGACGCCGAGGTTGCCCGGATCGCCACCTCGTACCTGAAGGTGACCATGGCCACCATCGTGGTCCTGGTCGGCCTCTACACCGCCGGCGGCGTGCTCCGCGGCATCGGCGACACCCGCAGCCCGATGCTGATCACGGCACTGGCCAACGTGTTGAACGTGGTGCTGGCCTACGCCCTGATCCACGGTTCGTTCGGCCTGCCCGCACTCGGCGCCGTGGGCAGCGCCTGGGGCACCTTCATCGCCCGGGCCATCGCCCTGGCCCTGATGCTGGCCCTGCTGGTCAAGGGCCGCAACGGGGTGTCGATCCGCGGTCGCGGCTGGCGGCTGGGCGGCGACACCAGCGCCCGCATCTGGAAGATCAGCGCGCCCGCGGTGCTGGAACAGGTCCTGACGTCCGGGGCGTTCCTGTTCCTGGCGGCGGTCATCGCCCACCTCGGCACGGCTTCCCTGGCGGCCCACCGGGTCGTGCAGAACGCCATGTCGATCTTCTTCCTCACCGGCATCGGCTTCTCCACCGCGGCCATGGTGCTGGTCGGACAGAGCGTGGGCGCGCAGCGGATCCACGACGGGGTGGCCGCACTGCGCCTCGCCACCCGCTGGGCGGTGGGCGCGCTGGCCGTCCAGGCCGTGGTGGTGCTGGTCTTCGCGCCGCAGATCATGGGGCTGTTCGCCGACGACCCCTCGGTGATCGGCCCGGGCGCCGACGCCCTGCGGATGCTCGCGCTCGCCCAGCCGTTCTGGGCGGTGCTCTTCGTCCAGTCCGCCGGCGTCCGCGGCACCGGCAACACTCGCTGGCCCCTGGTGGTCACCGGCTCCGGCATGGTCGTGATGGTCCTGCTGTCCTACCTGGCCATGCGGGCCGGCGGCGGCCTGGGCCTGACCTGGAGCACCGGGCTGGTCGTCGTCCCCGTCGTCGGCGCCCTGCACTGGTGGCGCTTTCGACGCACGGTGGCCGACCGCCCCGCCCCACCCGCCGGCGCGACCGGCCCGCACCCCGACACCCAGGAGGTTTCCCCATGACCGACGGGGTCAGCACCGTCTTCATGTTTTCCGGACAGGGCTCGCAGTACTACCAGATGGGCCGCGACCTCTACGCGGGCGAGCCGGTCTTCGCCGCGGCCATGCGGCGGATGGACGAGGTGGTCCGCGACGAACTGGGCACCTCGGTGCTCGACACCCTCTACGACGACGACCGCTCCAAGGCCCAACCGTTCCTGGACACGGCCATCACCCACCCGGCCATCGTCATGGTCGAACTCGCCCTGGCCGAGATGCTGATGGCCGAGGGCATCCAGCCGGACCTGCTGCTCGGCGCGAGCCTGGGCGAGTTCGTCACCGGCGTGCTCTCCGGGGCGCTGGCCGAGGAGGACTGCCTGCGGATGCTCATCCGCCAGGCCCGCGCCCTGGACGACTGCCCGCGCGGCGGGATGCTCGCCGTCCTGGGCCCGCTCGCCCTCTACGACACCCTGCCCGAACTGCGGGACCACACCGACCTGGCCGCCCGCAACTACGACCAGCACTTCGTCGTCGCGGGCGCCGAAGCGGCCCTGCTCGGCGCCGAGGCCCGGCTGCGCGCCGACGGCGTCCCGTACCAGCGGGTGCCGGTCGAACAGGGCTTCCACTCCCGGCTGATGGACCCCGCCCACGCCGCCTGCGCGGCCACCATGGAGCACGTGCGCATCGGGCGCCCGACGCTCCCGCTGGTCTCCTGCGCCACCGGCGGGCCGCTCACCGAGCTGAGCGCGGCGCACTTCTGGCGGGTCGCCCGCGAGCCCATCGAGTTCCAGCGCGCGGTCACCGGCCTGGAGGACCGGGGCGCCTACCGCTACCTGGACCTGGGCCCCTCCGGCACGCTGCACAACTTCGTCCGCAACAATCTCGCACCCGGCTCGGCGTCGGTCTCGCTGCCGCTGCTCAGCCCCTTCGGCAGGAACGCGGCACTGCTTGCGGCCGTGCGCCAGGAGATCACCGAACGTCGGCCGCGGCGCACCGAGGCGAAAGGCAAGGGCATGAAGGTCTACGGCTTCCCCGGGCAGGGCTCGCAGGTCAAGGGCATGGGCAAGGGGCTCTTCGAGGAGTTCCCCGACTACACCGCCACGGCCGACGCGGTGCTCGGCTACTCCATCGAGCGGCTGTGCGTCGAGGACCCCGACAAGGAGCTCAGCCTCACGCAGTTCACCCAGCCCGCGCTCTACACGGTCGGGGTGCTGTCCTACCTCAAGCGCCTCAAGGACGACCCCGAGCCGCCGTCGTACGTCATCGGGCACAGCCTCGGCGAGTACGTCGCGCTGTTCGCCGCCGGCGTCTTCGACTTCGAGACCGGGCTGCGGCTCGTCCGGCACCGGGCCCAGCTGACCGCGCGGTCCGAGGGCGGTGGCATGGCCGCCGTCGTCGGCTGCGACCAGGCGAAGGTCGAGGAGACCCTGCGCCGGCCGGAACTCGCCGGACTCACCATTGCGAATTACAACTCCCCGGAACAGTTCGTGCTCACCGGCGCGCGCGACAAAATCGACGTGGCGCGGGCCTTCTTCGAAGCCGACGGCGCCTTCTACACCCGGCTGCGGGTAAGCGGCGCGTTCCACTCGGAATTCATGCGACCGGCCTCCGAGGAATTCGCGGCATTCCTCGCGCAGTTCGAACTGAAAGCGCCGGGCATTCCGGTCGTCTCGAATGCGGACGCCCGCCGCTATCCGAACGAGCCGGACCGCATTGCCGATACCCTCACCCGCCAGATATGGAGCGGCGTGCAGTGGATCGACACCGTGCGCTACCTCATGGGACAGCAGGAGGACTTCACCTTCGAGGAGGTGGGCCCGGGCACCGTCCTGACGAAGCTGGTCAGGAAGATCCGGGACCGGGCGACCCCGCTGCGCATCGAGGAGCCCCGGCCCACCGCGCCCGCCCCCCGGCCGCAACCGCAGGCCGCCCCGGCCCCGGCCCCGCTGCCGACGCCCGCACCGCACCCCGCACCTGCCGCCCGGACCCGCCCCGAACCGGTGGCCGCCCCCCACCCGGAGCCGGTCGCCGCCGCCCCCGCGCCCCGCGCCACCACCGCGCTCGACGCCGAACAGCTGGGTGCCGAGGGCTTCCGCCGCCGCTACGGCCTGCGCCACGCCTACCTCGCAGGCGGCATGTACCGCGGCGTCTCCGGCGCCGACCTCCTGATCAGGCTCGGCAAGGCCGGCGGACTGGGCTTCTTCGGCACCGGCGGACTGCCCCTCGCCGACGTCGAGGACGGCCTGCGCACGGTCATCGCCGCCCTCGGCGACGACGCCCCCTTCGGGGCGAACCTGCTCCACCAGCACGCCGACCCCGAACGGGAGGCGGCCCTGGTGGACCTGTTCCTGCGGCTCGGCGTCCGCACCGTGGAGGCGTCCGGCTTCCTCCAGATCACCCCCGCCCTGGTGAAGTACCGCTTCAAGGGCGGCCGGGTGCTGGCCAAGGCGTCCCGCGCCGACACGGCCCGCGCCTTTCTCTCCCCGCCGCCGCGCACCGTCGTGGACCGGCTGCTGGAACGCCGGGAGATCACCGAGGCCGAGATCGCCCGCTACGGCGACCTGCCGGTCGCCGACGACCTGTGCGTGGAGGCGGACGGCTGGCACCAGGCGACCGGCGATCTGACCACCCTGCTGCCGACCGTGCTGCGGCTGCGCGACGAACTGGCCACCGCCGGCCCCCGGGTCCACGTCGGCGCGGCCGGCGGCATCGGCACGCCGGAGGCCGCCGCCTCGGCGTTCCTGATGGGCGCGGAGTTCCTGCTCACCGGCTCGATCAACCAGTGCACCGTGCAGGCCGCCACCAGCGACGCCGTCAAGCAGATGCTCCAGGACGCCGAGGTCCACGACGTGGACGCCGCCCCGTGGGGCGAGGAGTTCGAGCTCGGCGGGCGGGTCCGCACCCTCAAGCGCGGGGTGTTCCAGCCCGCCCGCGCCGCCAAGCTGCACGAACTGTGGCGCCGGCACGCCGCGTTCGAGGAGGTCGACGCCGCCACCCGCGTCCAGGTGGAGCACAAGTACCTGCGCCGCCCGTTCGCCGAGGTCTGGGCCGAACTCGCCGCGGACCCCGGCGCCACCGCGGCGCCCGTGGAGCACACCGGCAAGCAGCGGATGGCGCGGGTCTTCCGCTGGTACCTGGACCGCTGCCTGGACTTCGCGGCCCAGGGCGACCCCGACCGCCGCGTCGACTACGCCGTGTACTGCGGGCCCGCCCAGGGGGCGTTCAACGCCTGGGTGCGCGGCACCGACTTGGAGGACTGGCGCGGCCGCCACGTGGACGTGGTGGCCGACCGGCTCATGACGTCCGCCGCCGCACTGCTGCGGGACCGCTTCGCCACCCTGGTGCAGGCCGGCTGACCCCGCTACGACGGCGGCCCGCCGGACCCCCGAAGGGTCCGGCGGGCCGCCGGGCGCGCGCTGGCCGTGCCGGTGCTCAGCGGGCGGTGAGCCGGGCCCACACCGGCTCGTCGGGCCGCAGGTTCCCGGTCTGCTGGAAGGAGACCGACTCCGCCAACGACTCGATGCGGAACGCCCGCAGCACCGCCTCCAGCAGCACGGTGGCGGCCAGCAGAGCGAAGTGCTCGCCGATGCAGACGTGCGGACCGCCGCCGAACGGCAGGTAGGCGTAGCGCGGCCGGTCGTGCTCGCCGACGAAGCGGTGCGGGTCGAACCGCTCCGGCTCGGGCCAGAACTCCGGGTGGCGGTGGGTCACCCAGGGCGAGAGGAACACCGCGGTCCCCGCCGGCACCCGGTACCCGCCGAGCACGATGTCGGCGGTGGCCAGGTGCTCGGTCATGTAGACCGGCGGGTAGAGCCGCATCGACTCCAGCAGGCTCGCCCGCGCCAGCGTCTCGCGCTGCTGCGCGAACTCCGCCGGCGTGCCGCCCCCGCGGGTGTACGCCAGCGCCTCGTCGGCCACCGTCTGCTGCACCTCGCCGTGGCGCCCCAACAGGTGCAGCGCGAAGGTCAGCGCGGTCGCGGTGGTCTCGTGGCCGGCCATCATCATCAACAGCGTCTGGTCCCGGATCTCGGCGTCCGACAGGCCCGCGCCGGTCTCCGGGTCCCGCGCGGTGCGCAGCCGGGTGACGATGTCGTCCCGCTCGGCCCCGCCGGCCTCCGCGTCGCTGCGCGCCAGGATCCGGTCGATCAGGGCGTACAACTGGGCCTTGGTGCGCAGGAACGCGCGGTTGCGCGGCGTCGGCAGGGCCAGCGGCGGCTTGAGGAGCTGGGTGGTCCGGCCGATGATCAGCTCGTTGGTGAGCGGGATCAGCTTGTGCAGCTCCGGCGCGGTGTAGTCGATGTCGCCGCTGAACAGCGCCCGGCCCACCACCCGCAGCGAGTAGCGCAGCATCAGCCGGTGCAGGTCCACGCGGTCGGCCGCGGTCCCGGCCGGTACGTCCTCGGCGACGATCCGGGCCGCCTCGGCCGCCATCAGGTCGGTGTACTGCGCGACCCGCTTGGGCGTGAACAGCGGCTGGAGCGTGCGGCGCTGGCGGCGCCACTCCGCACCGTCGGTGGTCATCAGGTTGCGCCCGATCATGTCGTCCAGCACCTGGGTGCTGGACGGGCCGCGGCCGATGGTCCGCTCGGTCTCGGTGAGGACCTGCCGGGCCGCGTCGGGGTGGTACGCCGCCACGACGACCTTCCCGAGCGGGCCCTTGCGGGGACCGAAGGGGAAGGCGACCAGGTCGCCGTGGTCGCGGTGGGCGCGCGCCAGCACCGAGATGGGGTCGCGCAGGAACTCGGGGGCGACGCCCGCGACGCCGCTGCCCTGCGGGCCGGGGACGTCCTCGAACGCCGCGATCTGCTCCGTGGTGGTCATCGGTTCTCCGTCCGTTCGTGGCGCGCCGGCCGGCTCAACGGCGGGTGAAGGTGGTGCGGACATCGCGGTCCGGACGGATGCTGTTGAGGACCTTCATCGAGATCTGCTCGTCGTGCGAGGTGATCTCGTACTTGCGCAGCAGCGCCTCCATCAGGATGGAGGAGGCCAGCAGCGCGAAGTGCTCGCCGATGCACACCCGGGGACCGCCGCCGAACGGGAAGTACGCGTAGCGCGGGCGGTCGGCCTGCTTGCCGACGAAGCGGTCCGGGTCGAACCGCTCGGGGTCCGGCCAGAACTCCGGGTGGCGGTGCGTCACCCACGGCACCAGGAAGACCGAGGTGCCCTTCGGGACGTGGTAGCCGTTCAGCTCCAGGTCCTCGTTGGCCACCCGCTCGGTCATGTGCACCGAAGGGAACAGCCGCAGGCCCTCGTTGAGCGCCGCCCGGCCCAGCGTGTCGCGGTTCTGCGCGTACTCGGCCCCGGTGCCGCCCGCCGCGTGGTGCGCGTCGATCTCCGCGGCGATCCCCTTCTGGACGTCGCCGTGCCGCCCGATCTGGTGCAGGCCGAACGTCAGCCCCATGGCGGTCGTCTCGTGACCGGCCATGAACAGCAGCAGCGCCTCGTTGCGGACCTCCTGCTCGGTCAGCGGCTCGTCGCTCTCGGGGTCCCGCGCCTCGCGCAACCGGGAGACGATGTTGTCCTCGGACGACGCGGTGTCGCCGCTGCCGCTGCGCTCGATGACCCGCTCGATCAGGTCGTACAGCGCGTCCCGGGTGCGCACGAACATGCGGTTCGTCGGCGACGGGAACTTCAGCGGGAGCTTGGGGATCTGGGTGGTCCTGGCCATGATCCCGCGGTTGGCGTCGGGGATCAGGGTGTGCAGCTCGGCTTCCGCGTCGTCGAGGTCGCCGCCGAACAGCGCCCGGCCCACGACCCGCAGCGAGTAGCGCATCATCGCCTGGTGCAGGTCGATCTCGGTGCCCTCGAACTGCTCGTGCTCGGCGATGATGCGCTCCGCCTCGCCGGCCATCAGCTCGGTGTACCGCGCGACGCGCTTGGGCGTGAACAGCGGTTGGAGGATGTGCCGACGGCGCCGCCAGTACGGGCCCTCGGTGGTCATCAGCCCGCGGCCGACCAGCTCGTGGGTGGCGCGGAAGCCGTCGGTGTCCCGGCCGAAGGTCCGCTCGGTGTCCATCAGCAACTGGTGGACCAGGTCCGGGTGGTAGACGGCGAGGATGGTCTTGCCCAGCGGGCCCTTGCGGGGTCCGAAGCGGTAGGCGACCAGATCGCCGTGCTCCTGGAAGCCCCTCGTCAGGAAACCGAGGGGATCGGCATTGAAATCCGGGAGCAGTCCCGCCAGGGCGTGCCCTTTTGGTCCAGGGATGTCGTGGAACGGACGTAGTTGAGCCGTGGTGGACATGCTTTCCTCTCCCCGTGCCCGACGCGCTGTATGAGGTGACCGTCTTTGTGACGGTGGCTCCTCGGCAGTCGGAACCGCAGCGATCGACAGCCAAAATTCGCGGAACGAACTTGCCGGGTCCGGTGAAAAGGTCGCTTTCCGTCCGGCAGTTGACTCAGATGTGCTGCAAAGATCCTATACATCGGGGAGAGTTGACGGAAGGGCGAGGGGGAATGCCGGCGGCAGTTCACCGGATGCTTCACGAAATCCCTGGCGAATCTTCCGGTCCGCCGCTTAAGGTGACCGCCATGCGCGCTGTGCAGATCAAGAATTTCGGCGGACCGGAAGTTCTGGAGCTCGCCGAAGTGGCCGACCCGTTACCGGCGCCGGGCGAAGTGCTCGTCGAGGTCTCGCTGGCCGGGGTCAACTACCGCGACACGCACCTCTCCGAGGTCGGCACCCTGCCGGGCGACCTCCTGCCGCTGATCCCCGGCATGGAGGTCGTGGGCCGCACCGCCGACGGCACGCGCGTCGCCGCGGTCGTACCGCGCGGCGGCTACGCCCAACGCGTCGCCGTCCCCGCCCAGTTGGCCGTCCCCGTCCCCGACGGCGTCGACGACTTCTCCGCCCTCGCCCTCCTGGTGCAGGGCACCACGGCCTGGCTGCTGCTCCACGAGAGCGCCCGGATGCGCGCGGGGGACTCCGTCCTGGTGCACGCCGCCGCCGGGGGAGTGGGCAGCCTCGCCGTCCAACTGGCCCGGACCGCCGGCGCCGGACGGGTGATCGCCGCCGCCGGCTCGCCCGAGAAGCGCGCCCTCGCCCTCGACCTGGGGGCCGACGAGGCCATCGACTCCCACGACCCCGACCTGGCGGCCGCCGCCCGCCGCGCCAACGGCGGCCGGGGCCTGGACGTCGTCCTGGAGATGACCGGCGGCCCGGTGACCGCGCAGAGCCTCGCCGCCCTCGCCCCACTGGGCCGCCTCGTCTTCTACGGCATGGCGTCGCGCACCGCCCCCGCCCCCGTCGAACTGCCCGCCCTGATGGAGACCTCCACCACCGTCTGCGGGCTGATGCTCGAACACGCCATGACCCGCCCCGGACTCCTGGAACGCGCCATGGACGCGCTGTTCGAGCAGGTGGCGGACGGCAGGCTGCGGGTGGTGTGCGGGGCGGTCCGCGGCCTGTCCGAGGTCCGCGGCCTGCACGAGGACCTCGCCGCCCGCCGCACGGTCGGCAAGCTCGCCCTGGACCCCGGCCGGTGACCGTCACCCCGGCCACCGGCCCCCACCGGCCCGCCGACGCCACGGACGACGCGACCCCCGACGCCACCGCCGACGTCACCCCCGACGTCACCGACACCGGCATCGCCCGGGTCCGGCCGGGCGAGTGCCACGTCTGGTTCGCCGACGCCAGCGCCGACCTCGGCCTGCTGAGCCTGCTGGACGCCACCGAACGCGACCGCTACCGCCAGTTCCTGCGCGAGCAGCCGCGCGCCCTGTACCTGACGGCGCACGCCCTGGCCCGCAAGGTCATCGCGGCCCAATACGGCGTGCGGCCGGCCGCGTTGCGGTTCACCGCCGTCTGCAAGCACTGCGCCGGCGCGCACGGCAAGCCCCGCCTGGTCGACCCGCCGTTCCCGTTGCAGCTCTCCCTCTCGCACTCCGACGAGCGGGTCGCCGTCGCGCTCACCCTGGACGCCGACGTCGGCGTGGACCTCGAACGCGTCGGCCACCACCGGGAGGACCTGGCCCGCACCGTACTGTCCGCCGCCGAACAGCACACCCTGCGGAGCCTCGCCGAGGGCGCCCGGGACGCCGCGTTCATCCGCTACTGGTGCCGCAAGGAAGCCGTCCTCAAGGCCACCGGGGACGGACTGCTGGTCAACCCCGCGGCCCTGACCGTGAGTCCGCCCGACGCCCCGGCGCGGCTGCTCGCCTGGGACGACCGCACCGGGCCCGCGCGCCCGGTGCACCTGACGGACCTCGACCCCGGCCCGGGATACCGCGCCGCGGTGGCCGTCCTCGACCACGCACCGCGCGTCGTGGCACACCGCATCGACGACGTGCTGGGCCCGCCGGCCTGACCCGGCGCACCCCGACCACCCACCGCCCGCGCCGGTCCCACCCGACCGGCCCGCGCGGCCCGACCAAGGAGGCAAGCCCGTGTACCGGGTCATCCAGTGGTACTCCGGAACCATCGCCAAGAAGCAGATCAAGCTGCTGGCCGAGCACCCCGACTACGAACTCGTCGCCGTGGTCACCCAGTCGCCGGAGAAGGACGGCGTGGACGCCGGCGAGATCGCCGGCATCGGCCCCATCGGGGTGCGCGCCACCACCGACGTCGCGGCGGCCCTCGCCCTGGACGCCGACTGCGTCCTGCTCAACCCGCCCTTCTGGGACGGCGACCTGGCCGCCCGCATCCTGCGCTCCGGCAAGAACCTCGTCACCCCCAGCGGCGGCTTCGACCTGCGCGGCACGCCCTTCCACGCGGAGCTCTCCGCGGCCTGCGCCGAGGGCGGCACCACCCTCACCGGCGGCGGCAACATGCCCGGCCTGCTCAACGACGTCATGCCGCTGGTCCTCTCCGGCTACACCACCAACGTCCGCCGGGTGTGGACCCGGGAGCGCAACTTCCACCGCGACTACGCCGCCGGCGACGTGCTGCAACTCCTCGGCTTCGGCGCCCCCCTTGAGGAGTGCGGCCCGGACAGCCAGCGCGCCCAGATGCTGGGCATGGCCTTCCACTGGTACGAGGGCCAGGCCGCGCACCTGGTCACCGACGCCCTCGGCCTGAAGCTGGACGAGCTGCGCACCACCGCGTGGGACATCCTGCCCGCGCCCCACGAGCTGCACCTGCCCGCCAGCGGCCTGACGATCCCCAAGGGCACGGCCGCCGGCATGCGCTACGAGTTCACCGGTTTCGTCGCCGGCGAGCCCTGGCACACCACCGTCGTGGAGCACGTCGCCGAACTGGGCCTGGGTGAGGGCTGGCAGCAGTCCGAGGACGACCCGGAATTCAGCATCCGGATCGACGGCGACCCGGACCTGCGGGTGGACTTCGCCCACCTCGGCGTGGACGGGCTGATCCAGCTCAACGCCGCCCGGATCGTCAACCTCATCGGCCCGGTGTGCGCCGCCGAGCCCGGCTGCCGCACGATCCTGGAACTCCCCTTCGTCACCGCCAACGCGGCCGTGGTGCCCACCGCGGCCGACTGACCGACCGGCCCGCCCGGCGGGGTGCGCCGCGACCCGTCCGCCGCACCCCGCTCAGTCGTCGCCCACCCCCAACTCCCGTGCCAATACCGCCGCCTGGAGCCGACTGCGCAGCTCCAGCTTGGCCAGCAGCCGACTGACGTGGGTCTTCACGGTGGCCTCCGCCATCGCCAACCGCACCGCGACGTCCGCGTTGGACAACCCCTCGCCCAGGCATCCCAGCACCTCCCGCTCCCGCGGGGTGAGCGCCGCCAGCACCGCCGGGTCCGGGGCCGGCCGGTCGCCCGCGGCCCGGCCGCCCGCCCCGGGCCGGGCGAACTCCGCGATCAGCCGCCGGGTCACCGCCGGCGCGATCACCCCCTCGCCGGCCGCCACCGTGCGCACCGCGGTCAGCAGCGTCGCCGCGTCGCTGTCCTTGAGCAGGAAGCCAGCGGCGCCCGCGCGCAACGCGCCGAACACGTAGGCGTCCAGGTCGAAGGTGGTCAGCACCAGGACGTCGGCCAGCTGCTCGGCGGTGATCCGGCCGGTGGCCGCGACCCCGTCCAACCGGGGCATCTGGACGTCCATCAGCACCACGTCGGGCCGCAGGGCGTGTGCCAGCCGGACCGCCTCCTCGCCGTCCACCGCCTCCCCGACCACCTCGATGTCGGGCGCGGACCCCAGGATGAGGACCAGCCCGGCCCGTACGGCGGACTGGTCCTCGGCGACCAGGACCCGGATCGGCTGCGCCGCGGCGCCTGTCATCGTCGTCCTTCCTCTCCGGCGGCGGGCAGCGCGGCCCGCACCAGCCAGACCGTTCCGTCCGGCCCGTCCGTCGGGCCGGCGTCGAACTCCCCGCCCAGCAGGGCGATCCGCTCCCGCATGCCGACCAGCCCGGCCCCGGACCCGGGGGCGCGGGGGCCCGGCCGCTCGGCGTGCGGACTGCGAACGGTGACGGTCAGCGGCCCGGCGGGGCCGTCGTGGGCGATCCGCACCCGGACCTCGCCGGGCGCGGCGTGCTTGAGCGCGTTGGTCAGCGACTCCTGGACGATCCGGTACGCGGCCAGCTCGACCGGCGCCGGCACGGGCGCCTGGCCCGGGCCGGTCGGCCGCCGCGCGTCGTCCAGGACGAACGTCAGGCCGCTGGTGGCGCCGTTGGCCCGGGCCTGGTCGACCAGGGCCCGGAGCCCGTCGAGGGTGGGGGTGGCGGCCGGCTCCTCACCGCCGGCCCGCGCGTCCCGCAACAGCCCGATGAGCCGACGCATCTCGGCCAGCCCCTGGACGCTGTTCTCGCGGATCACGCCGAGCGCCGTCCGGGTCGCGTCCGGATCGTCGAGGGTCTGGGCGGCGGTGGCGTGGATGGCGATCGCGGACAGGTGGTTGGCGACCAGGTCGTGCAGCTCCCGGGCCATCCGGGCGCGTTCGCCGGCCACAGCCTGGCTGCGGTCCATCTCGGCCAGCAGCGCGGTCTGTTCGGCCCGCAGCCGGGCGGCCTCGGCGGCGTCCCGGTGGTTGCGGAGCATCAGCCCGGTCCAGGCCGGCACCACGGTGACCAGCGCGATCCCGATGCAGAGCAGCACCACCTGCGGATTCGGCCACAGCGCCGCCGTGACGAGGGTGATCAGCACCGTCAGCAGCTCCGAGCCCCGCGGGACCCACCGGGTGGCGGCCGGCGGCCCGTACAGCACCGCGGCGTAGACCACGTCGGTGAACATCAGGACGGTGGCGACCAGGGTGCCGGTGGCGACGTCCAGCGCCAGCGCCGGCACCGCCACCGCCAGCGCGGCCATCGGAGCCACCCGGCGCAGGAGTTCGGCCGCCGCCATCGCCGCGAGCGCGAGCAGCGTCACCGCAGCGGGCAGCCCGAACAGCGGCGGTCCGCCGCGCAGGTGCAGCAGCCACAGCAGCACCCCGACGGCCAGCCCGCCGCCCGCGAGCAGCACGTCGTGGTGGTGCGGCCGTCGGGACGCGGCGGGGACTCGAACGCTCACCCCTCCATCCAACACGGCCCCGGCGTCGTCCGCCGCCACCGGGCGGACGGCCTCGGCCGCGCCGACTACATCGAAAGGTGCAGCGCCGGATCGTCGCCGCCGACGACGTCCGGGCCCCCGACGGCTGGGAGTCTGAGAAGGACCGCCCCGCCCGGTGGGAGCCCCGGAACCGCCCGGGGCGCGGAGCGGTCGGAAAGGAGATTCACCGTGGTCGTCACCCTGATCATCGCCTGCGAGGTCGGCTTCTGGGTGCTGCTCGTCGCCGGCCTGGCACTGCGCTACCTGGCGCGGATGCCGAGGACCGGGGCGGCCGTGCTGCTGCTGGAGCCGCTATTGGAACTGGCGCTGCTGATCGTCACGGCGATCGACCTGAAGAACGGGGCCGCCGCGGACTGGAAGCACGGCCTGGCCGCCGTCTACATCGGCTACACCGTCGCCTACGGGCACGCCACCCTCGCCTGGGCCGACCGGCTGGTCGCGCACCGCTTCGCCGGCGGCCCGCCGCCCGTCAAGCGGTACGGCATGGACCGCTTCCGGCACGAGGCGAAGCTGTGGCTGCGCACCGTGCTGATGGCCGCGGTGGCGGCCGCCCTGCTCCAGTGCGCGATCTGGTACGTCGGCGACGGGGACGTCGCCTCACTGCGGACCTGGCAGGCCGCGACCGTGCGCCTCGTGGCGATCCACGGCGTGATCGCGCTGACGTACCTCCTCTGGCAGAAGAAGGCCCCCGAGGACCAGGCCGCACCGCAGCAGACCCCGACCCGGCCCCGGCACAAGACCCTGGGCTAGGTACAGCCGCTCAGCGCTCCCCGCCCGGCACCCACAGCACGTCCCCGACCTCCTTGTTCGCCGTCCGCGCGAGGATGAACAGGAGGTCGGAGAGGCGGTTGAGGTAGGTGGCGGTCAGCGGGTTCATGGTGTCGCCGTGCTCCTCCATGGCCGCCCAGGTGGCGCGCTCGGCCCGACGGACGACGGTGCACGCCTGGTGGAGCAGGGCCGCCCCGGGGGTGCCGCCCGGCAGGATGAAGCTGCGGAGCTTCTCCAGCTCCGCCAGGAAGCGGTCGCAGTCCGCCTCCAGCTTGTCGACGTAGGACTGCTCGACGCGCAGCGGCGGGAACTCCGGGTCCGCGACGACCGGGGTCGACAGGTCGGCACCGACGTCGAAGAGGTCGTTCTGCACCCGCAGCAGCACCGCGGCGACCTCCTCCGGCAGCGCACCGAGCGCCAGCGCCACGCCGATCGCCGCGTTGGCCTCGTTGGCGTCCGCGTACGCCGCGATCCGGGAGTCGGTCTTGGCGGTCCGGCTCATGTCGCCGAGCGCGGTGGTGCCCTTGTCTCCGGTACGGGTGTAGATGCGGGTCAGATTCACCATGGGGCTGAGACTACGCCGCGGCCCGGCGGAAGGCCCGGGCGCACACGACCGCCGCCGGCGCCGCGCCCCGACCGCCCGCGACCGGTGCGCCCACCGTCCCCGCGCGCGCGGCGGGGCGCCGGGCGGTCCGCCCCTCAACTACGCCGCGCGGCCGGCCGCCTGACGGTCCCCCGGACGCCGCGCGGGGCCCACGGTGTGATGTCCGTCATCCGAGACGTGACGCGCATCTCTTCACCGCCAATCGATCGCCGGTGACCGCTAACGTCACTCAGGACCGTCAAATGCACAGGGTTGAGGGGACAGCAGTGGCAAAGAAGCTTGCCGTCATCGGCGCCGGACTGATGGGTTCCGGCATCGCGCAGGTCTCGGCCCAGGCGGGTTGGGACGTGGTCCTCCGCGATGTGACGGACGAGGCGCTGGCCCGCGGCAAGGGCGGCATCGCCGCCTCCTTCGAGAAGTTCGTCGCGAAGGGCAAGCTGGAGGCGTCCGCCGCCGAGGAGGCGCTCGGTCGGATCACCACCACCACCGACCTGGACGCCGTCGCCGACGCGGACGTCGTCGTCGAGGCCGTGTTCGAGAAGATCGAGGTCAAGCGCGAGATCTTCCAGGCGCTGGACAAGCTCGCCAAGGACGACGCGGTGCTGGCCTCCAACACCTCGGCGATCCCGATCACCAAGATCGCCGCGGCCACCTCCCGGCCCGAGCGGGTGGTGGGCACGCACTTCTTCTCGCCGGTGCCGATGATGCAGCTCTGCGAGCTGGTGCGCGGCTACAAGACCAGTGACGAAACCCTCGCCAGGGCCCGGGAGTTCGCCGAGTCGGTCGGCAAGACCTGCGTCGTGGTCAACCGCGACGTGGCCGGCTTCGTCACCACCCGGCTGATCTCGGCACTGGTCGTCGAGGCCGCCAAGCTCTACGAGTCCGGGGTCGCCAGCGCCGAGGACATCGACGTCGCCTGCAAGCTCGGCTTCGGCCACGCCATGGGGCCGCTGGCCACCGCCGACCTGACCGGCGTCGACATCCTGCTGCACGCCACCGAGAACATCTACACCGAGTCCCAGGACGAGAAGTTCGCCCCGCCGGAGATCATGCGCCGCATGGTGGACGCCGGCGATATCGGCCGCAAGAGCGGGCAGGGGTTCTACGCACACTGACGCCGCGTCAGTCTGTACTCCGGCGGGGTCACCCCGCAGGGTGATTTCGGTATCGGTTCGCTTACAGACGGCAACTTCGCCGCATGAGAGGCAGTCAGATCGGTAGACGACAATGCACCACAACCCATGACATCGGGGAGCGCATATGCACATCAGGGGCGACCACGCCGAGCTGGTCGTCGGGGGCCGCCTCGACGTCCGCAGCGCGGCGGACGCCCGTACGGTCCTGCACACCGCGGTGGACGCCGGTCGCGGTGACCTGGTGCTGGACCTGACCGAACTGGATTCGTGGGACGCCACCGGGCTCGGCGTGATCATGGGGGCGCACCGCCGGGCCGGCCGCAACAACCGGCGGTTGGTCCTGCGCGGGGTGCCGCCGCAGATGCAGCGGCTCCTGGTCGCCACCCGGCTCCACCGCATCCTCGCGATCGAGGGCGGGATCGAAGCGGAATCGCTTCCCCGGGTGTGAGGCGGGGCGCGGTCACCACCCGCGCCCCGCCTCACCACGGCCATATCAGGCAAAGCGCTGCGAACCGTACATATCGCCCGATCTGGTGTGGTATCCGTCAAGGTGCCACCCCGCCTGTGCCCCGTGCCGGGGATCGGTCTATGGTTCGGTTGCCCGCCGTGTGCCATCATCCGCGGCGAGGCACCGGACCAGACGCGACGGCTGAGGAGATCCGCCGGAGCCGGGGGAGTGCGGACGGCCGGAAGCACCGACGGCACGCACATCTGGGAGCTTGCAGCATGGACCCGAACACCACCCCGGGGCCCGAGGAACACGGCCGGCAGGACGGTCCGGCCGGGCCGCCGCCCTCCGAGGCCACCGGCAGCCAGGGCGGATCCGGCGGCCTCGCCCGCGTCGTCCGGCTCGTCTCCGGCAACTACCTCGTCACCGTCAACCCGGTCGACGGGTGCGAAATACAGCCCTGCCCGCCCGGCGAGCGCCCCGCCCCGCCGGTCAAGCTCGACCCGCAGGAACGCGCCGCCGCGGCCCGCGCCGCCCAGCCGCCGGCACCGTCCGGCCCGGTCTCCTTCGCCGGCCACGAGATCCTCCTCGAAGAGCGCTCCGAGGACATCGCCCGGCTGGTCCGGCTGCTGACCCGCGGCCGCTCGGTCCGCGTCACCGGCCCCGCCGGCTCGGGCCGCACCCGCCTGCTGGACGCGGTCGCCGGCAGCGTCGCCGACCTCGCCCCGGACGGCGTGGTCCGGCTCTCCGGCTACCACCGCAGCGTCACCGACGTCCTGCACGCCCTGTTCGCGGCGGTCTACCGGGCCCCGCAGCACCGCCCGGAGCGCCCGGAGCTGCTGCGCCTGCTTGGCGGCATCGGCGCCGTCGTCGTCCTCGACGACCTGGAGTTCGGCGGCGCCGCGCTCGACGAGCTGATGGAGGCCGCCCCCGAGTGCGCCTTCCTCTTCGCCGCCACCCCCGACGCGCCCGCCCCCAGCGCCGACGCCCACGTCGAGGAGGTCTTCGTCGGCGGCCTCAGCAAGGACGCCGGCCTGCGGCTGCTGGAGCGTGCCGTGGACCGCCCGCTCACCCGCGACGAGAAGACCTGGGCCACCGACCTCTGGTTCGAGTCCGAGGGGCTGCCGCTGCGGTTCGTCCAGGCCGCCGCCCTGCTCCGGCAGCGCGACAAGGCCCGGACCGCACCCGGCGCCCTCGACGACGGCTACGGCCTCTTCCCCGAGGACGGCCCGGCCGACGCGACGAACCCGGAGCAGCGCCCCGGGGCCCCGCTCCCGGCCGTCGGCGAGGCCGCCGCGCCCGCCCCGCTGCTCGCCGAGCGGCTCGGCGCCGCCGCGCAGGAGACCCTCCGCTTCGCCCTCGCCCTGGGCGGCGAGCTGCCGCACCAGGCACACCTGCCGGCCCTCACCCAGGACACCCACGCCGACGCCGCCCTCGGCGAACTCCTCGGCTGCGGTCTGATCAGCCCCGCCGGCGGCCACTACCGGCTCGCCGCCACCGTCCAGGAGCAGCTCACCGAGGCCGGCTACGCCGAGGGCGCCGCCGCCCGGGCGCACACCGCCGCCCAGCACTACGCCTGGTGGGCCGGTCACCCCTCGGTCACCCCCGAGCGGGCCGCCGCCGAATCCGACGCGGTGCTGGCCGCCATGGCCGTACTGACCGGCAGCCGGGAGAACGGCCACCCGGCCGCCGCCGTGCTGCTGGCCCGCACCGCCGCCCCCGCGTTCGCCGCGGCGCTGCACTGGAGCGCGTGGGAGCGCAGCCTGCGGCACGGTCAGGAGGCCGCCCGGCTGGCCGGTGAGGTCGCCCAGGAGGCGTACTTCCACCACGACCTGGGCGTGCTGGCCCTGTGCAGCGGCAACGTCGACCGGGCGCGCGCCGAACTGGAGGCGTCGATCGGCCTGCGCGGGGTGCTCTCCGACCGCGACGGCGCGGTCGCCGGGCGCCGGGCCCTGGCCCTCGTCATCGACCGGTCCCGGGCCGCCGCGGCGGACGCGCCGACCACCCTGCTGGCATCCGTCGGCCCGGCCGTCGCCGCCGGCGGCACCGTCGGCGGGCAGGGCGCTGCGGAGCCGCACGACCCGGCCGCCGAGGCGTCGCCGGACGTGGTGTCGACCGCCAAGCTCCAGGCCGTCGCCCGGTCGGAAGGCCCGGCCAGTACGGTCACCGCCCGACCCGCCGCCGGGACCGGCCGGCCGGCCCCCTCGTCCGGCGAGACCACCGCCGCCCTCCCGGCCGCGAAGGCCGCGGCCGCCGCGGCGCGCGCGCAGACCGGTGGCGCCGCCGGCGGCCTGGGCCGCGGCGTCCGGCGCACCGGCCGCCGCAACCTCATCGCCGGCGGCGCCGGAGTGCTGCTGGCCGCCGCGCTCGGCACCGCCCTCACCTTCGGCCTGTCCTCCGGCACCTCCCACCCGCACGACGACAAGGTCACCACCGACCAGTCCCCGGCCGCCGGCGGCGACAGCCAGGAACCGGCCCAGGAGCCCGGCACCGGCGCCGGTCTGCCGCCGACCGGTTCGGGCACCACCCGACCGGGCACCCCCAGCGCCCCGGGCCACCGCCCCACCACCGCGCCGACCGCCACCGGCACCACCGGCGCCCCCACCACCCCGTCCGGCGAACCGACCTCCGGCACCACCGGCCCGACCGGCGGACCCACCTCGCCCACCGGCCGCCCGACCCACCCCACGCACAGCCCGACCAGCAGCCCCACCGACCCCACGCCGACCCAGAAGCCGACCGACGAGCCGACGGACCCCACGCCGACCCAGAAGCCCACCGACACCCCGACCGGGCAGCCGCCGACGACGTCCGGCGGCTCCTCGGGCGGCAACCCGTCCGGCAGCAACTCCGCGGTGGCGCCGTCCGCGAGCGACGGCGGCGCGGCCACCGCCTCGGACACCCCGCCGGCCTCGTCCGACCCGTCGACGGCATCCAGCCAGGGCACGCCGGCCGGCTGACGCCCCCGGCGTCCCTCGGGCCCCACCCGGCACACCCGGCACAGGCCGGAACGTCACGACGGCCCGGTACGCGCGCCGCCCGCCAGAGTGGCGGGAGGCAGGCGTACCGGGCCGTCGTCGTCCGGTCGGCGCGGGCCGGTCAGAACAGTCGCAGCTTGTCGTCCTCGATGCCGCGCAGCCCGTTGTAGTCCAGCACCACGCAGCCGATCCCGCGGTCCGTGGCCAGCACCCGGGCCTGCGGCTTGATCTCCTGAGCTGCGAAGACGCCCTTCACCGGCGCCAAGTGCGGGTCACGGTTGAGGAGTTCGAGGTAGCGGGTGAGCTGCTCGACGCCGTCGATCTCACCGCGCCGCTTGATCTCGACGGCGACGGTCTGCCCGTCGGCGTCCCGGCACAAGATATCCACCGGGCCAATGGCGGTGGGGTATTCACGCCGAATAAGCGAGTAGCCCTCGCCCAGTGTCTCGATCCGGTCGGCGAGCAACTCCTGGAGGTGGGCCTCCACGCCGTCCTTGATGAGCCCGGGATCCACCCCGAGCTCGTGGGAGGAGTCGTGCATGACCTCCTCCAGGGTGATGATGAGCTTCTCGCCGCCCTTGTTCTCCACCGTCCAGACGTTGCCGTCGCCCTCCTTGAGGGAACAGGGCGGGGACATCCAGTTGAGGGGTTTGTAGGCCCGGTCGTCCGCATGGATGGAGACGGAGCCGTCCGCCTTCACCAGGATGAGGCGGGGGGCGGAAGGAAGGTGGGCCGTGAGCCGACCCGCGTAGTCCACGGAGCAGCGGGCGATGACGAGACGCATGGTGCGCCACGCTACTCCAGCCGGGGCCGCCGACGCGATTCGCCCCCGCCCCGGGGTCCCTTTACGGCGGAAACCCCCGCACCCCCGGCGCGGGTCCTTGGCCGGTTGTATGTCCAATCTCCTGGTGCGGGCCCCTTGCGCGGCATACCGTTGACGCGGGGGGTCGCGGGGCGAACACGCTCTGTCGCGAATTCCCCTTGTCCCATCCATAAGGCCCCGTTCGTCCCGACGGGGTCGCGAGAGGAGAACCTCATGTCGCTCGACGTCTCACCGGCCCTCCTCGAACAGGCCGAGCGAGGCGAGGTCGACGAAGCCGCGTTTGTCGACTGCGTCCGCACCTCCCTGCCCTACGCATGGGGGATGATCAGCTCTCTGGTGGACCGGCTGAAGGCGGACGGTGGAGAGTTCGCCGACAACCTGACGCCGCCGCCGAACGAGCAGGCGCGCGGCCAGCTGCTCCGTGCACTGGCGAGTGACGCCATCCGCGGCTCGCTGGAGCGCTACTTCGGAGTGCGCCTCGCCTTCCAGAACTGCCACCGGGTCGCGGTCTTCCCGCTCGACCCGGCCGTCGACCAGCGGCTGGCCCGCTTCACCTCGGTCCGCGGCCAGTTGCTGAACCAGTCGCCCGAACTCCGCGACTGCTGATCGGAGTTGCTGCCGCTGAGCCGGTAGCCCGGAGCACCCTCCGGAGCCGCGCACCGGCGGCAGCACCACCGACCAGCCGTGCTCCAGACCGGTGAGAGCTGACCCCGCCGCCCACCCCCGGCGGGGTCACACCAACTGCGGCAGCACCTCCGCGCCCAGCCGCCGGACGTTCTCCTCGGTGGCGGCGAGGTCCCCCGAGCCCTCCACCATCAGCGCGAACCGTCGGATCCCGGTGCGCTCCGACGTCGCCGCCAGCCGGTCCGCGCACAACTCCGGCGGTCCCACCGGGTGCAGCGCGCACAGCAGTTCCGTGTACGCCAACGGATCGCGCATCGACCGGTACCGGCCGTCGACCGTCACGTGCGCGCCCAGGCCCTGCCGGAACCAGCCGGGCATCGCCTTCGTCAGCGTCTCCACCGCGGCCGACCGGCCGTCCGCGACCTGCACCACCCCGGCCGAGACGTGCTCCGCCGCGGCCACCTCGCCCGGCGTCCGGCCGGCCGCCAGCGCCGCCGACCGCCACAGCGCGACCATCTCCGCCTTCTCCTCGTCGCCGCAGTGCATCCCGAGCAGCATCGGCAGCCCGCGCGCGGCGGCCAACCGGACCGAGGACGGCGAGGTGCAGGCCACCACCACCGGCGGACCGGCGGTCAGCCCCTGCGGATCGTCCGGATCGACCAGCGCCTCGGCCGCCCGCGGCACCACCGCCACCTCGCGGAACGCGTACCGTTCGCCGTCGGCGCCCACCCGCGGCTCGCGCAACCAGCGCAGCAGCAGATCGAGTGATTCCGGGAAGCCGTGCTCGTACGCCGCGAGACCGGCGCCGAAGACCTCCAGATCCACCCACGGGCCACCCCGGCCGACGCCGAGCGTGAACCGGCCCTCCGACGCCAGGTGCAGCAGCGCCGCCTGCTCGCCGAGCGCCACCGGGTGCTGGGTCGGCAGCACGCTGACCGCCGTGCCGACCCCGATCCGCCGGGTCCGCCCCAGCAACAGCGCGGCCAGCGTGGCGGCCTGCGGGCAGACCCCGTACGGGACGAAGTGGTGTTCGGCCAACCAGACTTCGTCGAGTCCGGCCTCTTCCGCGGTCTGTGCGGAACGCACCGCGCGGTGCAGTACTTCCCCCTGCCCCTGACCGGGGAATTGGGCGGCCAGGATGAAAGCCCCTACGCGCATCGCTCTCTGCCTCCTTGCAGCCGACGCGACCCCCCCTCACCCGGCAACAACGGGTGACACGTGCCCAGGGCACGGCCTGACGCGAAATTTCCAGATCATCGCAGAAACGTGACGGCGGACTTTTGCCCCTGACCGCGCCGCGTACGCTGGTGACAGCCCTCCCCCTAGCTCTCCACTCCGTTTGGGCAGGGGGCTCCCCTCCCCGTCGATCTGCCGAGGTGTGCCGTGTCCCCGCGTCGAAACCGCCAAGGCGGTGCGAATCCCCCCGACCGCGCGGACCACTCCGGCGCCGGCCGCTACGGCTTCGAGACCACCGAGGAGTGGCGCGGCGAGGACTGGGTGGTCCGCCCGGTGGGCGGCGGCGGCGCGGCCAAGCACTACCGCTGCCCGGGCTGCGACCAGGAGATCCCGCCCGGCGTCCCGCACGTCGTCACCTGGCCCCGGCACGGCGACGTCGACGACCGCCGGCACTGGCACAAAGCCTGCTGGAACGCACGGAACCGCCGGAGCGCACGGCTCCAGCGGTCCCGTAATGCACCGCGGTACTGACCGCGTCACCCGTCACACGTCGCGCTGCCGCATGGTCGCGTAGGCGGCGCCGAGCGCGACGGCGGCGAGGCCCATGACGATCCACAGTGGCTGCCAGCCGGACGGGCCGCCCTCCACGAACGGGAACTTGTTGCCGTACATCACGGTGAGCTGGTTGGGGATCGAGTAGCCCATCAGGAAGTTGCGCACCCCCTCCAGGCTGTCGGCGAACATGAACATCGACAGCACGAACGGCAGCAGCACCATCCCGATCATGATGGTGACGGCGCCCGCGGAGTGCCGGATCAGCGAGCCGACGGCCAGCGCCAGCAGCCCGAGGAACGAGACGTACAGGCCGATGCCCACCGTCGAGCGCAGCCACTCGCCGGCGCCGACCTCCACCCGGCTGATGCCGCCGATCATGGCGTTGTCGGTGAGCGCGACGAGGCCGGTGACGACGGTGGTCACCGCGAAGGTCAGTGCGAAGAAGACGAGCGCCTTGGCCGCCAGCACCCGGCCCCGGTCCGGACAGGCCGCCAGGGTCGTGCGGATCAGGCCGGTGCCGTACTCCGAGGAGGTCACCAGCACGCCGAGCGGCAGCACGCACAGGACGCCCAGCAGCATCCCGAAGAGCCCGAAGAACAGCGGCGAGGTGTCGCCGACGGTGCTCATCGACCCCACGGACGTGGCCACCAGCACGCCGATGCCCAGGACGAGGACGGTCATCACGCCCAGCGTCCACACCGTCGACCGCACCGAACGGATCTTGGTCCACTCGGCGGCCAGCGCGTGACCCAGGTGCGTGGGGCGCACGGGGAGGGGCGAGATGTAACCGGGCGCCGCAGCCTGCCAGTTGGCGGGCGGGACCGGTGACTGCTGCGGCGGGGCCGGCGTGGCATACGGCGGGGCGGCATGCGGCGGGACCGGCGGCTGCGCGGCGGCGGTGAGCAGCATCGTGCCGGCCTCCCTGCCCGGCCCGTGCGCCGACAGCGGCGTCGGCTCGGGGTGACCACCGGCCGGCGGCTGCGCCTGGAGCAGCATCGTGCCGGCCTCCTTGGCGGGCGCCGGCGGGGCCGGGGCCGGGGCCGGGCCCGGCGGCTGGGCCTGGAGCATCATCGTCCCCGCGTCCTGGGCGGGGGCCGGCTGGACCGGCGCCGGCTGCGCCGGGGCGGGCTGCGGCGGAACGGCGGGCGGCATCGGCCCGGCGGACGGGGCGGGCGCGGGCACGGCGGGCGGCATCGGCTGCGCACCGGGCGCCGGCTGCGGCTGGGGCTGCTGAGGGCTGGTCATCGGGCGTCCTGGGTGTGCGGCACGGGCTGGTCGGTCGAGGCGGCGGGCGGCGCCGGGGGGCCCGCCGGCGCGTACGGGGCCGCGGGCGAGGGCGGCTGCTGCCCGTACGGAGCCGAGGGTGCGGGCGGCTGCTGCCCGTACGGGTGGGGCGCACCGTACGCGGCGGGTGCCCCGTACGGGTGACCCTGCTGCGGGGGCACCGGCCCGCCCGGCACCGGGACGGCCCGGGCGTAAGGATCCTGCGGGGCGTACGGGTGCGGCGGCGGTCCGGGCGTCGCCAGCGGCACCTGGCCCGGCGCGCCCGGCTGGCCCGGCACGAAGCCCTGCGGCGCGGCGGCTCCCTGCGGCGGGTAGCCGGCCACCGGTTGCAGTCCGGCCCGCTGGTCGGCGGTCGAGCGGTAGTCGACGGCCCCCTGCGTCATCCGCATGTACGCCTCCTCCAGCGACGCCTGGTGCGGCGACAGCTCCCACAGCCGGACGCCGGCCGCGTGCGCCAGCTCGCTGATCCGGGGCAACGGCACCCCGGTCACCCGCAGCGCACCGTCCGCCTCCGGCGCCGCCTGGCCACCGGCCTCGACCAGCGCCGCGGTCAGCTTCTCCCGCTGCTCCGGCGCACCGTCCGGCGTCCGCACCCGCGCGAAGTCCGCCGAGTTGGCGGAGATGAAGTCCTTGACGGCCATGTCCGCGAGCAGCTGCCCGCGGCCGATCACGATCAGGTGCTCCGCGGTCAACGCCATCTCGCTCATCAGGTGCGAGGAGACGAAGACCGTACGGCCCTCGGCCGCCAGCTGCTTCATCAAGTTCCGCACCCACAGGATGCCTTCGGGGTCCAGGCCGTTGACCGGCTCGTCGAAGAGCAGCACCTGCGGGTCGCCGAGCAGCGCCGCCGCGATGCCCAGCCGCTGCCCCATGCCGAGCGAGAAGCCCTTCGAGCGCTGGTGGGCGACGTCCTGGAGTCCGACCACCCCCAGCACCTCGTCGACCCGCTGGGCCGGGATCCCCGACAGCTGCGCCAGCGACAACAGGTGCGCGCGTGCGCTCCGTCCGCCGTGCACGGCCTTCGCGTCCAACAGCGCACCCACCAGGCGCGCGGCGTTGGGCGTCTGACGGAACGGGCGACCACCGATCGTGGCGTGGCCGGCCGTCGGGGCGTCGAGGCCCAGGATCATCCGCATCGTCGTCGACTTGCCGGAGCCGTTGGGCCCGAGGAAGCCGGTGACGGTTCCCGGACGCACCTGGAACGACAAGTTGTGCACGGCCGTCTTCGGCCCGTAGCGCTTGGTCAGGCCGACTGCCTCGATCAATTCTCCGCCCCTCGCGAGATGGTCGGGGCAGAGGCGGCCTCGTGCCCCCGTGAGGGTTATGAGGCTATCGGGACGTTGACGGTTCCCGCCAAAACGGCGGAACCGCCGGCCGGCGTCCGCCCGGCCTCAGGCGTCCCGCTTGTTCAGCAACAGGTAGCCGACCAGCAGCGCGGCCGCCGTCCACGCCGCCATGATCCCGAAGCCGCCCCACGGCCCGTACGGCGTCTCGTCGTTGACCGGCGCCACCACCTGCATGATCTTCGAACCGGCCTGGTCCGGGAGGTAGCGCCCGATCCGCCGGGTCGCCGACACGTTCCCCAGGATGTTGGAGATCAGGAAGAAGAACGGCATCAGGATGCCCAGCGACAACATCGGGCTGCGCAGCATCGTGGCCACCGCCATCGAGAACAGCGCGATCATCATCATGTAGAGCGCGCCGCCGACCACGGCCCGCAGCACCCCCGGATCACTGAGGTGGGCCCGGTGCTCGCCCAGCGCGGCCTGTCCCACGAAGAACGTCAGGAAGCTCGTCGCCAGCCCCACCACGAAGACCAACGCGGTGGCCACCAGCAACTTGCAGAACAGGAACACCCCGCGCTGCGGCACCGCCGCCAACGACGCCCGGATCATGCCGGTGCTGTACTCGTTCGACACCACCAGCACCCCGAAGACGATCATCGCCAGCTGCCCCAACCCCATCCCCGCGAAGCTGATGTTGGTGGGATCGAAGGCGAGCCGCCGTTCGTCCGGCATCGCATCGAAGTCCCTCCGCGCCAACGTGCAGATCACCACGCCCAGCAGCACGGTGACCACCACCGCCGTGCCCAGCGTCCACACCGTCGACCGCACCGACCTGATCTTGACCCACTCCGCACGCAGGGCCTGCCCGACGACAGCCATCCGTCAGCTCCTCTTCCTCTGCCAGCCCGCACCCCAACCTCCCGGTGGCGCCCCGCCCGACAGCGCCCGCTCCGGAACCACCGGCCGCGGCGGCATCCCGCGCCCCGGCACCGGCCGTCCGCCGGCGTGCGCGTGGTACTCCACCGCCCCGGCCGTCAACTGCATGAACGCCTCCTCCAAGGACGCCTGCTGCGGGCTCAGTTCGTGCAGCACCACCTGCTGCGCCGCCGCCAGCTCGCCCAGCCGCTCCGCCGGCACCCCGTCGACCTCCAACGCGCCGCCTCGACGGGCCGCCGCCCGGATGCCCGCCCGGTGCAGCACGTCCAGCAACCGTTCCCGATCCGGCGACCGCAGCCGCACGTACGACCGCGAGTTCTGCCGGATGAACTCCGCCATCGAGGTGTCCGCGAGCAACCGCCCCTGCCCGATCACCACCAGGTGCTCCGCGGTCAACGCCATCTCGCTCATCAAATGGGACGACACGAAGACCGTCCGCCCCTGGGCCGCGAGGTTCTTCATCAGATGGCGGATCCAGTGGATGCCCTCCGGGTCCAAGCCGTTGACCGGCTCGTCGAACATCAGGATCCGCGGGTCGCCGAGCAGCGCCGCCGCGATGCCCAGCCGCTGCCCCATGCCGAGCGAGAAGCCCTTCGACCGCTTGTGCGCCACCGACGTCAACCCGACCAGGTGCAGCACCTCGTCGACCCGGGTGCGCGGAATGCCGTTGCTCCGGGCCAGGCACAGCAGGTGGTTCGCGGCGCTCCGGCCGCCGTGCATCGCCTTGGCGTCCAACAGCGCCCCGACGTACCTCAACGGGTCCTTCAACTGCCGGTAGTGCCTGCCGTAGATGCGCACCGAACCGGCCGTCGGATTGTCCAGACCGAGCACCATCCGCATGGTGGTGGACTTCCCCGCACCATTGGGACCGAGAAAGCCGGTGACGATGCCCGGCCGCACCGTGAACGTCAACCCGTCCACCGCGACCTTGTCACCGTAATGCTTGGTCAGCCCCATGAGCTCGATCATGTACCGCACGCTAGGTCCACCCCTGGACCCCCGCCAGCCGGGCGACGCCGCCCGCATGAGGCTTCACACGACCGCGCCCCCGCACCACCACAACGGGCGGTACGGGGGCACGATCCGCGCGACGCGAAGCCCTCCGGCGTCAGGCGACCTCAGCGGCTCTGCTGGGCCGGCACGCCACGGGAGACCGACTCGTCGTCGCCGGGCGCACCGGCGGCGGCCACCGCCGCACCGGTCAGCGTCGCCAGCATCTCGCGGACGTTGGTCAGCTGCGCGTTGATGGAGTCGCGGCGGTTGGTGAGCGCCGCCAGCTCGCGCTCCGATTCGCTGCGGATCCGGTCGGCCTTGGCGTTGGCGTCCGCCACGATGTCCTCGGCCTGACGCTGAGCCGTCTCCACCGTCTGCCGGGCCCGACGCTCCGCGTCCGTCCGCAGCTTCTCGGCCTCCAGGCGCAGCTGCTCCGCCCGGTGCTCGATCTCGGCCAGGCGCTTCTCCGCCTTCGCCTGACGCGAGGCCAGGTCGCGCTCGGACTGCTCGCGGCGCTTGGCGAGGTTCGTCTCGAAGTCCGCGGCGGCCTGCGCGGCCTTGGCGCGGGTCTCCTCGAAGAGGGCGTCCGCCTCCTCCCGCTTGGACTGGGCGTCCTTCTGCGCCTCGGAACGCAGCGTGGAGGCCTCACCCTTCGCCTTCTCGACGATCCGGGCACCCTCGTCCTCGGCCTTGGACTTGCGCTCGACGGCGAACGCCTCCGCGTCGTTGCGGACCTGCTGGGCGGCCGACTCGGCGAGCTCGCGGTGCTGCTCGGCGGCCCGACGGGCCTCCTCGCGCAGCTCCTTGGCCTCCTCCTCCGCAAGACGGAGGATCTTCTCCACGCGCGCCCCGAGGCCCGCGTAGGAGGGTTCGGCGTCGGTTACCTGGGCCTGGGCGTTCTGCGTCTCGAGGTGCAGCTCCTCGATGCGCTTCTCCAGCGAGGTGATACGGGCCAGCGCACTGTCGCGGTCCGCGACCAGTTTCGTAATGCGGTCATCCACCTGACCGCGGTCGTACCCACGCCGCACGAGCTCGAAGCCGAAGGGGGAGGAAGTGTCGCTCATGGGGTTCCTGTCGAAAGAGACCGGTGAGGTGATAAGGAGAATCCTAGGGGTCTTAACGGCGTGTCATCGAGTCATTGCGCGTTTGAAGTGGAGAATGACCCCTCATTTGAGTGGCTACCCCTCAGACTGCTTGCCACTCGAACGAGTTGTCCCGGCCCCCGCGGCGGCCTTCGCCGCCCCCTCCTTGCCGTCCCCGCCCTGCGTCGGCACCTCGAACGACTCCAACGCCTCCAGGACGTCCTGCACCCGGGAGATCTCGGTGTTGATGTCCTTGCGCCGGCGCGCCAGCACCTCCAGCTCCCGCTTGCCCTCCGCCACGATCCGCGCGGCCTCCTCCTTGGCGTCGGCGCGCATCGTGTCCGCGTCCCGCACCGCCGTGCCCTTCTTGTTCTCGGCCTCCTTGATCAGGCCCTCGGCCTTCTTCACCGCGGCGATCCGCACCTTGCTCGCCTCGCTGTTGGCGTCGGCCAACAGCTTCTCGGCCTTCTCCTCGGCCTCCGCCTGCTGCGCGGTGGCCTGCGCGATCAGCTTGTCCACCCGCTCGCCGGCGTTCTTCATCGCCTCGGCCGACTCCCGCCGGGCCCGCTCGTGCAGCTCCTCCACGTCGGACTCGACCCGGACCCGCAGCTCCTCCGACCGGTCCCTTATGGCCGTCGCGTCCCGCCGCGCCTCACCGAGCAGCGTGTCCGCATCCGTCCGCGCCTTCTCCACGCGCGCGTTGCCCTCGGAGGTGGCCTCGCGCACGATCCGCTCGGCCTCCGTGCGGGCCGCCCCGACCATCGTGTCGGCCTGCTCCTCCGCGGCGGTCGCGGTCTTCAGCGCCTCCTCCTGCGCCTTGGCGATCAACTGGTCGGCCTGCTCGGCCGCGTCGCCACGACGCTTGGCGGCGTCCTTGCGCGTCTCGTCCAACAGCCGGTCGGACTCCTCCTGCGCCTCGGCCCGCTGCCGCTCGGCAGCCGCCTCGGCCTCCTTGCGGACCTTCGCCGCCTCCGCCCGCGTGCGGTTCGCGTGCTCCTGCGCCGTCGTGACGGTCTCCGCCGCCTCGGCCCGCAGCCGGTCGGCGTCCGCCGTGGCCGTCGCGAGCATCCGGTCCGCCTGCTCACGGGCGTCCGCCCGCGCCCGGTCCGCCGCGCGCTCGGCCTCCGCCGACCGCTCCGCGGCCTCCGCCCGCAGCCGCTCCGCCTCGCCGGCGGCCTCCGCCACCAACTCGTCGGCCTGCGCCGCCGCGTCCGCCCGCGTCTTGTTGGCCGCCGACCGGGCCTCGTCCGCGACCCGCTCGGCCTCGGAGCGCGCGCCCTCCAGCGCCTCGGCCGCCTCGGCCCGCAGCCCCTCGGCCGTCTTGGTGGCCTCGGCCACCAACCGCTGCGCCCGCTGCTCGCCCTCGGCCCGCAGCCGCTCGGCGGCCTCCCGGCCCTCCCGGACCGCACGCTCCGCGTCGTCCTGCGCCGACGACGTCAGCTCGGCCGCCTCGGTGACGATCCGTTCGGCCTCCGCCCGCGCCTCGGTCAGCAGCCGGTCGCACTGCTCGGCCGCCTCCGACCGCATGCGGTTGGCATCGTCCCGCGCCTCGGCCCGGGCGCGGGCCGCGTCCTGCTCCGCCGACGCCAACGCGTCCGACGCGTCGGTACGCAGCTGCTGCGCCTTCGCCGTCGCGTCCCCGACCGCCTTCGTCGCCTTCGCGGTGGCCTCGGCGACCAGCCGTTCCGCTTCGTCGGTGGCTTCGGACACCAGCAGGTCGGCCTGCTCGGCCGCCTCCGAGCGCGCGGCGTTGGCGTCCCGCCGCGCCCCGTCCAGGACCTCCGCCGCCTCGGCCCGCGACTCCTCGGCCTTCGCGGTGGCCTCGGCGACCAGTCGCTCGGCTTCGTCGGTGGCTTCGGACACCAGCAGGTCGGCCTGCTCGGCCGCCTCGGACCGCGCGGCGTTGGCGTCCCGCCGCGCCCCGTCCAGCACCCCGGCCGCTTCCGACCGCAGGCGCTCGCCCTCGTCGAGCGCCTCGGCGACCGTCCGCTCGGCGAGCGCCTTCGCGGCGTCCGTCGCCTCCTGGGCCTCGGCCCGCACCCGCGCCGCGTCCTGGGAGGCGCGCTCCCGCTCCGCGTAGGCGTCCGAGCGGACCCGGTCCGCCTCCTCCTGCGCCTCCGCCTTCGTGCGTTCCGCGGCGTGGTCCGCCGCCGAACGCAGCCCGGCGATCTCCTCGTTGGCCTGCTCGTGCAGCCCGGCCACCGCGTCGCGCACCTGCTGCGCGGTCTGCTCGGCCGTCGCCACCAACTCGGTCGCCCGCCGGTCCGCCTCCTCGACCAGCCGCTCGGCCTCCGCCTGCGCCTCACTGACCCGGGTACGGGCCGACGCCAGCAGTTCCTCGCTCTGCTCCCGCGCGGCGGTGCGCTCCTGATGGGACTCCTCGCGCGCCTCGCCCAGCAGCTGCTCGGCCTCCCGGCGCCGCCGCCCGGCCTCCTCCTGGGCCTCGGCGAGCGCCTCCGCGGCCTCCGTGCCCGTACGCTCCGCGGCGGCAGCCGCCTCCGCACGCACCCGGTCCGCGGTCTCCTGCGCCTCCGCCTTCAGCCGCTCGGCCTCCGCCGCCGCCTCACCGCGCAGCCGCGTCGCAGCCGCCTCGGCCTCCGACCGGGCCGCCGACGCGTCCCCGGTCGCCTCCGACCGCAGCCGCTCGGCCTCCTCCTCGGCCTGCTGCTGGAGCGACCGCCGCCGCTCCGCGGCCTCGGCCTTGAGCCGGGCCGCCTCCTCCTGCGTCTCCCGCCGCAGCCGCTCGGCCTCGGAACGCGCCTCGCGCAGCGACTCCTCGGCCGCCGCCAGCTTCTCCTCGGCCTCGCCGCGCAGCCGGTCCAACTCCGCCTGGGCCTCGGTACGCCGCTCCTCGGCGGCCTCCTCGGCCTCGCCGCGCAGCCGCTCGGCGCCCTCCTCCGCCTCGCGCGTCAACTCCTCGGCGGCCTGCGTGCCTTCCAGCAGCAGTTGCTCGCCCTCGGTGCGTGCCCGCTCCAGCGCCTCCTCGGCCTGCCGGCGCAGCGAAGCCGCCCGCTCGATGGCCTCCGTCCGCACCCGCTCGCTCTCCGCGACCGCGCCCGAACGGGTCTCCTCCGCGTCCGACTTGGCCTTCGACAGCAGCTCCTCGGCGGTCCCGGCCGCCTCCTCGATCTGCTGGACGGCCTCCCGGCGCGCCTCGCTGCGGATCCGCTCGCCCTCCGCGACCGCATCCGCCCGCAGCTGCTCGGCCTCGCCGCGCAGCCGCCGCGCCTCCTCCTGGAGTTCGGCGGTCTTGGCGCGGTACTCCTTGGTGTCGTTCTTCGCCGCGCCCTTCAACTGCTCGGCGGTGTCGTGCGCCTGCTCGCGCAGCCGGTCCGCCTCCGACTCGGCCTCCCGGCGCAGCCGCTCGGCCTCCTCGGCAGCGGCCTTCGTGGTCGCCTTGGCGTCCTCCGACGCCTTGGTCACCATCTCCTCGGCGGCCCGCGCCGCCTTGGCCAACTGCGCCGCGGAGTCCTCCGCCGCCCTCGACCGCGCCGACTCCTGCGCCTCGGAGAGCAACCGCTCCGACTCCGCCCGGGCGTCCGCCCGCTGCTGCTCGGCCTCCGCCCGCAGCGCCTCGGCCTCCTTGGTCGCCTCCGCGACCAACCGGGCGACCTCCGCCTTGGCCGTGCGCGAGCGCTGCTCGTTCTCCGACTCCGTCGCCGACAGCCGCTTGCCGGCCGCCTGCTGAGCCTCCTCGACGAGCTTCTCGGCCTCGGCCCGCGCCTCCCGCAGGGCCGTGTCGGCCTCCTGCACCCGCGCCTCGGCGGTGCGCGTCAACTCGGCCGCCTGACGGCGCGACTCCTCCGACTCCGCACCCGCCGACGTCCGCAGCTGCTCGGCCTGGTCCGTGGCCTCCTGGGCCTGGCTGGACGCGGCGTTCAGCAGCCGCTCGGCGTCCGTGCGCGCCCGGCGCAGGATGGATTCGGCTTCGCTGCGCGCCTCCTCGGCGGCCGTGCCCAGCCGCTCCCGGGCCCGATCGGCCAGCCGCTGCGCCTCGGCCCGCGCCGTCGCCAGCGCCTGCTCCGACTCGGCCCGGGTCTCCTCCATCAGCCGCCGGGCCTGCGACTCGGTGCGCGCCCGCAGCTGCTCCGCCCACGCCACGTTCTCGTTGACGTGCGACTCGACCGTCTGCCGACGCTCGTTCAGCTCCTCGTCCAACCGCTGCCGGCGGGTGACCGCCTCGGCGTGCAGGTCGCCGTCCAACCGGGCCTGACGCTCGGCCGCTTCCTGCAGCAGCCGTTGGGTCTGCGCCCGCGCCTCGCGGACCTCCCGCTCGGCGTCCGAACGCAGCTGGTCCGCCTGGATCTGCGCATTGCGCAACAGCTGTTCGGCCTGATGGCTGAGGTTGTCGTAGGCAGGCCGGGACGCGAGGTTGCGACGCGCCTCGTGGAGCTTGGCACGCAACACCTCGACCTGGTAGCCGAGGTCGTCGGCGTGCTGGACGGCCTTGTCCCGCTCGGTCTTCAGCCGCTCCATCTCGGCTTCGAACTGCGAGAGGTGGTCGGTCTCAGCCCGCTGACGCTCCTGGCGCTCGTTGCCCCGCACTGCGCGGTCCCATCCGTCCCCTGGTCATGGCGGCGGCCGGCTCCGGCACTGCGGCGCGCGTCCCGTACCCGTCACGGCGTACCGGACCTGCGCCCCTCGGAGCTGACCCTTCCGAAGAAATGGTGTCAGATCATCGGCAGAGTATGGACCGAGCCCCACCCCCGTACCCCGGCCGAAGCTGCACTCTACCGGCCGGGGAAGGCGAAGGTCAGTGGTCAGTCGCCTCCGGCGCCGCCGCGGTGACGAGTTCGGTCAGCACGCCGTGGCAATCCTTGGGGTGCAAGAAGGTGATCCGGGATCCCATCGACCCCCGGCGCGGCTCGTCGTACAGCACCCGGACGCCCTTGCCGCGGACGTCCGCGGCCACGCCGTCGACGTCCGCCGTCCCGAACGCGATGTGGTGCACGCCCTCGCCGTTCTTGGCCAGCCACTTGCCCACCGCGGAGTCCTCCCTGGTCGGCTCCAGCAGCTGGAGGTACGAGGCACCCCCGTCCGAGGTCTCGTTGATTTTGAGCATCGCCTCGCGGACCCCCTGCTCCTCGTTGACCTCGGTGTGGAACACCTCGAAGCCATACGTGGCACGGTAGAACTCGACGGTCTTGTCGAGGTCGAGACAGGCGATCCCGATGTGGTCGATTCGCGTCAGCATGGCTCCAGTGCACCGCTCGCACGGCTGGTTACGCAACGTGCGCGCGATCACACCCGCTTGCCGGTGACCCGGCGACTACCCCTCAGTACATTGACGGGAACCCTCGTTAACTTCCCGGCAAAGGAAGGCCGCATCGTATGTCTGCAACGAACGGCACCACCTCCGTGATCGTCGCCGGAGCGCGCACCCCCATGGGCCGCCTCCTCGGCTCGCTGCGCAGCTTCTCCGGCGCCGACCTCGGAGGAGTGGCCATCAAGGCGGCGCTGGACCGTGCGGGGATCGGCGGCGACCAGGTGCAGTACGTGATCATGGGCCAGGTCCTCCAGGCCGGGGCGGGGCAGATCCCGGCACGTCAGGCCGCGGTCAAGGCCGGCATCCCCATGAGCGTCCCCGCGCTGACCGTCAACAAGGTCTGCCTCTCCGGCCTGGACGCCATCGCGCTGGCCGACCAGCTCATCCGCGCCGGCGAGTTCGACGTGGTCGTCGCCGGCGGCCAGGAGTCCATGACGAACGCCCCGCACCTGCTGCCCAAGTCCCGCGAGGGCTTCAAGTACGGCGCGGTGGAGATGCTCGACGCGATGGCCCACGACGGCCTCACCGACGCCTTCGAGAACATCGCGATGGGCGAGTCGACCGAGAAGCACAACACCCGTTTGGGCCTCGGCCGCGCCGAGCAGGACGAGGTCGCCGCGCGCTCCCACCAGCGGGCCGCCGCCGCCCAGAAGAACGGCCTGTTCGAGGCGGAGATCACCCCGGTGGAGATCCCGCAGCGCAAGGGCGAGCCGGTGCTCTTCAGCAAGGACGAGGGCATCCGCGGCGAGACCACCACCGAGACCCTCGGCAAGCTCCGCCCGGCCTTCGCCAAGGACGGCACCATCACCGCCGGCAGCTCCTCGCAGATCTCCGACGGCGCCGCCGCCGTGGTCGTCATGAGCAAGGCCAAGGCCGAGGAGCTGGGCCTGGAGTGGATCGCCGAGATCGGCGCGCACGGCAACGTCGCCGGCCCCGACAACTCCCTCCAGTCGCAGCCCTCCAACGCCATCAACCACGCGCTCGCCAAGGACGGCCTCGGCGTTGAGGATCTTGACCTGATCGAGATCAACGAGGCGTTCGCGGCGGTCGCCGTGCAGTCCATGAAGGACCTCGGGGTTTCCCCGGAAAAGGTGAACGTCAACGGCGGCGCCATCGCCCTGGGCCACCCGATCGGCATGTCCGGCGCCCGCATCGTGCTGCACCTCGCGCTGGAGCTGCGGCGGCGCGGCGGCGGCATCGGCGCGGCCGCGCTGTGCGGTGGTGGCGGTCAGGGCGATGCGCTGATCATCCGGGTACCGGGCAAGTAACGGGGCGTGCCGTCCCGCGTCACCGGGCGCGGGACGGGCCCCGGCGCCGCGCACCGGCCGGGCGGCGGCGCGCGGCGCGCAGCAGCGCGTACCAGCCAGTGAGTCGAGGTCGAAGGAGCCGAGCGCGATGGTGGACGTCCCCCAACTGGTGGCACAGGCCCGGGAGGGCCGCCCGAGGGCGGTGGCCCGGCTGATCTCCCTCGTGGAGGGGGCGGCGCCGGAGCTGCGCGAGGTGATGGCGGCGCTGGCGCCGCTCACCGGCGGCGCCTACGTGGTCGGGCTGACCGGCTCGCCCGGCGTCGGCAAGTCGACCACGACGTCCGCGCTGGTCACCGCGTACCGCAAGGCCGGCAAGCGGGTCGGTGTGCTCGCCGTCGACCCGTCCTCGCCGTTCTCCGGCGGTGCGCTGCTGGGCGACCGGGTCCGGATGAGCGACCACGCCTCCGACCCCGGCGTCTACATCCGCTCCATGGCCACCCGCGGTCACCTGGGGGGCCTCGCCTGGGCCGCGCCGCAGGCGATCCGGGTGCTGGACGCGGCCGGTTGCGAGGTGATCCTCGTCGAGACCGTCGGCGTCGGCCAGTCGGAGGTGGAGATCGCCTCCCAGGCCGACACCAGCGTGGTGCTGCTGGCCCCCGGCATGGGCGACGGCATCCAGGCCGCGAAGGCGGGGATCCTGGAGATCGGCGACGTCTACGTGGTCAACAAGGCCGACCGGGACGGCGCCGACGCCACCGCCCGCGAGCTGAACCACATGCTGGGCCTGGGGGAGTCCCGGGCGCCAGGTGACTGGCGCCCGCCGATCGTCAAGACCGTCGCGGCGCGCGGCGAGGGCGTCGACGAGGTCGTCGAGGCGCTGGAGAAGCACCGGGCCTGGATGGAGGAGCGGGGCGTGCTGGCCCGGCGCCGGCTGGCCCGGGCGTCCCGCGAGGTCGAGACGATCGCCGTCACGACGCTGCGGTCGCGGATCGGCGACCTCTCCGGGGACCGTCACCTGGGTGCGCTGGCCGAGCGCATCGTCGCCGGCGAGACGGACCCGTACCGCGCGGCGGACGAACTGGTGGAGGGCCTGACGAACGGCGGCTAGGCGCCGGCCCGGACCTCGGGCGGATCAGGGGTTGCCGCGGTGCCGGCGGAGGTGGTCGGCGACCGGGGCGAGCGAGGCCTCCAGGGAGCCCAGGGACTCGGGCGCGAAGAGGTCGATGAAGTGCCGGCGGACGGAGGCGACGTGGTGCGGGGCGACCCGGCGCATCGTCTCCCAGCCCTCGTCGGTGAGGACGGCGTAGAGCCCGCGGCGGTCCGACTCGCAGCTCTCGCGGCGCACCAGGCCGGCGTTCTCCATGCGCGTGATCTGGTGCGAGAGGCGGCTCTTGGACTGCAACGTGCTGGCGGCCAGGTCGCTCATCCGCAGCCGGCGGTCCTCGGCCTCGGAGAGGTTGACCAGGATCTCGTAGTCGTTGTTGGTCAGGCCGAACGGCTGCAGATCGCGCTCCAGTTGGTGCATCAGCAGCCGGCTGACGTCCAGGTGGGTGCGCCAGGCGCGCTGCTCCTGGTCGGTCAGCCAGGGAGTGTCGCTGTCAGTCGTCATGGATGAATTCTACCCGTGAAAGTTGAATAGTGAATTAGTCATGGCGTGTGACATCTGCGGAGGTCGGCCGGCCGGGACCCGCGGTTGATCAGACGTTCGAGGTCACCGTCCGCAGACTACCGTTCACAGCCCGAAGCGGCGCTGGAGCCCCCCGAGGCCGCCGGGCAACTGCGGCACTTGTGAGCCACTTTCCGGCGTCGGGGCGCCGCCGCCCGGGACGCCCTCCTCGGCCGGCAGCGCGCCCGTCGCCCGCTCCGGCATCAACTGCTCCGACGACTGCAACAGGACCGTGCCGGCGCCGGTGAACTCGAACTGGTGCTCCTCGCCGGACGCCCCGCCGATCCCGGTGTGGGCGCGCAGGCCACCCAGGAAACCCCGCAGGTACCGGTGGTCGTAGTGGTGGCAGGGGGACGGGCAGTCGGCCCAGCCGACGAGGGCCTGCGGGTCGACCCGGACCGGGGGCTCGACGAACACCACGGGGCCGTTGGAAGCGGCCACGAACTTGCCCGTGCCGATGAGGGTGAGGAAGCCCGGGATGATCGATTGCTTCAGCGAGAGAGATGGCTGAAAGGCGAGCACATTGCCGGAGCGAATGGTGAGGTTCCCCTCATCCAGGTCGAACGAGTTAATGTCGAAGGCCCGGTCGGCCAGCAGCATCTTCCCGCGGCCCTCGGCCACCACCCAGTCCGCGGCGTGCAGTGGCGAATGGAAACTGCCCGCGATGAGGTGGTCCAGGCGGCCGTGCCCGATGCCGTGGAAGTCGATCTGCCCGTAGTAGGCGATCATCTTCCCCTTCTGCAGGAACCACTGGCCGTCCAGGTCGACGCTGAAGGCGTAGGGATTGACGTTGTCGTCGACGGGGAGGGTGAAGACGTCGTGGATCACGGGACCGGTCACAGCTTCTCCTCCGACGCCTGAACGTAGACGGTGCCCTGGCCGGACAGCTCCAGTTGGAACGCCTCACCCGAGCCGCGGCCGATCATCTCGCGCCAGCCGATGGCGGTGGACAGGCGGTTGCGCACGTCGCCCCGGTGCGCCACGTACGCCTGCGGGTCGACGTGGACCGGGCGCTGCGGCGTGATCGGCAGCTCGATGACACCCCCGTGGGCCATCACCGCGACCGAGCCGTGGCCCTGGAGAGTGGTGGTGAACAGCCCCTGGCCGGTGACCTGGCCACGGACCATGCCCATCACCCCGCCCTGCGCGCCCATGAACATCGTGCCCTGGGTGAGCGAGCCGTCGAAGGCCAGCAGGCGGTCGGCCTCCACGTAGAGCGTGTCGCCGGTCAGGTCGACGACCTGGACGTGGTGGCCGCCGTGACCGAACATGACCGTGCCGTTGCCCTCCACGGTCATCAGGGGCGTCGCCTCACCGGCGATCCGGCGGCCGATCATGGAGCCGAGGCCGCCCTGGCCGCCCTGGATGTTCGGGGTGAAGGTGACGTCGCCGCGGTAGCCGAGCATCGCGCCGCGCTGGCTGAACATCCGCTGCCCGGGGGCGATCCGGGCCTGGACCATGCGGGAGTTGAGGGCCGTGAACGGCATCAGAGCTCACCGCCCACGGTGTTGCGCTCGCTGGGCTGCACGTAGACCAGTCCCTCGCCCTCGAAACGGATCTGGAACGCCTCTCCGGAGCCCTCGCCGATCAGCGTGCGGAAGTTCACCCCGGACTGGAAGTGCTGCTTCAACTGGCCGGTGTGCGCGATGTACGCGCCCGGGTCGACCTGGAGGGGGTACTGCTTGGTGACCCGCAGCACCACGGCCGGACCGTCGGAGGTGAGCGCGGCCTGCCCGTGGCCCTCGACGGTGGTGGTGAACAGGCCGTTGCCCTGCGAGGTGCCGCGCAGCCCGGTGAACGTCGTGCCGGTGTGCAGCGCCGCGTCGGTGCACAGCAGGTTGCTGGCCTCCACGAACAGCTTCTCGCCCTGGAGGGCCACCAGGTTGATCTCGCTGGCGCGGTCGGCGAAGTAGCAGGTGCCCTGGCCCTTCACCTCCATCACGGTCATCTGCTCGCCGGTCAGCCGCCGGGTGACCATGCCGCGCAGGCCCTCCCCACCGCCGGTCATCTTCTTGAAGGTCATTTGGCCGTCGTACGCGACCATCGCGCCGTTCTTCGCCTTGACGGCGTCGCCCGCGAGGTCGACGGCGAGCACTTTGCTTCCCTGAAGCCGAAACTGAGCCACGCGACAGACGGTAGCCGGCCGCGGCCGGCCCGGGCAGGGCTTTCCCCTCGGAGCCGACCCCGAGCCTGCCCCGCGCCGCCCACCCGAGCCCTGCCCGCCCGGGCCGGACCGACGGCCCCCGGTGCGGTGATCGTCGGGGCGGCTGTAACAATGGGGCGGACGCTTGTGAACTCTTGCACAAGCATGTGTGACGCCCCCCTCTCCGCCCGAACGAGGTTCCCGTGGACATCAAGACCGCCGCTGCCCTGCACCGACTGCGCCTGGCATCCATCCCGGAGGCGCTCTCCTTCCCGGCGCTGCTGATATTCGGCACGGGCTTCCGGATCTTCCTGGGCTACGACAAGCTCGTCATGCCGCTCGGCCTGCTGCACGGCATCCTGTTCACGATCTTCGTGGTGCTGCTGCTGGACGCCTGGAACCGCACCAAGTGGCCCTTCAAGCGGGTCGCCTTCTTCTTCCTCCTCGCGGTCCTGCCGTTCGGCGGCCTGTACGCGGACAAGGTGCTCAAGCGCGAGGAGGAGGCCGGCGCGATCGCCGCCCGCGCCCGCCAGGAAGGTACGGTCAACGCATGATCGTCGCCTTCTCCGTGAGCCCGCTGGGCGTCGGCGAGGACGTCGGCGAGTACGTCGCCGACGCCGTCCGCGTCGTCCGCGAGTCCGGCCTGCCCAACCGCACCGACGCCATGTTCACCTCCATCGAAGGTGACTGGGACGAGGTCATGGACGTCGTCAAGCGCGCGGTGGCCGCCGTCGAGGCGCGCGCCGGGCGGGTCTCGCTCGTCCTGAAGGCCGACATCCGGCCGGGCGTCACCGACGGCCTCACCTCGAAGGTGGCGACCGTCGAGCGCCACCTGGCCGGGGGCGAGCGGGGCGCCTGAGCCCCCGGGGCCGCCCCCCCCCGCGCCGTCAGCCGCCGGCCAGGAGGGCCAGGCCCAGCGGCGTCCGCTCGTAGAGCACCTGGTGTCCGTGCCGGCGCGAGGTCAGCAGCCCGGCGTCGCGCAGCACGGACAGGTGCGCCGAGACCGACGAGGCGGCCAGCCCCAGCCGGTGGGCCAGCGCCGAGGTCGTCGCCGGCGCGTCCAGGGCCGTCAGCACCGCGGCCCGGTTGGCGCCCAGCAACCGCGCCAGTGCCGGGCCGCCCGTCGGCTCCTGCCACAGCCCGCCGATCCCGCGCGCCGGATAGATCACCGTCGGCTGCCACGGCGGATCGAAGCCGCTGATCACGTCCGGCCAGACGAACACGCTCGGCAACAGCAGCACGCCCCGGCCGTCGAGGTCCTGGAGCTGCGCGAAGTCCGTACGGGTGCGGACGGTCAGCGTGCCGGCGTCCGACCAGGACAGCCGCGGATGCAGATCGGCGAACAGGCGGCGCAGTCCACCGCTCGCCAACTGCCGCGACCGGTAGGCGATCTCCGCCTCCAACAGCGCGCGCAGCCGCGGCCAGTCGGGCGCCAGCAGGGCCTCCCAGGCCCGTTCGGTGACGTCCGCCAGCTCCTGCACGGCCCGCGCCGGGTCGGCCAGCGCCGCCCGGCCGCGCGGCGATTCCGCCGCCCCGGGCGTGCAGGCCAGCGACTTGGCCATCTCGGCCCGGGCCAGCGCCGGATCGGTGGCCCGCAGGCGCGCCAGCTCCGCCGCGAAGTCCGCCAGCGGCGCGTCCGGCGGCCGACCCAGGAAATCGGGGGTGTAGCCGGGCCGCGAGGACGGCATGAACAGCCACAGCGGCGACGGGTCCAGCCCCGCCGTCCGCTCCCGCATCCGGCGCAGCCACGGCAGGTGGTAGCCGTGCCGGTCGGTGCGCCGCAGGGTCCGCAGCGCCTCGTGGGTCTCGCACAGCGGCGAGATGGCGAACCGGATCCGCAGCAGGTCGTCCGCCCCGAAGTGCAGTTCCAGCGGCACCGCCCGGCCCTCCCCTCCCCGGAATTCGGCTGGAGCCGAAACACTACGTCCCGTCAGGTCCCCCCGGCAGCCTGACGCCATGCCGACGCCTTCCGGGCCCGCACGGCCGGGCCCCGCTCCCGCCTGCCCGCCCGCCTTAGCCCCGCCCGTCGCCGGCCCGGGCTACCGCGCCGTCTTCGCCGTCCCCGAGTTCCGCTCCGTCTTCGCCGCCCACCTGCTGTCCTCCCTGGGCGTGGTGGTCTGCGAACTCGCGCTGTCCGTCCTGGTCTACCGGCTGACCGAATCGCCGCTGCTCAGCGCGCTGACCTTCGCGCTCGGCCTGCTGCCGTACGTCGTCGGCGGCACCCTGCTGTCGGCCGTCGCCGACCGCTACCCGGCCCGCCGGGTGCTGGTGCTGTGCGACGCGGTGTGCGCGGCGGCGGCCGCGGCGATGGTGCTGCCGGGCACGCCGGTGGCGGTGCTGCTGGTCCTGCGCTGCCTGATCGCGGCGGTCGCGCCGGTCTTCGCGGGCACCCGGGCCGGGACGCTCGGCGAGATCCTCGGCGACGGCGAACTCTTCGTCCTGGGGCGCTCGCTGGTCCGGATCGTCAACCAGGGCGCGCAACTGGCCGGGTTCGCGGCCGGCGGGCTGCTGCTGGCCGCGGTCCCGCCGGGCGCGGTGCTCGGCCTCACCGCCGCGACGTTCACCGCGTCGGCGCTGCTGCTGCGGCTGGGGACCGCCGCCCGTCCGGCGCGGGGGCGGACGCCCGGCGCGTTGGTGGGCGCCTCGTTGGCCGGCATCCGGCGGCTGCTGGCCGACCGGCGGATCCGGGCGCTGCTGCTGCTCACCTGGGTGCCGCCGGCCATCGTGGTCGTCCCCGAGGCGCTGCTCGTGCCCTACGGGGACCTGCTGGGGGTCGGGCCGATGGGGCAGGGGCTGCTGCTGTGCGGGATGCCGGTCGGGGCGGTTGTCGCGGAAACCCTGGTGGGGACGTTCCTCGGGCCGCGCGCCCGGACCCGGTTGACGTTCCCCCTGGGGGTGTTCGCGGTGCTGCCGTCCCTGGGGTTCGCGGCCCGGCCGTCCTGGGGGTGGGCCATGGCGCTGCTGGTGCTGACCGGCACCGGCATCGCCTACAACTTCGGCGTGGACCGGTGGTTCGTCGCCGCCGTCCCCGACGAGCTGTTGGGGCAGGCGATGACGGTGATGCAGGCGGGCCGGATGACGAGCATGGGGCTGGCGATGGGGCTGGCCGGAGTGGCGGCGGAGTGCGCCCCGTTGTCGGTGGTGATGTCGGCCGCGGGGGTGGTCGGGGCGGTCGTCGTCCTGGCGGTGGTCGCCGAGGTCCGGCGGTCCGGGGCGCGGGCGACGGGGCGGGCGAGAGGCGGGCGCGGGCCGCTTCAGCAGACCGAAAGTTGAGACGGTGCTGACCAACATATGACCGCCGGGTAGGGTCGGAAGCGTGCCGAAGCCGCTCAGCCTTGCCTTTGACCCCATCGCACGCGCCGACGAGCTCTGGAAGCAGCGCTGGGGATCCGTGCCCGCCATGGCCGCGATCACCTCGATCATGCGGGCCCAGCAGATCCTGCTGTCCGAGGTGGACGCGGTGGTCAAGCCGTACGGGCTGACCTTCGCCCGCTACGAGGCGCTGGTGCTGCTGACGTTCTCCAAGGCGGGCGAGCTGCCGATGTCGAAGATCGGCGAGCGCCTGATGGTGCACCCCACCTCGGTGACGAACACCGTGGACCGGCTGGTGAAGTCCGGGCTGGTGGCCAAGCGGCCCAACCCGAACGACGGCCGGGGCACCCTGGCGTCCATCACGGAGCGGGGACGCGAGGTGTGCGACGCGGCCACCCGCGACCTGATGGCGATGGACTTCGGGCTCGGGGCGTACGACGCCGAGGAGTGCGCCGAGATCTTCGCGCTGCTGCGCCCGCTGCGGGTGGCGGCGGCGGACTTCACGGACGACTGAGCCTGCCCAACGGGGTTCGTGCAGGTCACTGCCGTGGTCCCCGCGCACGCGCGGGCGGTCCGCGCCGCGTCCGCCCGCGCTGCCGGGCGCTTGCACGGTCCCCGCGTCCGCGGGGGATTTCCGGACGGTTACGCTCGTATCCATGAAATCCAGCGTGCTGACCCGATACCGGGCGATGGCCTACATCACCGCCGTGATGCTGCTCGTGCTCTGCGCCTGCATGGTGTTCAAGTACGGCTTCGGAATGGGGAAGGACCTGACGCTGGTCGTCGCCCAGATCCACGGCGTCCTCTACATCATCTACCTGGTCTTCGCCTTCGACCTGGGCTCCAAGGCGCGCTGGCCGTTCGCCAAGCTGCTGTGGGTGCTGATCTCCGGCACGATCCCGACCGCCGCGTTCTTCGTGGAGCGCAAGGTGGTCCGCGAGGTCACGCCGCTGCTGGTCAAGGACGCGCCGGAGCCGGTCAGGGTCTGACGGCGGCACGCTGCTCCCGGCGCCCTGGTGGTGCCGCGCCACGCCTCCCTGGGCCCCTCCCGTCGCACGGGAGGGGCTCAGGTGCGTTCGGGGCGGTGCGGGGCGTCATGGGGCGGGCGTGGAGGGCGGGGGCGTTGCGTTTTCGTCGTGCGGGCGGTGGGCAGCCCCCCGGTGGGGGGACGTGCGGCCCGTAGGGGATGCGGCACGCGGCCCCTTAGGGAACGGGCGCCCGGCCTCTCGGGAAGGCGCTCCCGCTCGCCGGAACGGCGTGCCCGCCCCGCTGGAAGCCGTTCCCGCCCCTCGCCGGGCCGGCGTCGGGCGGGAACGGGGCTACCCCGAGGACGAATCAGGGGCGCTTCCCATCGACAGATACTAGGACGTCCTAGTAAATTCATGGGCATGGACGCTGACGCGATCGAAGAGGGCCGCCGCCGCTGGCAGGCCCGGTACGACTCCGCCCGGAAGCGCGAGGCAGACTTCACCACGCTCTCCGGTGACCCCGTCGAGCCGGTCTACGGGCCGCGCCCCGGCGACGCCGTCGAGGGCTTCGAGCGGATCGGCTGGCCGGGGGAGTACCCCTTCACGCGCGGCCTGTACCCCACCGGCTACCGCGGCCGCACGTGGACGATCCGCCAGTTCGCCGGCTTCGGCAACGCCGAGCAGACCAACGAGCGCTACAAGATGATCCTCAAGGCCGGCGGTGGCGGCCTCTCGGTGGCGTTCGACATGCCGACGCTGATGGGGCGGGACTCCGACGACCCGCGCTCGCTCGGCGAGGTCGGGCACTGCGGCGTCGCCATCGACTCGGCGGCCGACATGGAGGTCCTGTTCAAGGACATCCCGCTGGGCGACGTCACGACCTCCATGACGATCAGCGGCCCCGCCGTGCCGGTCTTCTGCATGTACCTGGTCGCGGCCGAGCGCCAGGGCGTCGACCCCGGGGTGCTCAACGGCACGCTGCAGACCGACATCTTCAAGGAGTACATCGCGCAGAAGGAGTGGCTCTTCCAGCCCGAGCCGCACCTGCGGCTGATCGGTGACCTGATGGAGCACTGCGCGCACGGCATCCCCGCCTACAAGCCGCTGTCGGTCTCCGGGTACCACATCCGGGAGGCGGGCGCGACGGCCGCGCAGGAGCTGGCGTACACCCTCGCCGACGGCTTCGGCTACGTCGAGCTGGGCCTCTCCCGCGGCCTGGACGTCGACACCTTCGCGCCCGGCCTGTCGTTCTTCTTCGACGCCCACGTGGACTTCTTCGAGGAGATCGCCAAGTTCCGTGCCGCGCGCCGGATCTGGGCCCGCTGGATGCGCGACGTCTACGGGGCGCGCAGCGAGAAGGCGCAGTGGCTGCGGTTCCACACTCAGACCGCCGGCGTCTCGCTGACCGCGCAGCAGCCGTACAACAACGTCGTGCGCACCGCGGTGGAGGCGCTGGCGGCGGTGCTCGGCGGCACCAACTCGCTGCACACCAACGCCCTGGACGAGACGCTGGCGCTGCCCAGCGAGCAGGCCGCCGAGATCGCCCTGCGCACCCAGCAGGTGCTGATGGAAGAGACCGGCGTCGGCAACGTCGCGGACCCGTTGGGCGGCTCCTGGTACGTCGAGGCGCTGACCGACCGGATCGAGGCGGACGCCGAGAAGATCTTCGCGCAGATAACGGAGCGCGGGACGCGGGCGGTGTCGAACGGGCAGCACCCGATCGGCCCGATCACCTCCGGCATCCTGCGCGGGATCGAGGACGGCTGGTTCACCGGCGAGATCGCCGAGTCCGCGTTCCGTTACCAACAGGCGCTGGAGAAGGGCGACAAGCGGGTCGTCGGCGTCAACTGCCACGACGGTTCGGTCACCGGCGACCTGGAGATCCTCCGGGTCAGCCACGAGGTCGAGCGGGAGCAGGTGCGGGTCCTCGCGGAGCGCAAGGCGGCCCGCGACGACGCCCAGGTGCAGGCCGCGCTGGACGAGATGCTGGCCGCCGCCCGCAGCGACCGCAACATGATCGAGCCGATGCTGACAGCCGTCCGCGCGGAGGCGACCCTCGGCGAGATCTGCGGCGTGCTCCGCGACGAATGGGGCACGTACACCGAGCCGGCCGGCTTCTGACCGGCCGCCGGGCCGCCGCCCGGCGCAACCAGCGGCCCGGCGTCCCTCACCCCGCTCCCGCTTCGGGGGGCGGGGCGAGCGGCATCCGCAGGCGGAAGAGCGCGCCGCCGCCCGGGGCCCGTTCCGCGGTGAGTTCGGCGCCGTGCGCGCGGGCGATCTGGCGGGCCATCGCCAGACCGAGGCCCGAGCCGGGCAGGGCGCGGGCGGCCTGGGCGCGGTAGAAGCGGTCGAAGACGTACGGCAGGTCGTCGGTGGCGATGCCGGGGCCGTGGTCGCGGACGGTGAGGTCCAACGCGTCCGCCACGACGTCGAGTTCGGTCTCGACCGGCCCGCCGGGCGGGGAGAACTTCGCGGCGTTGTCCAGGAGGTTGGACAGCAGTCGGGTCAGCCGGGCGGGGACGCCGGGGCGCGTGGCGCCCGCCGCCGCGGGCGCGATCCGGGCGGTGAAGGCGACCTCCGGCCAGTGCCCGCGGGCCGCGGCCACCGCGTGCTCCAGCAGGTCGGCCGGGCGGACCTGTTCGAGCAGCGGCCGGGGCTCCTCGTCGCGGGCCAGCTCGATGAGGTCGTTGACGAGCGTGGTGACCTCCCGGAGCTGACGGGTCAGCGCCCCCGACGCCCGGTTGCGCTGATCGTCCGTCAGGCGGTCCGCCCGGGCCAGTAGTTCGGCGTTGGTGCGGAGCGCGGTCAGCGGGGTGCGCAGTTCGTGGGAGGCGTCGGCGACCAGGCGGCGCTGGGCGGTGACGGACTGCTCCAGTTCGCCGAGCATGGTGTTGAAGCTGGTGGCGAGCCGGGTGATCTCGTCCTCGTGGGCCCGGGGTCCGGTCGGGAGGTCGATCCGGTGCCGGGGGTCACGGGTGGTGGCGATCCGCTCGGCGGTGGCGGTCAGCCGGGCGACCGGGGCCAGGCCCGTGCGGGAGACCCAGTAGCCGAGTGCGGCGGCCAGCAGGACGCCGGTGCCGCCGACCGCCGCCAGGGCCCACGCGGCCTGGCGCACCCCGCGCTCGACGGTGTCGGAGCGCAGGGCCACCTGGAGCGCCTCGTCTTTGCCGTGCAGGCGGACGGTGTACATGCGGACGGGGTGCCCGGCGACGGTGAGGTGGGTGTAGAAGGGCGCGTGGCGGCCGGTGGCCACCTCGCGGGTGGCGGGGGAGACCGGCAGGACGGGGGAGTGGCCGTGGGCGTCCCTGGCGGGGTCGGCGGGGATGATCTGGACGCAGGGCACGGCCTGGTAGCGGCAGGAGGTGTCGCCCGCGGTCGGGCCCCAGGTGCGGGTGCGCTGGGCGAGTTGGGTGGCGGTCTGCGCCAGGTTGAGGTCGAGCTGACGGGTCATCTGGACCCGTAGGACGAGGAACGCGGCCGCGCAGACGCCCACCGCGACCAGCGCCACCGCGGCCGACGCGGCGAGCGCCAGCCGGGTGCGCAGGGGGCGGCGGCGGACCCAGCGGCCGCCCAGGCGGCGCCGGCCGGTCATGCCGTCGCCCCGTCGCGGCCGCCCGGGCCGGGCCGGGCTCCGGGGGCGTGGCGCCCTTCGCGCCCTCGCGTCGGCCGACTCATGTGCCCTCCGGCCGGTCCAGGCGGTAGCCGACGCCGTGCACGGTGTGCACCAGCCGGGGTTCGCCGCCGGCCTCCAACTTGCGGCGCAGGTACCCGACGTAGACGGCCAGCGAGTTGGAGTCCGGGCCGAAGTCGCGGCCCCAGACGCGTTCCAGGATCGTCTCCCGGGGCAGCACCTGGCCGGGGTGCTGGAGCAGCAGCTCCAACAGCGCGTACTCGGTGCGGCTGAACTCCAGCGGGCGCCCGCCGCGGTGGCCGCTGCGGGTGGCGGGGTCGACGACCAGGTCCGCGAAGGCCAGCCGGGCGTCGGCGGTGCCGGCCGCGGCCCGCCGGAGGAGCGCCCGCACCCGGGCGATCAACTCGTCCAGGGCGAACGGCTTGACCAGGTAGTCGTCGGCGCCGGCGTCCAGGCCGTCGACCCGGTCGCTGACCGAGTCCAGGGCGGTCAGGACCAGGATCGGGGTGCGGTCGTCGAGGGCGCGCAGCCGGCGGCAGACCGCCAGGCCGTCCAGCACCGGCATCATCACGTCGAGGACGAGGGCGTCCGGCTGCCAGGTGGCGACCTCGGAGAGGGCGGCCAGCCCGTCGGCGGCGCCGCGGACCGCGTAGCCCTCGACGGCGAGCCCGTCCGCCACGGCGGCGCGGACCTCCGGTTCGTCGTCGACGACCAGGATCCGGGGGGCGACGGGCGGCGGGGTGCCGGGAACGGGTGCGGGTGCGGGGCGTGCGGTCATGGACCAAGGCTGCCAAACGGCGTCTTAGAACGTTCTTAAGGCGGCCGACGAGCGTGGCGGCCATGCGCACACCACTCTCGGTCGTGATCGGTGCGGGCGGCACCGGCGGCCACATCTATCCCGGACTCGCCCTCGCCGACGCGCTGCGTCGGGCCGTACCGGACGCGGAGATCTCCTTCGTGGGGACCGACCGCGGACTGGAGACACGGTTGATCCCGCAGGCCGGCTACCGGCTGCACACCGTCGACATGATCCCGTTCGACCCGGCGCTGGGCGCCCGGCGCTACCTGCTGCCGGCCGCGCTGCTGCGCTCCGGCGCCCAGTGCCGGGCGATCCTGCGCGACCAGCGGGCCCAGGTCGCCGTCGGCATGGGCGGCTACCCGAGCGCCCCGGTGATCGTCGGGGCCCGGATGGCGGGACTGCCCAGCCTGATCCACGAGTCCAACGCGGTGCCCGGCCGGGCCAACAAGTTCGCCGCCCGGCTCACCCCGCACATCGCGCTGGCCTTCGACCGCAGCCGGCCCCACCTGGCGGGCGGCGAGCGCGCCGAGACGGTGGGGATGCCGCTGTCCGGGCCGTTGGCCGCGCTGGACCGGGTGGCCCTGCGGCCGGTCGCCCGCCGGGCCCTGGGCGTCCCCGACGAGGCCCGGCTGGTCGTGGTCAACGGCGGCAGCCTGGGCGCCGCCCGGCTCACCGAGGCCGCCGTCGACCTCGCGGGCCGCTACCTGAGCCGGACCGGCCTGCGGCTGCTGATCAAGACCGGGCCGGCGGCGCTGGACGCCGCCCGGGCCGCCCTGGAGGCGAACGGCGGGGCCGCGGTCGCCACGGCGGTGCCGTACCTGGACCGGATGGACCTGGCGTACGCGGCGGCCGACCTGGTGCTGTGCCGGGCCGGTTCGGCGACCGTCGCCGAACTCGCCACGATCGGCATGCCGGCCGTCCTCGTCCCCTACCCGCACGCGCCCGGCGACCACCAGACGCACAACGCCCGGGTGCTCTCCGACGCCGGGGCGGCGCTGCTGCTGCCCGACGGCGAGGTCACCGGCGCGCGGCTGGACGCCCTGGTCACGCCGCTGCTGGCCGACCCGGCGCGGCTCGCCGCGATGGGCGCGGCCGCCGACCCCGGCACGCACGCGCGGGCCGCGGACCTGCTGGCCGCCCGGACCCTGGCGCTGGCCGGCCACCCCGACGCACACCACTTCGTCACCACCCAGAAGGAGTCAGCATGAGCACGAGCAGTACGAGCAGCGCCGCGTCCCGGTCGTGGGCCGGCCGGAAGGTCCTGGTCACCGGGGCCGAGGGGTTCATCGGTTCGACGCTGGTGGACCTGTTGGTGGCGGCCGGCGCCGAGGTGCGCGCGTTCGTCCACTACAAGCCGTACGGGGAGAAGGGCAACCTCGCCCGCTACCTGGAGCCGGGCGGCCCGGTCGAGATGCTCGCCGGGGACATCCGGGACGCCGGCCGGGTGATGGACGCCGTCGCCGGCTGCGACACGGTCTTCCACCTGGCCGCGCTGATCGGCATCCCGTACAGCTACGACTCGCCGGGCGCCTACGTGCAGACCAACGTGGTGGGCACGGAGAACGTCGCGGAGGCGTGCCGTCGGCACGGGGTGCGACGGATGGTGCACACCTCCACCAGCGAGGTCTACGGGACCGCACGCACCGCGCCGATCGGCGAGGACCACCCGCTCCAGCCGCAGTCCCCGTACTCCGCCTCCAAGATCGGCGCGGACATGATGGCGCTGTCGCACTGGCACGCCTTCGAGCTGCCGGTGACGGTGGTGCGGCCGTTCAACACCTACGGGCCCCGGCAGTCCGCCCGCGCGGTGATCCCGACGATCCTGGCCCAACTGCACGCCGGCGCCCGGCAGATCAAGCTCGGTTCGCTCACCCCGACCCGGGACTTCACCTACGTCACCGACACCGCGGCCGGCTTCCTGGCGCTGGCCGACTGCGACCGGGCCCTGGGACAGGTCGTCAACCTCGGCAGCGGCCAGGAGATCACCATCGGGGCGCTGGCCGAGGCGCTGATCGCGGCCTCCGGGCGGGACGCCGAGGTGGTGGTGGACGCCGCGCGGCTGCGGCCCTCCGGCAGCGAGGTGGAGCGGCTGCTGTCGGACAACTCCCGGGCCCGCGACTGGGCTTCGTGGCAGCCGGAGGTCACCCTCAAGGAGGGGCTGGCGCGCACGTCGGAGTGGGTGGCCGAGCACCTGCACCTGTTCCGGGCGGACCGTTACCAGGTGTGAGGCGGGGCCGGGCCGGTGCCGGGGCTACTGCCCCAGCCCGGCCAGGCCCGTCAGCAGCAGGATGGTGAACTGCCGGGCCCAGCCGGTGTCCACCGGCTCGGCGCTGACCAGCAGCCGGTGCACCACGGCCCCGGCGATCACGTCGAAGATCAGTCCCACGGTGCGTTCGGCGGCCCGTTCACCCTCGGGTCCGCAGGCGTCCGGCGGCAGTTCGCCGCGTGCCTGCGCCCGCGAGCGGCCCAGCAGCACCAGCCGTTTCTGCCGTTCGACGATCGCCGAGCGGATCCGCTCGCGCAGCGCGTCGTCGGTGGTGGACTCGGCGACCACCGCCATCAGCGCGGTCTTGGTCTCGGGCCGGGCAAGCAGGGTGCCGAACTGGAGCACCACGCCCTCGATGTCCGACTGGAGGCAGCCCCGGTCGGGGAGTTCCAACTCGTCGAAGAGGACCGCGACGGCGTCCACGACCAGTTCGCTCTTGTTGGCCCAGCGGCGGTAGAGGGTGGTCTTGGCGACCCCGGCGCGGGCGGCGACCTCGCCCATGGTGAGTCCGCCCCAGCCGACGTCGACGAGCGCGGCGCGGGTGGCGTCGAGGATCGCGTGATCGGTCTCGACGCTGCGGGGGCGGCCCGGGCGGCCTTTCGCGGGGTGGGCGGACTGCTGCATGCGGGCGACCATACCGGCCAGTAGGGCATCGGGACCCGGTGCGTCACCGCGGTCCGTGAGGGAGATCACCCGGCGGCCGGCGGGAAGTGCTTGCCGGCCGGGGGCGGCCCCGAGTTACGCTACGACCTGTAGCGAAAGAGCGATGACCACTGGCCGTGGGTGGGGACCCATGGCCGCACGCGCAACGGCCCTTCGGGGCCGAGACCGGGCTCCGGATTCCGGGCGCGCACCGCATTCCAGCGGGGCGTGCCGGCGGACGGCGGGCCCGCTTTCCGGATCGCTTTCCGGAACCGGTCGCTCAGGGGGGAGGATGGACCCATGCAGCCACGCAACATGTCCATGAGTGGAGTCGTCGACCTCGCAGCGGTGAAGGCGGCCGGGGAAGCGAAGCAGAAGGCCGAGCAGGCCCGCGCCGAGGCCGCCCGCACGGGCGCGGCGCCGGCCGGTGCCACCCGCCTGGTGTTCGACGTCGACGAGGCGGGGTTCCAGGAGGACATCCTCCAACGGTCCACCGAGGTCCCGGTTGTCATCGACTTCTGGGCCGAGTGGTGCGAGCCGTGCAAGCAGCTCGGACCGCTGCTGGAGAACCTCGCGGCGGAGTACGCCGGCAAGTTCGTCCTCGCCAAGATCGACGTCGACGCCAACCAGATGCTGTTCCAGCAGTTCGGGGTGCAGGGCATCCCGGCGGTGTTCGCGGTCGTCGCGGGCCAGCCGATCCCGCTCTTCCAGGGCGCGGTCCCCGAGGGCCAGCTCCGCCAGGTGCTGGACCAGCTGGTGCAGGTCGCCGAGCAGCAGTTCGGCATCGTCGGCGTGCCGGTGGACCCGGCGGCGGCCGAGGAGACCGAGGTCGCGGCGGAGCCGCCGGTCGGCCCGTACGACGCGGCGCTGACCGCGGCGGCCGACGCGCTGGACGCCGGTGACCTCGACGGCGCCATCCGCGCCTACCACAACGTCCTCGCCGACGACCCGACCAACCCGGAGGCCAAGCTCGGCCTGGCCCAGGCCGAACTCCTGAAGCGGGTGCAGGGCCTCAACCCGCAGACCGTCCGGCAGGAGGCCGCGGACCGTCCGGCCGACGTCCAGGCGCAGATCACGGCCGCGGACCTGGACCTGGTGGGCGGCCACGTCGAGGACGCCTTCGGGCGCCTGGTCGACGCCGTGCAGCGGACGGCCGGCAACGACCGGGAGGCCGTGCGGGTCCGGCTGCTGGAGCTGTTCGAGGTGATCGGCGCCGACGATCCGCGGGTGACGAAGGCGCGCACCGCTCTGGCGCGCGTGCTGTTCTGACCCCGCACTCCTCTCCCGCCCCCTGAGCCCCACCCCAGAAGGCGGCGCTACGCGCCCACTTGCCCGTGGGTCCGGCGCTTTCCCGGGGAATATCCGTCCTGGCCCGGTTCTGCCCCGCGGGAACTCCCGCGCGCGCGTCCGGCAAACGGAACAGCGGCCACGCTTTGCCGAAACTTGGTAAAGGTGGCCGCTGTTACTTGGAGTAAGTCCAGGCGACCAATTTGCCGGCGTCTGAGGCTAATTGTCCCTTGTTTGGTCATCGTTAGTGACGACGGTGCGTGCGCGGGTGATCTCCGAGCGTCGCGGCGTGGTTATCGGCCCGTTACCCGCAAGTAACGAGGGCCTTGTGCGGCGGCCGGGAATGCACGACGATCGGCCACGCTCGGTCCATTTCCCGCAGTCCGGCATCCGGTCGGCGCAGCGGGGTACTTGGGTCCCCACCGAGTGGGTCGGCGGCAGTGGCGCCGGCCCTGGACAGGGGGGTCTTTGCCGTTCGGCAGAGCCTGTCCGGTGAGGTTGCGCGAGAGCGTGGCCAGTGGTTGTCGCTCGGGGGTGATCGCCGGTGTTCGGAAACACGCTGTGCCTCCGAGACGGGCGCTCTCCTTCCCGAGGACGTAGCACTTCTCCCATCCCAGGTACGGCCTCCCTCAAATGGGGCGGTGCGTACCGGAGATGTACGTCCGAGAAGGAGGAAAGTCATGGAGTCCCTGACTCGTGGCGGGACCAGATGGAAGCGGTTCGCCGTCGTCATGGTGCCGAGCGTCGCGGCCACCGCCGCGATCGGCGTCGCCCTTTCGCAGGGTGCCCTGGCGGCGTCGTTCAGCGTGTCCGGCCAGCAGTTCAAGGTCAGCACGGACCGGTTGGACGGCACGGGCTTCGTGCAGTACGGCGCGGTCGACGCCCAGAAGGACGGCAAGAACGTCCCGGTGGCGGTCTCGGCGTTCTCCAACGCCAAGATCCGTAACCTGTGCCAGTCCGTCGTCGTGCCGGTCCCGGTCTTCGGCGACGTGTCGATGCAGCTCCGGGCCGGTGGTGGTGACACGCCGGTCGTGGCGAAGAACCTCTACATCGACCTGGACCAGCTCAGCGCGGACGCGACCTTCAGCAACATCAACATCGGTGTTGCCGCGGGGTCGTCGACCAAGGGTCCCGGCATCAAGGAGGGCGACAAGGCCGATCCCGGCTCCTTCGCCCAGGAGGCCGACAAGGCCGTCCTGACCGGTGTCAAGCAGCGTGCCTGGGCCACCACGGCCGGCACCTTCAAGCTCAGTGGCCTCAAGATGAGCGTCACCAAGGGCAAGAACGAGTGCTACTGACGCACTGAGCGTACGGGCGCGGGGTAGGCAGTCGCGGCGTGAGCCGTTCCCCGTGCCCGTACGCCGGGTAGCGCTGGAAGTACCCACGGATCCACCGATTTGCCAGTCCCGAGGAGCCGGACGACATGAGTGACTGGAGCATGGGGGACGCCCCGGCCGGAGGCTGGGGGAGAGTCATCAACAGGTACGCGCGGCGCGCATGCGGGACCGCCGACCGTAGGGAGGCTGGCGCATGAGCGCAGAGCGACCACAGCTGAACGAGACCCTCGGCCGGAAGCGGCAGGCCTTCCGGGAGTGGCGTGGGCAACGCCCGTTCTGGGGCGGCCTGCTGACCCTCCTCGCCGGCGTCCCGATCATGTACATCCCCTACGCGAACCTCACCATCGGTTCCCTCACCGTCCGCATGGCGACCACGGCCGGCGCCGGTTCGCTGATCATCGGCGTGCTGCTGGTGGTGCTCGGCCTGACCATGTGGTTCCAGCCGGTTTCGCGGGTCTTCGCCGGTGTTGCGGCGATCCTGCTCTCGCTGGTCTCCCTGGTCGTCTCGAACTTCGGCGCCTTCCTGATCGGCTTCCTGCTGGGGCTGATCGGCGGTGCGCTGAGCGTCTCCTGGGCGCCGGGCAAGCCCGTGCAGGGCGAGGACGGGTCGGGCGAGCCGGACCGCGTCGTCGGACCGGTGGTCGCCACCAACCCCGCTCCGGCGGTCGGTGGTCCCGGGTTGGGCAACGGACTGGACGACCTGTCAGGAACGAGCCCGACCAACGGAAGGAACGGGAGGCACCGTGCCGGGTGACCAGCTGCCGGAGGGGGCACCCCCGCCGGAGGCAGGGGAAGGATCGGCAGCCACCGGGGCGAGAGGCGGGCCGCGGCACGCGGCGCCCCGCAAGCCGCTGCTGACCCGCCTGCATGTGCCCGCGGGCAAGGCGATCGCCATCGCGGCGATGCCGTCGGCCGTCCTCATGGGCATGGGGCTGACGCCCCAGATGGCGATCGCCAAGCCGGCGCCGCCCGAGAGCCCCTTCAGGAACGGTCCCTGCGTCACCGCCCCGGACACGTCCGGCCAGGACGCCAAGGCCAAGGACGACGCCAAGGCCAAGGACGCCAAGGGCGCCAAGGACCAGAAGGACGCCGGCAAGGACGCCGGCAAGGACGGCAAGCCGTCGGCGGACCCGTCCGCCTCGCCCTCGCCGTCACCGTCCGCCAGCAAGGACGCGAGCACCACCAAGCCGTCGGCGGACCCGTCCGCCGACGCGACCCCGTCGCCCTCCGCCTCCCCGGAGAAGAAGGACGACGGCGGACTGCTGGGCGGCATCGGCGACGCGCTCGGCGGCCTCTTCGGCGTGCACAAGAAGTCCGAGGAGCCGACGGCCACGCCGAGCCCCTCGCCGTCCGCGTCCGCCACGAAGTCCCCGTCGCCCTCGGCCGACCCGTCCGCCGGGGACGCGGCGTCCAAGGGCTCCGGGCCCGGCCTGGACGAGGTCACCAAGCCGGTCGGCGACGCGCTCAAGAACCCGTCGAAGGCGGTCAACGACACCGTGCACGGCGCCGTCGGCACGGTCGACAACGCCCTGCCCGGCGGCGGGCTGGACGGCAAGGACGCCAGCGGCAAGCCCGGTTACCCCTGCGTCGTCGAGAACAAGCAGGCCGGCAAGAACGAGCAGACGCCGGTCACCCTGCCCGACCTGCCCTGGCACCTGGAGTCCACCGGGCTCACCCTGCGCGGGCTGGACTACGTGGGCGTCGTCAACGTCACGACGCAGAACGGCCACAGCAAGCAGGTCCTGAAGTTCACCGCCGACAGCATCGACATCGCCGACCTGCACCAGATCGTCGACGACCCGGCGTCGGGCAAGCACTACCACGTGCGCTCGACACCGGGCTCCACGTCCACCATCCGCGACGGCAAGGTGACGCTCTACACCGAGCGGCTCCAGGGCAACCTCTTCGGTCTGATCCCGATCGTCTTCGACCCGGAGCACCCGCCGCCGATCAACGTCCCGTACGCCTACTTCAGCAAGGTGAAGCTGGACCAGGCGGGCCAGTTCGGCGGCAACCTGCACATCCCGGGCATGCGGGTGTCCATCGAGGACTGACCCGGCCGGCGACCGTGCTGCAACAGCCGAGAACGGCGGTGGGCCGCCCCCTGGTGAAGGGGGCGGCCCACCGCCGTTCGTGCGGGGCGGCGCGTCAGGCGCGCTGGCCGCCGAGGTGGTGCACCCGGACCATGTTGGTGGTGCCGGGGACGCCGGGGGGCGAACCGGCGGTGATGATCATGGTGTCGCCCTGGTTGTAGCGCTGGAGCTTGAGCAGCTCGGCGTCGACCAGGTCGACCATCGCGTCGGTGTTGTCGACGTGCGGCACGACGAAGGCGTCCACGCCCCAGCTCAGGGCGAGCTGGTTGCGGGTGGCGACGTCGGTGGTGAAGGCCAGGATCGGCTGGGCGGCGCGATAGCGCGAGAGCCGGCGGGCGGTGTCACCGGACTTGGTGAACGCCACCAGGGCCTTGCCGTCGAGGAAGTCGGCCATCTCGCAGGCCGCGCGGGCCACCGCACCGCCCTGCGTGCGCGGCTTCTTGCCGGGCACCAGCGGCTGCAGGCCCTTGGAGAGCAGCTCCTCCTCGGCCGCCTCGACGATCTTCGACATCGTCTTGACGGTCTCGATCGGGTACTGGCCCACCGAGGACTCCGCGGAGAGCATCACCGCGTCGGCGCCGTCGAGGATGGCGTTGGCGACGTCGGACGCCTCGGCGCGGGTCGGCCGCGAGTTGGTGATCATCGACTCCATCATCTGGGTCGCGACGATCACCGGCTTGGCGTTCCGGCGGCACAGCTCGACCAGCCGCTTCTGCACCATCGGGACCTTCTCCAGCGGGTACTCCACCGCCAGGTCGCCACGGGCCACCATCACCGCGTCGAAGGCCATCACGACCTCCCGCATGTTGGCGACCGCCTGCGGCTTCTCGACCTTGGCGATGACCGGGACCCGGCGGCCCACCTCGTCCATGACGCGGTGCACGTCCTGGACGTCCTTGGCGTCCCGCACGAAGGACAGCGCGACCATGTCGCAGCCCATGTGCAGGGCGAACTTCAGGTCCTCGATGTCCTTCTCGGACAGCGCCGGGACGTTGACCGCGGCGCCGGGCAGGTTGATGCCCTTGTGGTCGGAGATGACACCGCCCTCGATGACGATGGTGCGCACCCGCGGGCCGTCGATCTCGACGACCTGGAGGGCGACGTTGCCGTCGTTGATCAGGATCGGGTCGCCCTTGGAGACGTCGCCGGCCAGGCCCTTGTAGGTGGTGCCGCAGAGGTGCTTGTCACCGGGGACGTCCTCGGTGGTGATGACGAACTCGTCCCCGCGGACCAGCTCGACCGGGCCCTCGGCGAAGGTCTCCAGGCGGATCTTGGGGCCCTGGAGGTCGGCCAGCACGCCGACGGCGCGGCCGGTCTCCTCGGCGGCCTTGCGGAGGCGGTGGTACCGCTCCTCGTGCTCCGAGTGGGTCCCGTGGCTCATGTTGAAGCGGGCCACGTTCATGCCGGCCTCGATCAGCGTCTTCAGCTTCTCGTAGGAGTCGACGGCGGGGCCCAGGGTGCAGACGATTTTGGAACGGCGCATGTCTCGATCCTATCGGTTTGTTTCGGAGCGGAATATTTCGCTCTGCTTCAAAGGCCCTTTAGCCGAGGAGAGGCGACGCGGGCGAAGCGGGCGCACTCCCGCGGCACTACCCGCGGGAGCGCGCCTCACGAGGCGGTGACCAGGGCGTATGTCTGGCGGGCGATCTCCAGTTCCTCGTCGGTGGGCACCACGGCGACCGCGACCCGGGCGTAGTCGGGCGAGATCAGCCGCGGCTCGTCGGACCGCACGGCGTTGAGCGAGGCGTCCACCGCCATGCCCAGCTCCTCCAGACCGGCGATCGCGGCGGCCCGGACCGGGGCGGCGTTCTCGCCGACGCCCGCGGTGAAGGCCACCGCGTCGACCTTGCCGAGGACCGCGGTGTAGGCGCCGAGGTACTTCTTCAGCCGGTGGACGTAGATGTCGAAGGCGAGCGCGGCGCGCTCGTCGCCCTCGTCGATCCTGCGGCGGATCTCCCGCATGTCGTTGTCGCCGCACAGCCCGAGCAGACCGCTCTTCTTGTTGAGCAGCTCGTCGATCTCGTCCGCGGACATCCCGGCCACCCGCTTGAGGTGGAAGGTCACCGCCGGGTCGATGTCACCGGAGCGGGTGCCCATGACCAGGCCCTCCAGCGGGGTCAGCCCCATGGAGGTGTCCACGCAGCGGCCGCCCCGGACCGCGGAAGCGGAGGCGCCGTTGCCCAGGTGCAGCACGATCACGTTGACCTCCTCGGGCGCCTTGCCGAGCAGTTCGGCGGTGCGGCGGGAGACGTAGGCGTGCGAGGTGCCGTGGAAGCCGTAGCGGCGGATGCGGTGCGCGTCGGCGGTCTCCACGTCGATGGCGTAGCGGGCCGCGGACTCCGGCATCGTGGTGTGGAAGGCGGTGTCGAAGACCGCGACCTGCGGGAGGTCGGGGCGCAGTGCCTGGGCGGTGCGGATCCCGACGATGTTGGCCGGGTTGTGCAGCGGGGCCACCGGCACCAGCCGCTCGATCTCCTTGAGCACCGCCTCGTCGATCACGGTCGGCGCGGTGAACTTCAGCCCGCCGTGCACCACCCGGTGTCCGATCGCGGCCAGCTCCGGGGAGTCCAGCCCGAGCCCGTCGGCGGCCAGCTCCTCGGCCACCGCCTTCAGTGCGGCCTGGTGGTCGGCTATCGGGCCGGTGGTCTCCCGGGTCTGGCCGCCGGCGGCCAGCGGGGTGTGGGCCAGGCGCGATGTCGCCTCACCGATCCGCTCGACCAGGCCGACGGCCAGGCGCGCACCCGCGGAGTCGCCGTCCGCGGCCTTCCCCATGTCGAGCAGTTGGTACTTCACCGACGAGGAGCCGGAGTTGAGGACGAGGATGCGGGTGGCGTTGGCAGTCATGGAGGGGCTTTCCGATGGGGGGCGGGGTCAGGCGGTGGGGCCGGCGCCGGGCTGGGCGCCCTGGGCCTGGATCGCGGTGATGGCGACGGTGTTGACGATGTCCTGGACGAGGGCGCCGCGCGAGAGGTCGTTGACCGGCTTGCGCAGGCCCTGGAGGACCGGGCCGACCGCGACCGCGCCGGCGGAGCGCTGGACGGCCTTGTAGGTGTTGTTGCCGGTGTTGAGGTCCGGGAAGATCAGCACGGTGGCCTTGCCGGCGACCTCGGACTCCGGGAGCTTGGTCTGCGCGACCGCCGCGTCCACCGCCGCGTCGTACTGGATCGGGCCCTCGACCAGCAGGTCCGGGCGCCGCTCGCGGACCAGCTCGGTGGCCTTGCGGACCTTGTCGACGTCGGCGCCGGAGCCGGAGGTGCCGGTGGAGTACGACAGCATCGCGATCCGCGGCTCCACGCCGAACCGGGCGGCGGTGGTGGCGGACTGGATGGCGATGTCGGCCAGCTGCTCGGCGTTCGGGTCCGGGTTGACCGCGCAGTCGCCGTAGACCAGTACGCGGTCGGCCAGGCACATGAAGAACACCGACGAGACGATCTGGGCGCCCGGCGTGGTCTTGATGATCTCGAAGGCCGGCCGGATGGTGGCGGCGGTGGAGTGCACCGCACCGGAGACCATGCCGTCGGCCAGGCCCTCCTGCACCATCAGCGTGCCGAAGTAGGAGACGTCGGCGACCACGTCGTAGGCCAGCTCGTAGCTGACGCCCTTGTGGGAGCGGATCGTGGCGTACAGCTCGGCGAACCGCTCGCGCAGCGCGGAGGTATGCGGGTCGATGATCTGGGCGTCCGCCAGGTCGATCGCCAGGTCGGCGGCGCGCTTGCGGATCGCCTCCTCCTCGCCCAGCAGCGTCAGCTCGCAGACGTCGCGGCGCAGCAGCACGTCGGCGGCGCGCAGCACCCGCTCCTCGGTGCCCTCGGGCAGGACGACCCGGCGGCGGCCGGTGCGGGACCGCTCGATCAGCTCGTGCTCGAACATCATCGGGGTGACCCGGCCGGAGCGGGCGACCGAGATCCGCTCGGTCAGCTCGCCGGTGTCCACGTGCCGCTCGAAGAGGCCGAGCGCGGTCTCCGCCTTGCGCGGCGAGGCGGCGTTCAGCTTGCCCTCGACGGCGAACAGCTCGGCGGCGGTCGGGAACGAGCCGCCCGGCACCGAGACGACCGGGGTGCCGGGCGCGAGGCGGGCGGCCAGCGCCATGATGTCGGGGCCGGGGCGCTCGTCGAGGGTGAGCACCACACCGGCGATCGGCGGGGCGCCGGCGCTGTGCGCGGCGAGCGAGCCGATGACGAGGTCGGCGCGGTCCCCGGGCGTGATCACCATGCAGCCGGGGGTGAGCGCCTTGAGGAAGGTCGTCAGCATCGCCCCGCCGAAGACGAAGTCCCGGGCGTCCCGGGCGAGCCCGGAGTCGTCGCCCAGCAGGATCTCGGCGCCGAGCGCCTGCACGATCTGGCCGACGGTCGGCGCGGACAGCGAGCCCTCCTCGGGCAGCGCGTAGCAGGGCACCGGCAGCCGGGCGGCGAGCCGCTCCACGACGGCCGTGCGCTGCTCGGGGGCGACGCGGTTGACGACCAGCGCGACGACGTCGCAGCCCAGCGTGGTGTAGGCGCGGTAGGCGTTGCGGGCCTCGGCGCGGACCGCTTCGGCGTCCTGGCCCTGGCCGCCGACGACGGGTATCACCGCGGCGCCGAACTCGTTGGCCAGCCGGGCGTTGAGCGCCAGCTCGTCCGGCAGGCTGGTGTCGGCGTAGTCCGAGCCGAGGACGAGGACGTACTCGTACTCCCGGGCCACCGCGTGGAAGCGGTCGACGAGCCGGGAGACCAGCGCGTCGGTGCCGCGCTCGGCCTGGAGGGCGGCGGCCTCCGGGTAGCTGACGCCGTAGACGGAGTCGGCGGGCTGGGTGAGGCGGTATCGGGCCCGCAGCAGCTCGTACAGGCGGTCGGGCCCGTCGTGGACCAGGGGCCGGAAGACCCCCACCCGGTCGACGTGGCGGGTCAGGAGCTCCATGACTCCCAACTCGACGACCTGGCGTCCGTCGCCGCGGTCGATACCGGTCACGTACACGCTGCGGGTCACGCGTGGTCTCCGTCCATCCGATGGCCGCGAGGCTCCGTGCTCGCGAGTTTTCCCTGCTCAGAAGGTCAAAATGGCCCGTTATTGTGGGCTTGCCCCTCTTGACAATACCTGCGCCGGTGGATAAGTCGCTCTCCCAGTTTCCCTGGGGCGCCGGGGCCGGGGACAGTGGGGGTGGTCGCTCGGGTGCGGCCCGGGTCGGCCGGCCCGTGAAACAATCGGACTGGCTCACACGAACCGACAGCGAGCACAGGAGACACAGCACGATGCGTATCGGAGTCCTCACCGCAGGCGGCGACTGTCCCGGCCTCAATGCTGTGATCCGGTCCGTCGTCCACCGTGCCCTCGCCGGGCACGGCGACGAGGTCATCGGCTTCGAGGACGGCTTCAAGGGTCTGCTCGACGGCCGCTTCCGCAAGCTCGACCTGGACGCGGTCAGCGGCATCCTCGCCCGCGGCGGCACCATCCTCGGCTCCGCCCGCCTGGAGCGCGCCCGGCTGCGCGAGGCGTGCGAGAGCGCCAAGGACTTCTCCCGCGAGTACGGGATAGACGTCCTGATCCCGATCGGTGGCGAGGGCACGCTGACCGCGGCGCGGATGCTCGCCGACGCCGGCATGCCGGTCGTCGGCGTCCCCAAGACCATCGACAACGACATCTCCTCCACGGACCGCACCTTCGGTTTCGACACCGCCGTCGGCGTGGCCACCGAGGCCGTCGACCGCCTCAAGACCACCGCGGAATCGCACCAGCGGGTGATGGTCGTCGAGGTCATGGGCCGGCACGCGGGCTGGATCGCGCTGGAGTCCGGGATGGCCGGCGGCGCCCACGGCATCTGCCTACCGGAGCGCGAGTTCGACGTCAACGACCTGGTGAAGATGGTCGAGGAGCGGTTCGCCCGGGGCAAGAAGTTCGCCGTGGTCTGCGTCGCCGAGGGCGCCCACCCGCTCGCCGGCACCATGGACTACAAGAAGGGCGCCATCGACCAGTTCGGCCACGAGCGGTTCTCCGGCATCGGCACCGCGCTCGCCCACGAACTGGAGCGGCGCCTGGGCAAGGAGGCCCGCCCGGTCATCCTCGGCCACGTCCAGCGCGGCGGCACCCCCACCGCCTACGACCGGGTGCTGGCCACCCGCTTCGGCTGGCACGCCGTCGAGGCCGCGCACCGCGGCGACTTCGGCAAGATGACCGCACTGCGCGGCACCGACATCGTGATGGCCCCGCTGGCCGACGCGATCACCGAGCTCAAGCGGGTCCCGGAGAGCCGCATGGACGAGGCCGAGTCGGTCTTCTGAGGCCCCGGGGCCCGCGTCCGGTTCCGAGCCGTCGGACGCGCCCGCCCCCGCAACACGCCGTCGGCGGCGCACCGTTGGGTGCGCCGCCGACGGCGTTTCGGCCCGTGGGCCGGTGCCTCACTGGGCGCCGATGGACTCCAGCACGTTCAGCCGGGCCGCCCGGCGGGCCGGCCACACCGCGGCCAGCACCCCGACGACCAGGGCGATCAGCAGGAACAGGCCGAGCCGGCCCCAGGGCAGCAGCATCTCGTAGTTCGGGAAGGACGAGCCGACCAGGCTGCCGCCGGCCCACGCCAGGAAGACGCCCAGGACCATGCCGAGGACCGCGCCGAAGAGCGAGATCACCACCGACTCCAGCCGGACCATCTGCTTGATGCCGCTGCGGGCCAGCCCGATGGCGCGCAGCATCCCGATCTCCCGGGTGCGCTCGAAGACCGACATGGCCAGGGTGTTCACCACGCCGACCACCGCGATGATCACGGCCATCCCGAGCAGCCCGTAGACCATGTTCACGATGGTGTCGATCTGCCCGGCGGTCTCCTTGCGCAGGTCGTCGCGGTCCTGGATCTTCAGCAGCGGGCTGTCGCCGAGCGCCTTGCGGATCTCCTTGACCAGCGCGGGGGACGTGCCGTTCGCCGTCTTCACCAGGAGTCGGTCGTTGCGGAGCCGGTCCAGGTGCGGGTCGACCACGGAGGTGGGCGCGAAGGACGCGCCGAGGACCTCGTTGTCGGCGTAGACGGCGCCGACCTTCAGTTCGGCCTTCTTCTTGTCGTAGAACTCGACCTTCACGGTGTCGCCGGCGTGCCAGCCGTGGTCCTTGGCGCCGCTCTCCGACACGGCGATCCCGCCGGCCTTGACCGCGTCCAACGACCCCTGGACAACGGTCAGTTTGGTGACCTTGCCGATCTGGTCCATGTCGGTGCCGCGCAGGAAACCGAACCCGCTGTCCGGTCCGGGGCCGGCGGCGGTGGAGAAGCCCGTGCCGCGGAGCGGAGCCATGGCCGCGACGCCGGGTATCTCGGCCACCTTCGCCGACAGCTTCGGGTCCAGGCCGACGTAGGTGGTGGTCTGGACCTGGTAGTCGGCGGTCAGCCCGCTCCCGGCCATCTTGTCCATCGCCGCCTGGGCGGAGTGCCCCGCCACCGTCATTCCGGTGATCAGGGTCAGGCCGATCATCAGCGCCGAGCCGGTCGCCGCCGTCCGCCGCGGATTGCGCAGCGCGTTCTCCTTGGCGAGCTTGCCGCTCACGCCGAAGAACCGGGAGGTGACCAGGCCGGCCAGCGAGACCAGCGGCCGGGACAGCAGCGGGGCCAGGATGATCGCGCCGGTCAGGGTCAGCATCGACCCGACCATGGCGATCGGCAGGTCGTCGCCGGAGGTGAGGGTGGAGACCCACAGCATCACCGCGACGCCGGCGCCGCCGACCAGCGCACCGAGGACGTTGCGCAGGACCAGGCTGCGCGGGGTCGGCGGCGCCTCGACGGTGCTCAGCGCCTCCACCGGAGCGATCCGCGCCGCCTTGCGGGACGGCAGCCAGGCGGCCAGGACGGTCACCAGCACGCCCACGGCCAAGGAGGCGAGCACCGTGGTCGGGCTGATCACCACGGGGCCGTCCGGGAAGCCCGCGCCGTTCGCGTCCAGCGCGGCCCGCAGCCCCACCGCGATCCCGGCGCCCAGCGCGAAGCCGACGACGGAGGAGACCAGCCCCAGCAGCGCGGCCTCGACGAGCACCGAACGCACCACCTGCCGGCGGGAGGCGCCCACCGCGCGCAGCAGCGCGATCTCGCGGCTGCGCTGGGAGATCAGCATGGTGAAGGTGTTGGCGATGATGAAGACGCCGACGAACAGCGCGATCCCGGCGAAGGTCAACAGGGTCTTGCTGAGCGCGCTGTTCTGCTCGGCGATCCGCCGGGCCTGCTCGGCCGCCAGCGCGCTCCCGCTCTTCGCCTCCGCACGCTCGGCGGGCAGCAGCGCGCGGACCTTGGCGGTCAGCGCCTGCTGATCGGTGCCGGGCGCGGCCGCGACCACCAACTCGTCGAACTGGCCCGGGTGCAGGTACAGCTTCTGCGCGGTGGCGGTGTCGAACAGCGCCAGGCTGCCGCCCGCGGTCACCGCCGGATCGTCGGTCGCCACGATGCCGACCAGCTTCTTCGTCAGCACCGGGCCGTCGGTGGCGAACCGCACGGTGTCGCCGACGTGCACCCCCGCGGCCTTCGCGGTGGTCTCGGCCAGCGCGATCTCGCCGCCGGAGGCCGGGCCGCGGCCCTGCGCCAGCGGATAGCGGCGGTCCTTGCCGTCCGCGTCCGGCTGGTAGTTGACGGCGAGGTTCTGCCAACCGTTGCCGATCGGCTCACCGTCCCGGCCGGCCAGCGTGGCCTCGCCGGTGACGTCGGAGCGCACCCACGTCACGCCCGGCAGGGCGCGGATCCGGTCGGCCAACCGCTGGTCGAGGGCGGTGGCCCGCTTGCCGTCCTTGGCCGGCTCCGGGCCGGCGCCGGGGGGTGACGTGGCCTGGACGGAGACGGCCACGTCCTTGAGGTTCTTGGCCGAGGCGTTCTTGATCGCCTCGCCGACGCTGTCGCTGAAGATCAGGGTGCCGGCGACGAAGGCGACGCCGAGCAGCACCGCGAGTGCGGTCATCAAGAGGCGGGCTTTGTGCGCGAGGACGTTGCGCAAGGCGGTGGTGAACATGATGGTGTGTCAGTCCTGGGTACGGGGCCGGTACGGGGCCGGGGCCGGGGCTCGGATGCGGGGCGGTCGCCGATCGACGCGGCGGCCGGCGGTGGGTGGGTCCGGCCGGCGGCTAGCTGGTCCGGCCGGCGGCCTCGAAGCGCCGCATCCGGTCCAGCACGGTGTCCGCGGTCGGGCCGGCCAGTTCGTCCACGATCCGGCCGTCCGCGAGGAAGACCACCCGGTCCGCGAAGGCGGCGGCGACCGGGTCGTGGGTGACCATCACCACCGTCTGGTCCATCGCCCGCACCGACTCCCGCAGGAAGCCCAACACCTCGGCGCCCGAGCGGGAGTCGAGGTTCCCGGTCGGCTCGTCCGCGAAGATGATCTCCGGCTGGGCGGCCAACGCCCGTGCCACCGCGACCCGTTGCTGCTGCCCTCCAGAGAGCTGCGCCGGCCGGTGCGAGAGTCGACCCGACAGGCCGACCGTCTCCACCACCCGGCCGACCCACTCCCGGTCCACGCGGCGGCCGGCTATGTCCATCGGCAGCGTGATGTTCTCCTGCGCGGTCAGCGTGGGCAGCAGGTTGAACGCCTGGAAGATGAAGCCGATCTTGTCGCGGCGCAGCCGGGTCAGCTGCTTGTCGTTGAGCGCGGCCAGTTCCACGTCGCCGATCCGCGCCGAGCCGGAGGTGACCGAGTCCAGTCCGGCCATGCAGTGCATCAGGGTGGACTTGCCCGAGCCGGACGGGCCCATGATCGCGGTGAAGCGGGCCCGGCCGAACTCCACGTCGACGGAGTCCAGCGCGACCACCCGGGTCTCGCCCTGGCCGTAGACCTTGCTCAGGCCCGTGGCGCGGGCGGCGACGGACGCGGTGGTGCTGGAGGGGAAGGCGGGGTGGGGGACGGCGGTGTGCGGCACCACAACTCCTGGGGCGACGGAAAGGACGGCGGACAGCGTGAAATCGCTCCGTCCATCCTCGACGCGGGAGACCGGCCCGGTCTTCGCCCGCAGGGACCGAAAGCCGGACCGGCCGGAAGTGCCACGCCCACCGCCCGCGTCATCCTCTGGACGGACGGCCGTCCGCCCGCAGGCCGACGTGAACGCGTCAGGGTCGGGTCCGGGCGGGCGTCAGGACGTCGGCTCGCCGACCCGCCGCCAGAACTCCGCCACGATGCTGTCGAGGAAGTCCCGGCCCGCCTTGCCGGCCTCGTCCGACGCGTCCCCGCCGGTCCAGCTGAGCGACGCCGTCATCGTCGCGTGGTACTCCTCGTGCAGTTCCTGGAGCGTCTGCTGCAACCGCTCCTTGGGCAGCGGCGCGAGCTTGCCGACCGGACGGACGTAGCCCTGCCAGCGCGTGGTGGCCGCACTGGTCAGCAGCTCCGTCAGCCGCTCCTCCTGGCCGGTGAAGCGGATCAGCGCCGGCAGCGGCAGCCGCAACTCCGCCGCCAGCGCCGCCGCCTGCCGGTCGGTGCCGCTCCACCGGCCGCCGGCCTCCAACCGCTCGTAGCCCGCCTGGTCCATGCCGACCCGCAGCGCGAGGTCGGCCGCGGCCAGGCCGAGCGCCAGCCGGAATTCGCGCAGCGTGCCGGGGGTGCCCAGGAGTTCGGCGGGCGCGCACCACAGGGCGCCGGCCAGCGCGGTCAGCTCGGCCTCGGTGGGGGCGCTTTCCCCCAATTCCCAGGACGCCACGACGGCCGGCTCCAGCCGCATTCCGTAGGCGGCCCAGATTCCGTAGGCGACATGCGCGTGGGTCATGCCCAGGGCCTCGCGCAGCCGGCGGGCGGCGGCAGCGTTGAAAGGGGGCCTGCGTGCATCCCCGTCGTGCGTGTCCACCGGCACACGGTAAGTGACGTGGTGGCTTCGCACCTATCGTACGGATGTCCAAGTTTGCTGGTTGGAGGAAGATACGGAGGTGTCGGTCACCCCCGGCCAGCTTTCGGCGCTTTCTCGCCAATCGGCGCCCGATCATGCCGCTGGTCAGGCACTTTGCTCCAACGAAGCGGTTCCCCGCGGCACCGCGCGGCGGGCCGCAGCCGGCCTGCCGTTTGGAGATAAGGATGGGCAATCGGACTGCCGGTGTCGAGTGCCGGATCGGAAATCCGGGGAGTTCGCCCGAAGCCGCCCGCACCGGAATTCCCCGGAAAAGCGAATTCGCCGCCCCCCGCCCGGAAGCCGCTCCGAGGAGAACTGCGCGAGGAACGGGCCGGCGGAATTCCGCCGCGCCACGGCGACGGGGACGCTGCCGCCGGATCTCCGCGGCGTCGCCGGAGAGCCGTCGGAAGCGCCCCGGCGGGCGCGCCGCCGGCTACCGCCCCGACCAGCGGTACCGCAGCTCCGGCCGGCCCACCTGCCCGTACTGCGGGGCCCGGGCGGCGCGGCCGCCGGTCACCAGGTGTTCCAGGTACCGGCGGGCCGTGATCCGGGAGATGCCCACGTCCGTGGCGGCCTCGGTCGCGGTGAGGCCGTCGGCGGCGGCCCGCAGCACCTCGGTCACCGCCCGCAGGGTCGCCGGGGTCAGCCCCTTGGGCAGTGCGGCCGGCTGCGGGGCGCGCAGCGCCGCCAGCGCCCGGTCCACCTCGTCCTGGCCGCTGGCCTCCCCGCTGGTGGCCCGGAACTCGGCGTAGCGCAGCAGCCGGTCCCGCAGGGTGGCGAAGGTGAACGGCTTCAGCACGTACTGCACGACGCCCAGGGAGACGCCCTCGCGGACCATCGCCAGGTCGCGGGCGGAGGTGACCGCGATGATGTCCGCGCTCTGCCCGGCCGCGCGCAGCGTCCGCAGCAGTTGCAGGCCGTGGCCGTCCGGCAGGAAGAGGTCCAACAGCACCAGGTCGACCGCGTGCTGGTCGAGGTGGCGGCGGGCGCCGGCCCCCGAGTGCACGGTGCCGGACACCGCGAAGCCCGGCACCCGCCCCACGTACAGGGCGTGCGCGGCCGCGGCGACCGGATCGTCCTCGACGACCAGCACCCGGATGGCCTCGGCGCTCATCGGACCCCCGTCCCTTCCGCCGCCCGCAGCGGCAACCGCACGGTGAACCGCGCACCGCCCTCCGGCCCCCGGGCGAGCCCGACCGTACCGCCGTGCCGGTGCACCGCCTGCCGCACGAGCGCCAGGCCCAGCCCCCGGGCCCCGCCGCCGGCGTGCTCCTTGGTGCTCCAGCCGCGCCGGAAGACCTCCTCGGTGGTGTCCGCGGCGACCCCCGGCCCGTTGTCCGTGACGCACAGCAGCAGTTCGCCGCCGTCGGCCCGCGCGGTGACCCGCACCTGGGGCGGGGCGTCGTGCTCCTGCGGCGGCGCGGCGGCGTCCAGGGCGTTGTCGATGAGGTTGCCCAGCACCGTCACCAGGTCGCGGGCGGGCAGGTCCGGCGGGATCACCCCGTCGTCGATCCGGCTGTCCTCGGTCAACACCAGCTCCACGCCGTGCTCGTTGGCCTGCGCGGCCTTGCCCAGCAGCAGGGCGGCCAGCACCGGCTCGGCGACCGCGCCCACCACCCGGTCGGTCAGCGCCTGCGCCAGCTCCAACTCGGCGGTGGCGAACTCCACCGCCTCCTCGGCCCGGCCCAGTTCGATCAGCGAGACCACCGCGTGCAGCCGGTTGGCCGCCTCGTGCGCCTGCGAGCGCAACGCCTCGGCGAAGCCCCGTACGGAGTCCAACTCACCCGACAGCGCCTGGAGTTCGGTGTGATCGCGCAGGGTGACGACGCTGCCGCGGTGCTGACCTCCGGAGATCGGCGAGGAGTTGACGACCAGCACCCGCTCGCCGGTCAGGTGCAGTTCGTCGACCCGGGGGCCGGCCGCCAGCAGCGCCCCGGTCAGCGGCTCCGGCAGCCCCAACCCGTCCACCGGCCGCCCCACCGCGTCCCCGGTCAGGCCCAGCAGCTCCCGCCCGCCGTCGTTGATCAGCGCGACCCGGCCGGCCCCGTCCAGCATCAGCAGCCCCTCGCGGACGGCGTGCAGCGCCGCCTCGTGGTAGTCGTACATCCGGGCCAGCTCGGCGGTGTTCATCCCGTGCGTGTGCCGGCGCAGCCGGGCGTTGAGCACGTACGTGCCCAGGCCGCCCAGCGCCAGCGCCGCCGCGGCCACCCCCACCAGCGCCAGGACCTGGTCCCGCAGCTGCTCGCTGATCGTGGCGATGGTGATGCCGGAACTCACCAGCGCGGTGATCGTGCCGCCCCGCTCGGGGTCGCGGACCGGGGCGACGACCCGCACGGACGGGCCGAGCACCCCCATGTGCGTCTCCGGGAAGACCTCGCCGCGCAGCGCCGGGCCGATGTGGCCGAGGTACTTCCCGCCGATCGCGGACGGCTCCGGGTGCGTCCAGCGCGTCCCGTCCGGCGCCATCACCACGACGAAGTCCACCCCGGCGTCCCGCCGCAGCCGCTCGCTGTACGGCTGGAGGGCGGCGGTCGGGTCCTTCGTGCGGGCCGCGGCCACCACGGCCGGGGAGTCGGCGACGGCGGTGGCCGCGGCGGTGGCCTGCCGGCGCGCGGTCTCCTCCGCCTGCCGTTCGGCACTCACGTACGCGAAGACCGCGCAGCCCAGGACCACGACCGCCACCAGGACCACCTGCATGGCGAAGAGCTGCCCGGCGAGACTGCGGGGGCCGCGCAGCCGCCGCGGCGGACGGGAACGGGGGAGGCGCATGCAGAACAGTCTGCACGGTCACTTTTACGTGAACGAAATGTACGCAAGGGTGACGGGCGCCACAGCGCCGTGCATAGTCGCCGGGACCTGTTGTGCGCCGTGAGCCGCTTCACCGGCGCAGAACCGTGGCCCCCGTCAGAAAGGTGGCAGCCGTGGCTGCACAGACCCCGTCGTCCCGGGGCACCGCCGAGGACGCTCCGCCGGCCAAGCGGGACCGGACGCACTTCCTCTACCTCGCCGTGATCGGTGCGGTCCTGCTCGGCATCGTCGTGGGCTTCGCCGCGCCCGGCGTCGCCGTCGAGCTCAAACCGCTCGGCACCGGGTTCGTCAACCTCATCAAGATGATGATCTCGCCGGTGATCTTCTGCACGATCGTGCTGGGCGTCGGCTCGGTCCGCAAGGCGGCCAAGGTCGGTGCGGTCGGCGGGCTGGCGCTCGGCTATTTCATGGTGATGTCCACGGTGGCGCTGGCCATCGGCCTGCTCGTCGGCAACCTCCTGGACCCCGGCGCCGGCCTGCACCTGACCGACGCGCTGCGGCACGCCGGCCAGGCCCAGACCGCCGGCGGCCACGAGTCCACCACCGACTTCCTCCTCGGCATCATCCCGACCACCCTGGTCTCCGCGTTCACCCAGGGCGAGGTCCTCCAGACGCTGCTGGTGGCCCTGTTGGTGGGCTTCGGGCTCCAGGCGCTCGGCCCGGCGGGCGAGCCGGTGCTGCGCGGCATCGGCCACGTGCAGAAGCTGGTCTTCCGGGTGCTGTCGATGATCATGTGGGCGGCGCCGGTGGGGGCCTTCGGCGCGATGGCCGCGGTCGTCGGCGCCACCGGGCTCGCCGCCCTGAAGTCGCTGGCCGTCATCATGGTCGGCTTCTACCTGACCTGCCTGCTCTTCGTCGTGGTCGTGCTCGGCGCGCTGCTCCGGCTGGTCGCCGGGGTGAACGTGCTGGCGCTGCTGAAGTACCTCGGCCGGGAGTTCCTGCTGATCCTGTCGACCTCCTCCTCGGAGTCGGCGCTGCCGCGGCTGATCGCGAAGATGGAGCACCTCGGCGTCAGCCGCCCGGTCGTCGGCATCACCGTCCCGACCGGCTACAGCTTCAACCTCGACGGCACCGCCATCTACCTGACCATGGCCTCGCTGTTCGTCGCCGAGGCGATGGACAAGCCGCTCTCCCTGGGCCAGCAGGTCTCGCTCCTCGTCTTCATGATCATCGCGTCGAAGGGGGCGGCCGGGGTCACCGGCGCGGGCCTGGCGACGCTGGCCGGCGGCCTCCAGTCGCACCGGCCCGAACTCGTCGACGGCGTCGGCCTGATCGTCGGCATCGACCGCTTCATGAGCGAGGCCCGGGCGATGACCAACTTCGCCGGCAACGCGGTGGCCACCGTCCTGATCGGCACCTGGACCAAGGAGATCGACAAGGCCCGGGTCACCGAAGTGCTGGCCGGCCGGCTGCCGTTCGACGAACGGACGCTGACCGCCGACGGCCACGGCGCCCCGACCGACGCCGGGGTCCCGGCACCGGCCGACGGCGGCAAGGCACCCGCTGCGGTCTGACGCTCCGCCGGCCGCCGCCGGCCGAGCGCCTCGGGGGCGCAGGAGGGGAGAAGGGGCGGGCGCCCGTGGCGCCCGCCCCTTCCGCGTACCGCCCGCCCGACCTGGCCCGCCCCGCCCCGCTAGGCGGGCACCAGCCAGACGGTGGCCAGCGGGGGCAGCACCACCGCGATCGAGGTGCGACGGCCGTTGCAGGCGACCGGCTCGGTCTTCAACGGATCGGGGTTGGTGACGCCGCCGCCGCCGAAGCGCGGATCGTCGGTGTTGAGGACCTCGCGCCAGACCGGTACGTCACCGGGCACCCCCAGCCGGTAGGCGTGCCGCACGACGGGCGAGAAGTTGCTGAGCGCGATCAGCGGGCTGCCGTCGGCGGCGTACCGCAGGAAGGAGAAGACGTTGTCCTCGCTGGCGTCGCCGTCGATCCAGTCGAAGCCGGCCGGATCGGTGTCGCGCTCCCACAGTGCGGGGGTCGCCGCGTAGCGGTGGTTCAGCTCCCGGACGAGGTCCCGCACGCCCCGGTGGTCCGGCTCCGCCTCGTAGGACGGGTCCAGCAGCCACCAGTCCGGGCCGTGCTGCTCCGCCCACTCCGCGCCCTGGGCGAACTCCTGCCCCATGAAGAGCAGTTGCTTGCCCGGATGGGCCCACATGAAGCCCAGGTACGCCCGGTGGGTGGCGCGCCGCTGCCACCAGTCGCCGGGCATCTTCGAGACCAGCGCCTGCTTGCCGTGCACCACCTCGTCGTGCGAGATCGGCAGCACGTAGTTCTCCGAATAGGCGTAGACCATGGAGAACGTCATCTCGCCGTGGTGGTACTTGCGGTGCACCGGCTCCTTCTCGACGTAGCCGAGCGAATCGTGCATCCAGCCCATGTTCCACTTCAGCCCGAAGCCCAGCCCGCCGAAGCCGCCCGGCCCGACGTGGTGCGTGGCGCGGGTGACGCCGTCCCAGGCGGTGGACTCCTCGGCGATCGTGACGACGCCGGGACAGCGGCGGTAGACCGTCGCGTTCATCTCCTGGAGGAAGGCCACCGCGTCGAGGTTCTCCCGACCGCCGTGGACGTTCGGCGTCCAGCCGCCCTCCTGGCGCGAGTAGTCGAGGTAGAGCATCGAGGCCACCGCGTCCACCCGCAGCCCGTCGATGTGGAACTCCTCGCACCAGTACACCGCGTTGGCGACCAGGAAGTTCCGCACCTCGGTCCGGCCGTAGTCGAACTCCAGCGTCCCCCAGTCCGGGTGGGCGGCCCGCGCCGGGTCCCCCGGCTCGTACAGCGGCCGTCCGTCGAACTCCGCCAGCGCCCACGCATCCCGCGGGAAGTGCGCCGGCACCCAGTCCATCAGCACCCCGATCCCGGCCCGGTGCAGGGCGTCGACGAGGAACTTGAAGTCGTCCGGGGTGCCCATCCGGGCGGTGGGCGCGTAGAAGCCGGTCACCTGGTAGCCCCAGGAGCCGCCGAAGGGGTGCTCGGCCACCGGCATGAACTCGACGTGGGTGAACCCCAGGTCCTTGACGTACGCGGGCAGTTGCGCAGCCAGCTGACGGTACGTCAGGCCAGGGCGCCAGGACGCCAGGTGCACCTCGTAGACGGAGAACGGCGCGGAGTGCACGGGGTGTTCGCCGCGCCGGGCCATCCAGTCGGCGTCCTGCCACGCGTGGTGCGAGGCGTGCACCACCGAGGCGGTGGCCGGCGGGCACTCGGTGCGCCGGGCCATCGGGTCGGCCCGGACCGTGTGCGACCCGTCCGGCCGGGTGATCTCGAACTTGTACAGCTCGCCCTCGCCCAGGCCCGGCAGGAACAGCTCCCACACCCCGGACGAGCCCAACGACCGCATCGGGGAGCCGGTGCCGTCCCAGTGGTTGAAGTTCCCCACCACCCGCACGCCCCGGGCGTTGGGCGCCCACACGGTGAACCGGGTGCCGCTCACCCCCTGGTGCGTCATGACCCGCGCCCCGAGCGCCTGCCACAGCTGCTCGTGCCGGCCCTCGGCGAACAGGTGCAGGTCCAGCTCGCCGACGGCGGGCAGGAAGCGGTAGGCGTCCGGCACGGTCACGGCGTCGTCGTCGTACTCGACCAGCAGCGCGTACGCGGGAACCTTGCCGAGCGGCAGCACGCCCGCGAACAGCCCGTCCCCCTCGGAGTGCAGGGGCGCCCGCAGCCCCGGCGCCACCACGCTGACGGCCCGGGCGAACGGCCGCAGGGTCCGCACCAGCAGCCCGCCGGCCACCGGGCGGGCACCGAGCAGGGCGTGCGGATCATGGTGCGCCCCGGCGAGCAGCCGCCCGCGGTCCTCGGCGGCGAGCGGCGCGGCCCGACCCGTGCCGGCCGGGGGCGTGCCGGCCAGGGTCGGGCGGGTCGTGGCCGGTCGGGTCGGTCGGGCCGGGCCGGGCGGGGCGGCACCCAAAGCGGGCTCGGGGGCGGCGGAACGGGGGCGGCGGGCGGTCACAGGAGGGCCTCCTCGGGGCGGGGGTCGATCGGTCGGTTCCGGCGGACGCGGTGCGACGGACGGCGGAGCGGGCGGGGCCGGCGCCCACCGCCCCGCGGGCACGGGCTCAGCCGGACCCCGGGTCCCCGCAGGACGCCAGCCGCCGGATCGCCGCCATCGGCACCGCCAGCCAGTCCGGCCGGTGCCGGGCCTCGTACAGCACCTCGTAGACGGCCTTGTCGGTCTCGTAGGCCCGCATCAGTTCCGGCGCCGAGCGCGGGTCCAGGCCGCCCGCCTCGGCGTAGCCCAGGCAGTACGCGGCACGGGTGCGGCGGGCCCACTCCAGCGCCCACGGGTCGCTGCCGGCCGGGCCGCTGCGCGCCGCGTAGTCGAACGAGCGGAGCATCGCGGCGACGTCGCGGACCGCCGGCTGCGGACGGCGCCGCTCGGCCAGCGGCCGGGCCGGCTCGCCCTCGAAGTCGATCAGCGCCCAGCGGCCCCCCTCCACGGACCGCAGCGTCTGCCCCAGGTGCAGGTCGCCGTGGATGCGCTGGGCGGCCCAGCTGCGGCCGTCGTGGCCGATCGCGGCGAGCGCGTCGAACGCGGTCCGCAGCCGCCCCCGGTAGGGCTGGAGCACCGGCACCGCGCGGGCGGTGGCCTCCAGGCGCTCGTTCATCTGGGCGGCGATCGCGTCCAGCTGCGGGCGGCGCAGCTCGGTGGTGGGCAGCGCCTGGGCGAGCGCGGTGTGCACCTCGGCGGTGGCGTGGCCGAGGGCGCGTGCCGAACGGGTGAAGTCGGCGCGCACCGCGAGCGCGTTCAGGGCCAGCTGCCAGCCGTCGCCGGAGCCGGCCAGGAAGGGCTGGAGGACGCCCAGCGTCGTCGCCTCGCCCGTCTCGTCGGGGGTCGCGACCTCGAACCACGCGGCGGGCGCCGGTACCCGGGCGCACTGGGCGCCGGCCAGCGCCCGCGGCAGCTCCAGATCCGGGTTGACCCCGGGCTCGATCCGCCGGAAGACCTTCAGGATGAACGTATCTCCATAGACGATCGAGGAGTTGGACTGCTCCACCGCGATCGGCCGGGCGGGCAGTCCGGAGGGGACGTCGACGTCCGGTTCGCGGCAGAAGCGCAGCGCCCCGATCCGGCCGGGCACCCGCAGCCGCTCCAGCAGCAGCCCGCACAACCGGTTGTCCAGCAGCGCGTCGTAGACGGTGCGGCCGCGCAAGGGGCCGCCGGTCGGGCGGCCGACCACCGCGGGCGCCAGGTGGGGCGGCGGCGCGGGGTGGGTGCCCAGCAGCAACTGGTAGCAGTCGCCGCCGGCCGGGGTGCGGCTGGGCGGCGCGCTCTGCTGGGCGCGGACCAGCAACTGGAGCAGGCCCGGCGCGCTGCCCGTGCCGGTGCACGGCAGCAGTTCGGTGGCCGCGACCAGCGTGAAGCCGGTGAGCAGCCGTCCCTTGCCGGCGAACCAGCGCTGGCGCGGCACCCACTCGGCCAGCAGGGGCGCCAGTGAGGAGAGCAGATCGGGTGCGGCGACCAGCGAGCGGTCAGGGGTGTGGCGGGTGGCACGGGTCGAGGCGGTGTCCGACATGGCGTCGCGTCCTTTCCCCGGGCACACGACAGACTGGGCAAAGTGTCCCGGAATGCGGCCTTTACGAGGCGGCCGTGCGGAACGTGTCGGGCGAGATCGTCCGTACGGCGTGGCGTTTTCGGCGTTTCTCGGCGTTCGCTTCGCTGTGCGGCGGTGCCTCCCCGGGCTCTGACGAGCAGGGGGACCCCCACCCGGGTCGGGGGCCGGCGTGGGCCCTCCGGACCGCCCGGCCCGTGAGGTAGTAGGGAGGTTGCCCGAGCGAAAGGTCGAAAAACGCCCGTACGCGCCGGAGGGTCGCGTACGGGCGGGATTTCCCGGGGTCCGGTGGCGGCACGGTCGCGGTGTCCCGTGGGCCGGCCGCGCCGGACGGCCCTAACCGGCGTGGTGCGCGGTCCTGCGCAGCCGGAACCAGTAGAAGCCGTGGCCCGCCAGGGTCAGCAGGTACGGCAGCGTGCCGATCGCGGGGAAGCGGACGCCACCGATGAGTTCCACCGGATGGCGGCCGCTGAACGCCTGGAGGTCCAACTCGGTGGGTTGCGCGAACCGCGAGAAGTTGTTCACGCACAGCACCAGGTCGTCGTCGGCTTCGCCCTTGCCCGGGGATTCCCGGAGGTAGGCGAGCACCGCGGGGTTGGACGACGGCAGCTCGGTGTAGCTGCCGAGTCCGAAGGCCGGGTTCTGCTTGCGGATCTCGATCATCCGGCGGGTCCAGTGCAGCAGCGACGAGGGCGAGCTCATCGCGGCCTCGACGTTGGTGACCTGGTAGCCGTAGACCGGGTCCATGATGGTCGGCAGGAACAGTCGGCCGGGGTCGCACGAGGAGAAGCCGGCGTTGCGGTCCGGGGTCCACTGCATCGGGGTGCGCACGGCGTCCCGGTCGCCGAGCCAGATGTTGTCGCCCATCCCGATCTCGTCGCCGTAGTAGAGGATCGGCGAGCCGGGCAGCGACAGCAGCAGCGCGGTGAACAGCTCGATCTGGTTGCGGTCGTTGTCCAGCAGCGGGGCCAGCCGGCGGCGGATGCCGATGTTGGCGCGCATCCGCGGGTCCTTGGCGTACTCCGCGTACATGTAGTCGCGCTCTTCGTCCGTGACCATTTCGAGGGTCAGCTCGTCGTGGTTGCGCAGGAAGATGCCCCACTGGCAGCCGGACGGGATCTGCGGCGTCTTGGCGAGGATCTCCGAGACCGGGTAGCGCGACTCCCGGCGGACCGCCATGAAGATGCGCGGCATGACCGGGAAGTGGAAGGCCATGTGGCACTCGTCGCCGCCGACCGCGTAGTCGCCGAAGTAGTCGACCACGTCCTCCGGCCACTGGTTGGCCTCGGCCAGCAGCACGGTGTCCGGGTACTGCGCGTCGATCTCGGCGCGCACCCGCTTCAGGAAGGCGTGCGAGGCCGGCAGGTTCTCGCAGTTGGTGCCCTCCTCGGCGTAGAGGTAGGGCACCGCGTCCAGCCGGAAGCCGTCGATGCCCAGGTCGAGCCAGAAGCGCAGGGCGGAGACCATCTCCTCCTGGACCGCCGGGTTCTCGTAGTTGAGGTCCGGCTGGTGGGAGAAGAAGCGGTGCCAGTAGTACTGCTTGCGGACCGGGTCGAAGGTCCAGTTGGAGACCTCGGTGTCGACGAAGATGATCCGGGCGTCGGCGTACTGCTTGTCGTCGTCCGCCCAGACGTAGTAGTCGCCGTACGGGCCGTCCGGATCGGTGCGGGACTCCTGGAACCACGGGTGCTGGTCGCTGGTGTGGTTCATCACCATGTCGATGATGACCCGCATGCCGCGCTGGTGGGCGGCGTCCACGAACTCCACGAAGTCGGCCAGGTCACCGAACTCGGGGAGCACCGCGGTGTAGTCCGCGACGTCGTAGCCGCCGTCCCGCAGCGGGGATTTGAAGAACGGCGGCAACCAGAGGCAGTCCACCCCCAGCCACTGCAGGTAGTCGAGCTTGGCCGTGATGCCCTTGAGGTCCCCGATGCCGTCACCGTTGCTGTCCTGGAAGGAACGGACCAGCACCTCGTAGAAGACCGCCCGTTTGAACCAGTCGGGGTCGCGGTCCTTCGCCGGGGTGTCTTCGAACGTGTCGGGAACGGGCTCATTGACGATCAATTGGGTGACCCTCCGATCGGTGAGGACGGTCGCAGTGACAGCACGTGAGCCGGCGCGAGTGAGCTGCCCGGCTCCAGGCGCACATAGTTGTCCCTGCCCCAGTGGTAGGTGTCGCCGGTGAGCTCGTCGCGCACCGGGAAGGACTCGTGCCGGCCGAGGCCGAGTTCCGGCATGTCCAACGACACCGTCGCCTCGTGGGTGTGGTGCGGGTCGAGGTTGACCACCGTGAGCACCGCGTCGTTGCCCGCGCGCTTGGAGTAGGCGAGGACGGCGTCGTTGTCGACGCGGTGGAAGTGCAGGTTGCGCAGCTGTTGCAGGGCCGGATGGCGGCGGCGGATGCGGTTGAGGGCGGTGATCAGCGGGGCGATGGACCGCCCCTCGCGGGCCGCGGCCTCCCAGTCGCGCGGCCGCAGCTGGTACTTCTCGGAGTCCAGGTATTCCTCGCTGCCGGGCCGCACCGCGGTGGCCTCGCACAGCTCGTAGCCCGCGTACAGGCCCCAGCTGGGGGAGAGGGTGGCGGCCAGGACGGCGCGGGACTCGAAGGCCGGGCGGCCGCCCTCCTGGAGGTGCGCGTGCAGGATGTCGGGCGTGTTCACGAAGAAGTTGGGCCGCAGGTAGGCGGCGCCCTCGCCGGTCAGCTCGGTGAGGTACTCGGTCAGCTCCTGCTTGGTGTTGCGCCAGGTGAAGTACGTGTACGACTGCTGGAACCCGATCTGGGCGAGGGTGTGCAGCATCGCCGGACGGGTGAACGCCTCCGCCAGGAAGAGCACGTCCGGATCGGTGCGGTTGATGTCGCTGAGGACCTTCTCCCAGAACGCCACCGGCTTGGTGTGCGGGTTGTCCACCCGGAAGATCCGGATGCCCTTGGCCATCCAGAAGCGCAACAGGCGCTCGGTCTCCCGGACCAGCCCGCGGAAGTCGGCGTCGAAGGCCACGGGGTAGATGTCCTGGTACTTCTTCGGCGGGTTCTCCGCGTAGGCGACGGAGCCGTCGGCGCGGTGGTGGAACCACTGCGGGTGCAGGGTGACCCAGGGGTGGTCCGGGGAGCACTGCAGGGCGAAGTCCAGCGCCACCTCCATCCGCAGGTCGCGGGCGGTCCGCACGAAGTGGTCGAAGTCCTCGAAGGTGCCCAGGTCCGGGTGGAGCGCGTCGTGGCCGCCGGCCGGCGACCCGATGGCCCAGGGGGAGCCGACGTCGCGGGCCCTGGCGGAGAGCGCGTTGTTGGGGCCCTTGCGGTGGCTGGTGCCGATCGGGTGGACCGGCGGGAGGTAGACCACGTCGAAGCCCATCGCGGCGACCGCGGGCAGCCGCTCGGCGGCGGTGCGCAGGGTGCCGCTGACGAGCGTGCCGTCCGGGCCGGTCGTGGCGCCCTCGGAGCGCGGGAAGAGTTCGTACCAGGAGCCGTACAGGGCCCGGCGGCGCTCGACGACCAGCGGCATCGGGCGGGAGACGGTGAGCAGTTCGCGCAGCGGGTGGCGCTCCAGCGCCTCGGTGACCTGCGGGGCGAGTGCGGTGGCCAGGCGGGTGGCGGCCGGCAGGGTGGCGTCGCGCAGTGCGTCGACGGCGGTCAGCACCGCCTCCCGGCCGTCGCTCTTGGGGACCTCGGTGGCGGCCCGCTCGTGCAGCGCGGCGCCCTCGGTGAGGACCAGCTCGGTGTCGATCCCGGCCGGGATCTTGACCGCCGCGTGCCGGCGCCAGGTGGCGACCGGGTCGGACCACGCCTCCACGGTGAACGTCCAGCGCCCCTCGACGTCGGGGGTGACCTCGCAGACCCACCGATCGGTGCCCGGTGCCCGCTCCCGCATCGGGGTCCACGGGCCGCAGCGGCCCGCCGGGTTGCGCAGCACCACGTTCGCGGCGACCGCGTCGTGGCCTTCTCGGAAGACCGTGGCGGAGACCTCGAAGGTTTCGTCCACCGCGGCCTTGGCCGGGCGGCGACCGCAATCGATCTGCGGGCGGATGTCCAGTACAGGGATGCGACCGATCATGGGCTCACCTGGGTTTGTGGTGCTTTGAGGGGTTTTGTCCTTTCTATCCGCTCCACGGTGAGGGGGCGGGGTGCGGGCATGGGCGCTCCTGTCCGCTTTCACTCTGCTGGCGGATGGCACGGCGGGCCGGATCGGGTCCCGCCGGCCGGTTGCGCGCGACGCCGCCGTCGGTGAGCCTTCCCGCGCGCGGTCGGGCCGCATGCCGCGGGAAGGTGAACCACCGACGCGTAACCGCGCACGCCGTGTGCTCCGGTGGACGAGGGCCGCCGCTCCGGTGGGCGGCTGCGGCTTGGTGCTGACACGGTCGACGTTCGCCTCCTCAACTCGGTGTGATCACAGCGGAGTTGCGGTGTGCGGAAGTCCGTTGCCGCGCCGGGGCCCGTCGGCGCCACCATCGCAGCCTCTCGCCGAGCGGGTATCCGTACAAGAGCGCCTGAGGGGGTGGAATTGGCCATATCGGCGGACCGGGCGGTACGGGGCGACGGCCGCCGGTCAGTGGCGCGCGGCGGGCGGCCCGCCGTCGGCGCGCGGGACCGGTCGACCGGTGACCGCGGCCGACCGGGGGCGGGGGTGCCGCCGGGCGGCGGGTGGCCGGTGCGGTGGGCGGTCCGGGGCGTGGGGCGCCGGGTGGGCGGTGGGTCCGCGGGGGAGGGAGCCGGCCGGGCGGGACTGGCCGAAAAAAGCCGGCGTGGCCGGGGGAGCGTTCCCCCGGCCACGCCGGTGCGGTGCGGCCAACCGGCCGCGGTGGTGCGTTACTTGACGTTCACGCCGGCCCAGGCCGACTCGACGCCCTTGACCTCGGCGCTGTCCGCGCCGTAGAGGTCGGTGGCCGCCTTGACGGTCGCCTCGCGGGCCGCCTTGTAGTCGGTGGTCGAGGTCATGTACGCGGTCAGCGCCTTGAACCAGATCTTCTCGGCCTTGTCGCGGCCGATGCCGGTGACCTTGGAGCCGTCCGCGGTCGGGCTGTCGTAGTGGTCGCCGTTGGCGTCCTTGGCGCCGCTGCCCTCGGACAGCAGGTAGAAGAAGTGGTTGGCGATGCCGGAGGAGTAGTGGACGTCGACGTTGCCGGCGTCGGCGCTCCAGTTGTCCAGGGACTGGCCGTCCTTGGAGGGCTTGTCCATGTAGCGCAGCGGCTTGCCGTCGCCGTTGATGTCGATCTTCTTGCCGATGAAGTAGCTGCCCGGCTCCTCGGGGTTCTTGGCGTAGAACGCGACCGAGGCGCCGAAGATGTCCGACGTGGCCTCGTTCAGGCCGCCGGACTCACCGCTGTACTCCAGGCCGGCGGTGGCCGAGGTGACGCCGTGCGACATCTCGTGGCCCGCGACGTCGAGGGCGGTCAGCGGCTTGTTGTTGCCCTGGCCGTCGCCGTACGTCATGCAGAAGCAGCTGTCGTCCCAGAACGCGTTGACGTAGCTCTGGCCGTAGTGGACGCGGGACGTGGCGCCCTTGCCGTCGCCCTTGATGCCGCTGCGGCCGTGCACGTTCTTGTAGTAGTCCCAGGTCTCCTGGGCGCCGTAGGCGGCGTCGACGGCGGCGGTCTGCGGGTTGCTCGGCTTGCCGTCGCCCCACGTGTCGGTGGAGTTGGTGAACAGCTTGCCGTCGCCGCTCTCGCTGCCGCCCAGGTCGAACGTCGAGTGGCCGCCGCGGGTGTCGTCGGTCAGCTCGTAGCCGTTGGCGCCCTTCTTGGTCGTGAGGTCGACCTTGCCGGCGTACTCGCTGTTGCCGACGCCGTTCTCGATGCCCTGGTACTGGTAGAGCTTCTTGCCGGTGTTGGCGTCGGTGATGACGTGCAGCTGGTTGGGCGTGCCGTCCTTCTGGACGCCGCCGACCACGGTCTCGTAGGCCAGCACCGGGGTGCCCTTGGCGGCCCAGACCACCTTGCGGGGTGCCGGCGCGTCGACCTTCTTGGCGCCGATGGTCTTGGTCGCGGTCGACTCGGCGGCCAGCGCGGCGGCCTTCGGGGCGATCTTCGCGGTGGTGGAGGCGACGGCGACCTTCGCCGTGGTGGCCTTGCTGACGCCCTTCACGGCGCCGCCCTTGGCGGTGTGCACGACCAGGTCGCCGCCGAGCACGGGCAGGCCGGCGTAGGTGCGGTCGTAGCGGGTGTGCACGGTGCCGTCGGTGTCCTTGATGACGTCCTTGACGACCAGCTTCTCCTGCGCGCCCAGGCCCAGTGACGTGGCGGTCTGCGCCGTGGCGGCCTGCGCGTCGTGCACCAGCTCCGCGTGGTGCGAGGTGCTGAGCGCGAGCGCCGCGCCGCCGTGGGGGGCGGCGGGGGCGGGGGCGGCGCCGGCGGTACCGGCGGCGGTGATGCCGGCGACGAGCAGGGCCGCGGCGGCGGCGACCGAACCGGTCACACGGGTCTTACGGGATATGTGGGGGGTCACGCGTGCTCCTTCAACTTTGCCAAGTGGTGGGGGTGCAAAGCGATGCGGGTGTGACATGCGTCGGGAAGACTGCCATTCGAACGCGTGCATGTCAGGGGGGTGTTCGGAGGTTGGCCGAAATTCGTCCGTACAGAGGGGCTCGATGTCCGGATAACGGAGCGGGGCGCCGCTCCCGGAGATCCGGGGGCGACGCCCAACTCGACTGCGTGAGAGATCAGTTGTACCGATCGGCGGGATTTGTCCGGCGGGCTGCCCGCTCTGTCACCTCAAGGTGACGGGCATATTGCCGGTTGCTGTCAGAACGTCAGCTTCCAGCCGTTGAGGGTGCCCGCGTCGCCCGCGTAGACGTCCTGGACGCGCAGCTTCCAGGTGCCGTTCGCGGCCTTCGTCGAGGCGTTGACGGTGTACGTGGCCTTCACGTCGGCCGCCGAGTCCCCGAGGTTGGCGCTCTTCAGGCGGTACGCGGTGCCGTCCGGGGCCAGCAGGTCGATGACCAGGTCACCGCGCCAGCTGTGGGTGATGTCCACCGTCACCTTGAGGCCGCTGGGGGCGTTGCCGCTGCGGCTGACCGGGATCGGCGAGGTGATCGCCGCACCGCCGTCCGGGATGGCGACCTTGGTGTTGTTCTCGAAGACGCTGCCGCCGCCGACCGCGTTGACGGTCCAGGTGAAGGACGTGGTCCCGGTCTTCTTGGCCGCGTCGGTGACCGTCACGGTGACCGTGGTGCTGCCGGCGGTGGTCGGCGTCCCGGAGATCAGGCCGGTGCCGGCGTCCAGGGACAGCCCGGCGGGCAGCCCGGTGGCCGCGTAGGACAGCGCGCCGGTGGTGCCGCTGCTGGCCTTGAGCTGGAGGCTGGCCGCCTGGCCGACGGTGCTGGTCTGGTTGCCCGGGTTGGTGACCGAGACCCCGCCGTCGGAGACCCGGGAGCCGACGTTCACCGCCGCCCAGGTGTTGGCGACCGTGTTGTACGTGGCGCTGCCCTGGCCGAACAGGTCGGCGGCGGCCTGGAGGGTGGCGGTGCGGGCGCCGGCGTAGTTGGTGTTGGCGCTCATGTACTGGCTGAGCGCCTTGAACCAGACCTTCTCGGCGTTGGCCCGGCCGATGCCCGGCACCGGCTGGTTGTCGTAGGTCGGGCTGTCGTAGTGGACGCCGCCGATGTCCTTGGCGCCGCTGCCCTCGGAGAGCAGGTAGAAGAAGTGGTTGGCGACGCCGGAGGAGTAGTGCACGTCCTTGTTGCCGACGGTGCTCGACCAGTAGTCGGCGGAGGCGCCGTCCTTGGAGGGCTTGTCCATGTAGCGCAGCGGGGTGCCGTCGCCGTTGATGTTGATCTTCTCGCCGATGAGGTAGTCACCGGGGTCGGCCGGGTTGTTGGCGTAGAACTCCACGGCGGTGCCGAAGATGTCCGAGGTGGCCTCGTTGAGGCCGCCGGACTCGCCGCTGTAGGTGAGGTTGGCGGTGGCGGCGGTGACGCCGTGCGACATCTCGTGGCCGGCCACGTCCAGGGCGGTCAGCGGGTCGGCGTTGTTGGCGCCGTCGCCGTAGGTCATGCAGAAGCAGCCGTCGTCCCAGAAGGCGTTGACGTAGCTGTTGCCGTAGTGCACACGGGAGTAGGCGCCGACGCCGTCCCCGCGGATGCCGGTGCGGCCGTGCACGTTCTTGTAGTAGTCCCAGGTCTCCTGGGCGCCGTAGGCGGCGTCCACGGCGGCGGTCTGCGCGTTGCCGGTGGTGCCGTCGCCCCAGGTGTCGTCGGCGTCGGTGAACAGCGAACCGGTGCCGGACGAACCGTGGTTGAGGTTGTACGTCTTGTGGCCGCCGCGGGTGCCGTCGGTCATCGTGAAGTTCGGCGCCGAGCCGGAGGTCCCGATGGTGACCTTGCCGCTGTACTCGCTGTTGCCGATGCCGTTCTCGATGCCCTGGTACTGGAAGATCTTCGCGCCGGTGGTGGCGTCCGTGATGACGTGCAACTGGTTGGGCGTGCCGTCGTCCTGGAGGCCGCCGACCACCGTCTCCCAGGCCAGCCGAGGGGTGCCGTCGGCGGCCCAGACGACCTTGCGCGGCGCCTGGTCGGCCGCGGTCTTCGTGGAGCCGAGCGACTTCGCCGCGGTGACCGCCTTGCCCGCGGCGGTGGCCGGGGCGACCTTGGCGGTGGTGGAGGGCACCGCGAGGGCCTTCTTGAGGGCCTTGGTGGTGCTCTTGACCGCGCCGGTCTTCGCGGTGTGCACGACGAGGTCGCCGCCGAGCACCGGCAGGCCCTCGTAGGTGCGCTCGTAGCGGGTGTGCACGCTGCCGTCGACGTCCTTCTCGACGTCCTTGACGACCAGCTTCTCCTTGGCGCCGAGTTGGAGCCGCCGGGCGGTGGCGGCGGTGGTGCCGTTCGCCGTGCGGAGCAGTTCGGCCCGCTGGGAGGGGGAGAGCTTGGCGGGCAGCGCACCGGCGGCGGGGACCGCCTGCGGGCCCGGGCGGGCGGCGGGAGTGCCCTGCGGGCTGGCCGCCGCGCCGGTACCGGCCTGGACGCCGACGGCCAGCAGCGCGGTGACCGCGACCAGCGCGCCGGTCGCCACGGCGCGGCGCTGCGGGGTGGATCTATGGGGGGTGCTTCTCACACTGACTCCTTCTGCGGGGCCGCGACATGAGGGGGGCGGCCGAGCGGGACCGGGCGGCGAAGCGGCCGTCCGGGCAGAGCGAGGCAGAACTCGTGGAGCGTGTGTGGGGGGTGCGGTGCTGGTGGAGCCGGGTCGCTGCCGTCCGGAGCGGTGCCGTGGGGGTCCGGGTGGCGGCTGCCGGGAAGAGTGCCACCACTCACGAGTGGTTGTCAGGTGCCCATCAACTAATTGGCCGGAAAACGTCCGTTGGGCGAAATCCACGTCCGGAAAACGGACGGACGGATGGATGGACAGGCGGATGGGCGGGCGGACGGGCGGACGGATGGCCGGGCGGTCGGATCGGCCGGTCGAGGGTGATCCGGGGCGCACCGGTGCCGCCGGCGCGGCCGACGGGTCAGGCCACGCTCTCCCGCCAGGCCCGGTGCAGCGCCGCGTACCGGCCGTGGCCGGCGGCCAGCGCGGCCGGGGCGCCGTCCTCCACGATCCGGCCGTCCGCCATCACCAGCACCCGGTCGGCGGACTCCACCGTGGACAGCCGGTGCGCGATCACCAGCGCCGTCCGGCCGTGCAGCACCGCGCCCATGGCCCGCTGCACCGCCCGCTCGCCGGGGATGTCCAACGAACTGGTCGCCTCGTCCAGCAGGAGCACCGCCGGATCGGCCAGCAACGCCCGGGCGAACCCGACGAGTTGGCGCTGGCCGGCGGAGAGCCGGCCGCCGCGCTTGCGGACGTCGGTGTCGTAGCCGTCCGGCAGGGCGCCGACGAAGTCGTGGGCGCCGATCGCCCGCGCGGCCGCCTCGACCTCCGCGCGCTCGGCGTCCGGGCGGCCCAGGGCGATGTTGTCGGCGACCGTGCCGGAGAACAGGAACGCCTCCTGGGTGACCATCACCACCGCGCGGCGCAGCTCGGCGCCGGACAGCTCGCGCAGATCGACCCCGTCCACCTCCACCCGGCCCTGGGTGGGGTCGTGGAAGCGGGCCAGCAACCGGGCGAGGGTGGACTTGCCGGCGCCGGTCGCGCCGACCACCGCGACGGTGCTGCCGGCCGCCAGCGTGAGGTCGAACCGCGGCAGCACCTCGCCGCCCGTGCGGTACCCGAAGGACACGCCGCGGAAGGCCACTTCGCGGCCGGGCCGGGCCGGGGGCGCGGGCGGCAGCGCACGGGGCCGCGCCGGCTCGGGCACCGACGGCCGCTGGGCCAGCAACCCGGCGATCTTCTCCAGCGAGGCGGCCGCCGACTCGTAGGCATTCAGGAACACGCCCAGCCGGTCGATGGGGTCGTAGAGCCGGCGCAGGTAGAGCGTCGCGGCGGCCAGCACGCCCAGGGCGAGCGCGTCGGTGGCGACGCGGTAGGCGCCCCACAGGACGAGGGCGGCGATCGCGACGTTGGCCGTCATGCGGGAGCCGACGACGAAGCGCGCCATCGCCAGGATCGCGTCGCCGTTGAACCGCCGGTGGCGGGCGTTGAGGTCGGCGAAGGCCGCGTCGTTGGCCGGCTCGCGGCGGAACGCCTGCACCGGCCGGATCCCGCCCAGCGTCTCGGCGAACCGCACGATGACCGCGGCGATGGCACTGGACTTGGCGCGGTAGGCCCGGTGCGAACGCCGCTGGAAAGCCCGGACGAGGAGCGCCAGCGGCACCGCGGAGAGCAGCGCCGCGACGCCCAGGCCCAGGTCCAGCCAGAGCAGCAGCGCGCTGATGTAGAGCGTCGACAGGACGACCGTGACCAGCTCCTGGAGGCCCTCCTCCAGGAGTTCGCGCAGCGCCTCCACGTCGGTGGTGGCGCGGGATATCAACCGGCCGGAGGTGTAGCGCTCGTGGAAGTCCAGGCCGAGGTCCTGGGCGTGCCGGAAGATCCGGCCGCGCAGGTCCAGCAGCACGTCCTGGCCGGCCCGCGCGGACAGCCGGACGAAGACCCACTGGAGGGCGCCGGCGACCGCCGCGGACAGCGCCGCCGCCACCGCCAGGACCACCAACGGACCGTGGTCGCCCGCCCGGAGGGCCGGCACCACCCGGTCCAGGGCGTAGGCGACCAACAGCGGGCTGGCCTGCGTGGCGGCCTGTTGGAGCAGCAGGGCGACGGTGGCGGCCCACACCCGGCCGCGGTGCGGGGCGAGCAGCGAACCCAGCAGGGTGCGCGAGGCGCCCTTGGGGGTGGGCAGCAGGTCCGCTTCGAAGGCGTCCGGGGCACCGTCCGGCGGGGCCGGCTGCCGGCCGTCCGACGCGGCCGGCGCGGCCGGGGGGCCGGTGCCGCGGCCCTCGCCTCCGGGGCCGTCGACCGGCCGGCCGGTCTCCGTCGTCGTCATCGCCCGTCCTCCCCCTCGTGCCGCTCGGTGGCGCGCGCCGGGCCGCCGGACATCAGCGCCGCGTACTGCGCGTTCTCCCGCAGGAGTTGGTGGTGGGTGCCGACGGCGACGATCCGGCCGCCGGACAGCAGCGCCACCCGGTCGGCCAGCAGCACCGTGGACGGCCGGTGCGCCACCACCAGCGCGGTGGTGGTCGCCAGCACCTCCCGCAGCGCCGCCTCCACCCGGGCCTCGGTGTGCACGTCGAGAGCGGAGAGCGGGTCGTCCAGGATCAGGAAGCGCGGCCGGCCGACCACCGCGCGGGCCAGCGCCAACCGCTGCCGCTGCCCGCCCGACAGCGTCATCCCCTGCTCGCCGACCCCGGTGGCGGCGCCCTGCGGGAGGGCGGCCACGAACTCCTCGGCCTGCGCCACCCGCAGGGCCCGCCGCAGCGCCGCGGCGCGCTCCGCCGCCGGTCCGTCCGCCCCGCCCATCAGGACGTTCTCCGCCACCGTCGTGGAGAACAGGGTCGGCTCCTCGAAGGCCACCGCGACCAGCGTCCGCGCCTCCTCGCGGGTGAGCGTCGCCAGGTCCCGCCCGTCCAGGGTGATCCGGCCCGCTGTCGGGTCGTACAGCCGCGGCACCAGCGCCGTCAGGGTGGTCTTGCCGCTGCCGGTCGCCCCGACCAGCGCCATCGTCTCCCCGGGGCGGACGTGCAGGTCGACGCCGCGCAGCGTCGGCGGGGAGCTGGGGGGCGCGTCGGGGTAGCGGAACTCCACCCCTTCGAAGACCAGCCCCCCGCCGGGCCGTTCGCCGTCCGCCCGCCGGCCGCGGCGGTCGGCGCCGCCCTCGGACACCGGCGGCTCGTCCAGCACCTCGAAGTACCGGTCGGCCGCGGTCGCCGCCGCACTGCTCATCGCCAGCAGGAAGCCGATCGAGTCGACCGGCCAGCGCAGCGCCAGCGCCGTCGACAGGAACGCGACGAGGGTGCCGGTGGAGAGCTGCCCGTCGGCCACCTGGACGGTGCCGAGCACCAGCGCGGCGCCCAGCGCCAGCTCCGGCAGGACGGTGTTGACGCCCCAGATGACGGCCAGCAGACGGGCCTTGCGCAGCTCGGTGGCGCGGACCGCGCCGGCCAGCTCGCCGAACGCCCGGGCCTGGTTGCGGTGCCGCCCGAACCCCTTGACGATCCGGATGCCGAGCAGCGACTCCTCGACCACCGTGGTCAGGTCGCCGACCTGGTCCTGGGCCCGGCGGGCGGCCTGCCCGTACCGGGCCTGGAAGACCGAGCACACCACCATCAGCGGCAGCACCGGCGCCAGCAGCACCAGCCCGAGCGCCCACTGCTGGACCAGCAGGAGCACTCCGCCCACCACGATCGTCGCGCCGTTGACCAGCAGGAACGTCATCGGGAAGACCAGGAACAGGCGTAACAGCTGGAGGTCGGTGGTGGCCCGGGAGAGCAACTGGCCCGTCGCCCAGCGCTCGTGGAAGGCGACCGGCAGCCGCTGCACGTGGCGGTAGAGCGCCTCCCGCATCGCCGCCTCCACCGCGGCCGTCGGCCGGGAGACCAGCCACCGCCGCAGCCCGAAGAGCAGCGCCTCGGCGACCCCGAGCAGCAGCAGGTACCCGCCGCCCCGCCACACCCCGTCGGTGTCCCTGTGCGACACCGGCCCGTCCACCAGCCACTTGAGCACCAGCGGGATGACCACCGAGAGGCAGGACGCCACCACCGCCACCCCGGCGGCGACGAACAGCCGCACCCGCACCGGGCGGACGAAGGGCCACAGGCGGAGCAGCGAGCGCACCGCGGAGCGCCGTACCGCTCCGGTCCGCTCGTCGGGCGAGTTCGAACGCGTGGTCGTGGCCATCACCGCGAGCGTACGACCGGCCACTGACACCGCTCACGTGGTTTTCGCCGCGGCGTCCGGAACGGGGTCGGGGCGGGGCCGGTTCCCGCCCCTTGGCCCAAGGGGCGCTGCCCGGGCGTCAGTTGGTGCGGGTCCGACCGGTGGTGCTCACCCCGGGACCGCCCGGAACAGCAGCACGGCCCGTCCCGGCACGGTGAGTTCGCCGCCGGCCGCGCACGTCGCCCGGCCCGGCGGCGGTTCGGCCGCCCCGTCCGGCGGCGGTTCGGCCGAGGTGTCCACCAGCAGCTCGTAGGCGCCGGCCCACGGCAGGCCGGGCAGGACCACCGTCCGGGGCGCGGCGTCGGCGTGCAGTACGGCGAGGAAGCTGTCGTCGGTGACCCGGACGCCGCGGGCGTCGCGCTGCGGGATGTCGTTGCCGGAGAGGTACATGGTCAACGTGGCGCCGGGCGCGTACCAGTCCGCCTCGGTCATCTCGGCGCCGTCCGCGCCGAACCACGCCAGGTCGCGCAGCCCGCCGCGGTGCTGCGGACGGCCCGAGAAGAACGCCCGGCGGCGCAGCACCGGGTGGGTGCGGCGCAGCGCGATCAACCGGGCGGTGAGCGCGGCCAGGGCGCGCCAGTGGGGGTCGGCCAGCAGCGACCAGTCCACCCAGCCGGTCGGGTTGTCCTGGCAGTAGGCGTTGTTGTTGCCGTGCTGGGTGCGGCCCATCTCGTCGCCGGCCACCAGCATCGGCACGCCGGTGGACAGCAACAAGGTGGTCAGCAGGTTGCGGAGCTGGCGGCGGCGCAGCGCGGTGACGTCCCCGTCGTCGGTCTCGCCCTCGGCGCCGCAGTTGGCGGACCGGTTGTCGTGGGTGCCGTCCCGGTTGTCCTCGCCGTTCGCCTCGTTGTGCTTGTGCTCGTAACTGACCAGGTCGCGCAGGGTGAACCCGTCGTGCGCCGTGATGAAGTTGACCGAGGCGTACGGCCGCCGGCCGCCCCAGGCGTAGAGGTCGCTGGACCCGGAGAGCCGGTAGCCCAGGTCCCGGACGTCCGCGGTGGCGCCGCGCCAGAAGTCCCGGACGGTGTCCCGGTAGCGGTCGTTCCACTCCGTCCACAGCGGGGGGAAGGCGCCGACCTGGTAGCCGCCGGAGCCGACGTCCCACGGCTCGGCGATCAGCTTGACCCGGCGCAGCACCGGGTCCTGGGCGATCACCGCGAGGAACGGGGAGAGCATGTCGACGTCGTGCATGGAGCGGGCCAGCGCGGCCGCCAGGTCGAAGCGGAAGCCGTCCACGCCCATCTCGGTGACCCAGTAGCGCAGCGAGTCGGTGATCAGCCGCAGGACGTGCGGCTGGACGACGTGCAGGGTGTTGCCGCAGCCGGTGTAGTCGGCGTAGCGGCGCGGGTCCCCCTGGAGGCGGTAGTAGCCGCGGTTGTCGATGCCGCGCAGGGAGAGGGTCGGGCCCCGTTCGCCGGCCTCCGCGGTGTGGTTGTAGACGACGTCGAGGATCACCTCGATGCCGGCGTCGTGCAGCGCCCGCACCATCCGCTTGAACTCGCCGACCTGCTGGCCGCGGGTCCCGGTGGCGGCGTAGCCGGCGTGCGGGGCGAAGTAGCCGAGGGAGTTGTAGCCCCAGTAGTTGCGCAGCCCCCGGCGCACCAGGTGGTCCTCGTGCGCGAACTGGTGGACCGGCAGCAGCTCGACGGCGGTCACCCCCAGCCGGGTCAGGTGCGCCAGCGCGGCCGGGTGGGCGAGCCCGGCGTAGGTGCCGCGCAACCGCTCCGGGACGCCCGGGTGGCGCATGGTGAACCCGCGCACGTGCAGCTCGTACAGGACGGAGTCCGGCCACGGCGTCTTCGGGCGCCGGTCGTCCCGCCACTCGTCCGGCCCGTCGTCGTCCTCGCCGACCACCACGCCCTTGGGGACGTACGGCGCCGAGTCGCGGTCGTCCCGCACGGTGTCGGCGACCTGCTGCTCGGGCCAGTCCCGGACGTGCCCGTACAACGGGGCGGGCAGTGCCGGGCCGCCCGGGCCGGTCTCGATCCGGCTGCCGAAGTCCCCGTCCACGGCCCGGGCGTACGGGTCCAGCAGCAGCTTCGCCGGGTTCCAGCGGGCGCCGGTCCAGGGGTCCCAGCGGCCGTGCACCCGGTAGCCGTAGCGCTGCCCGGGGTGCACGCCGGGCAGGAAGCCGTGCCAGATCTCGTGGGTCAGCTCGGTGAGGGGGTGGCGCATCTCCTGCCCCTCGTCGTCGAAGAGGCACAGCTCGACGGCCTCGGCGCCGCCCGCCCACAGGGCGAAGTTGGTGCCCGCCGCCCCGTCCGGTCCGGTGCGGTAGCGGGCCCCCAGGGGCGTCGGGGTGCCGGGGCGGACGTCCGCGGGCGGGGCGAGCGGTTCGTCCGCCACCGCCTCCTGCTCGGGTGCGCTGGACACGTGCCGGCCTCCTGCGGCTCAAGGGCTCGTCGGACGGCGGCGTCCGGGCCCGGGGGAACCTCCCCGCGCGAGCCGGGGGAGCGTCCCGGCCGGGTCCGGGGCCGTCGCCCGCGGTGCGGTGCATGAGGGTGCACCGTTGTTCTGCCCGCAACCGGGCGTTGCCTCACGCTTTCCGTCGTCGCGGACTCCCGTTGCCGCACAGCGGCGCGGGCGGGCCCGGCGTGCGCCCCGCGCGCCCGCCCGGCCCACGGGAAGGCGCAGCCATGACATTCCGTTTCGCGGCATACCGCCCAACTTGCGAATCATCCGTCACAATCCGGCGTATGACCGGCCATCACCAGCACCGACCAGGGGACGACACCGGCGGCCGCACCGCGGACCGCGCACCGGCGGCCGGCCGCGCGCCCCGCGGCACAGGGACGCCCCCGCCGTCCCGCCTCCGCCGCGCCGCCCGCACCCTGCTGGTCGCGCTCACCGGCGTGGCGGCGCTGGCCGGCTGCGGCGAGGGGGACGTCCTCTTCGGTGGCGGGCCGCCCCGTCCCGAGGAGGTGATCCGGATCCTCCCGGGCGACGGCGCGCGCGGCGTACGGGCCAACGGGCGACTGGAGGTCCGGGTCCCGGACGGCACGCTGGAGCGGGTCGAGGTCAGCCGCACCGGCAGCGCCGGCCGGCAGCCGGTCGCCGGCCGGATCTCCCGGGACGGCACGATCTGGCGGCCGATGACCGACTCCCTCGAACTCGCCTCCCAGTACACCGTCGACGCGGTCGCCCGCGACGACACCGGCCGCCGCACCACCCGGCACACCACCTTCAAGACCTTCTCGCCCCCGCACCGGGTCATCGGCTACTACTCCCCGGAGAGCGGCACCACGGTCGGCACCGGCCTGATCTTCTCGCTGGTCTTCAACCGGCCGGTCCTGGACCGCGCGGCCGTGGAGCGCGCCGTCACCGTCAGCGCCCGCCCCGCCGTCGAGATCGCGCCGCACTGGTTCGGCCACCGCAGGCTGGACTTCAGGCCTCGCGAGCGCTGGCGGCCGGGCACCCGCCTCACCGTCGACCTGCGCCTGCGCGAGGTGCGCACCGGACCCGGCGCCTACGGGATCCAGTACAAGACCCTCCACTACCAGGTGGGCCGCGACCAGGTCAGCACCGTCGACGCGGCCCGGCACACGCTGACCGTCCGCCGCGACGGCCGGGTGGTGGCCACCCTCCCGGTCACCGCCGGCAACGCCGAGAACCCCACCTACAACGGGACGATGGTGATCCTGGAGCGGCACGCGGTGACCCGGATGGACGGCGACACCGTCGGCTTCGGCACCGAGTACGACATCCCGGACGTGCCGCACGCCATGCGGCTGACCCGGTCCGGCACCTTCCTGCACGGCAACTACTGGGCGCGGCCCGAGGTCTTCGGCGGCCTCAACACCAGCCACGGCTGCGTCGGACTGCAGGACGTCCGCGGCGGCGGCCCGGACACCCCCGCCGGCTGGCTCTACCGGAACTCGATCGTCGGCGACACGGTGGAGGTCCGCAACTCCCCGGACCGCACCGTCGCCCCCGACAACGGCCTGGGCGGCTGGAACCTGCCGTGGGCGGCCTGGCGGGCGGGCAGCGCGCGGCACTGAACCGGCCCGCGCCCGCGCGCCCGCGCCGCGCCCTCCGGCGCTCGTACGCATGCCCGCGCGGCCACCCGCAGACCGCGACTAAACCGTTGTCCCCAGGGGGAGTTCACTGTCGGTGCCGTGTGGTTGTCTAGCGGCACGCACCCGGCCCACGGCGTCCGGGGCGGAGCCGGCGGGGCGTGCGAGGGGGAAGGGGCCAGTCGTGAACGACCGATCCATGGTGGGGGAGCCGGAGTACCGGCGGCGGGCGCGCCGCACGGGCGCGCCGCTCGCCCTCGTGCTCGCACCGCTGCTGCTGTTGCTCGCGGCCTGCGGGGGCGGCGGCGCGGCGCCCTCCGGGCGGACCGGGGAGGACACCGCCGCCTCACGGGCCGCCGTGGTGATAGCCCCCCGGGACGGCACCCGCGACGTGGCCACGAGCGGCGCGCTGCGGGTGACCGCACAGCAGGGCAGGCTGCGCTCCGTGCAGGTCACCGACGCCAAGGGCAACGCGGTCGACGGGAAGATATCCGGCGACGGCGCCCAGTGGCAGCCCGCCGGCCACCTCGGCGCCTCGACGCGGTACACCGTCGACGCGGTGGCGGTGGACGCCCGGGGCCGACAGGCCGCCGAGCACGCCACGTTCACCACGCTCGTCCCGAAGAACACCTTCCTCGGCCAGTTCACCCCGGAGAACGGCCAGCGGGTCGGCGTGGGAATGCCGGTCTCGATCCGCTTCACCCGCGGCATCACCGACCCCCGGGCCGTGGAGCGGGCCGTCACCGTCACGGCGCGGCCCGCCGTCCCGATCGCCGGCCACTGGTTCGGCAACGACCGCCTCGACTTCCGCCCGGAGAAGTACTGGGCGCCCGGCACCAAGGTCACCCTCCGGCTCGACCTCGACGGCGTCGAGGGCCGCCCCGGCGTCTACGGCACCCAGGCCAAGGAGGTCTCGTTCACCGTCGGCCGCAGCCAGGTGAGCACCGTCGACGCCCGGACGAAGCAGATGACCGTGGTCCGCGACGGCAGGACCCTGCGGACCGTCCCGATCACCGCCGGCGCCCCGGGCACCGAGACCTACAACGGCCAGATGGTGATCAGCGAGAAGCACCCGGTGACGCGGATGAACGGCCAGACCGTCGGCTACGGCGGCGAGTACGACATCAAGGACGTCCCGCACGCCATGCGGTTGAGCACCTCCGGCACCTTCATCCACGGCAACTACTGGTCGGGCCGGGCGGCGTTCGGCACCCGCAACGCCAGCCACGGCTGCGTCGGCCTCTACGACCAGCGCGGCGGCGGCGACCCCGACACCCCGGCGGCCTGGTTCTACCGGAACTCCCTCATCGGCGACGTGGTCATCGTCAAGAACTCCCACGACCACACCATCCAGCCGGACAACGGCTTCGGCGACTGGAACCTCTCCTGGGCGAAGTGGCGGTCGCGGTGAGCTCGCGGTCCGGGCGGTGGGGCGGCCGGAGGCGGGGCGGCGCGCGACGTTAACGCGTACTAACCTGCCGGCATGACTGTGCATCTCGAGGTCGCCGACGGCGTCGGCACCATCCGCCTGGACCGCCCGCCGATGAACGCCCTGGACGTCGCCACCCAGGACCGGCTCCGTGAACTCGCCGAGGAGGCCGGTCGCCGGGACGACGTCCGCGCCGTCGTGCTCTGGGGCGGCGAGAAGGTGTTCGCGGCCGGGGCGGACATCAAGGAAATGCAGGACATGGACCACGCCGCCATGGTGCTGCGGTCCAAGGAGCTGCAGGACGCCTTCACGGCGGTGGCCCGGATCCCCAAGCCGGTGGTCGCCGCGGTCACCGGCTACGCCCTCGGGGGCGGCTGCGAACTCGCGCTCTGCGCCGACTTCCGGATCGCCGCCGAGAACGCCAAGTTGGGCCAGCCCGAGATCCTGCTCGGCCTCATCCCGGGCGCCGGCGGCACCCAGCGCCTGGCCCGCCTGGTGGGTCCGTCCAAGGCCAAGGACCTGATCTTCACCGGCCGGCACGTCAAGGCCGCGGAGGCGTTGGCCATCGGCCTGGTGGACCGGGTGGTGCCCGCCGACGAGGTCTACGCGCAGGCGCACGCCTGGGCGGCGCGGCTGGCGGCCGGGCCGGCGCTGGCGCTGCGGGCCGCGAAGGAGTCCGTCGACGCCGGCCTGGAAGCCGACATCGACACCGGGCTGACGATCGAACGCACCTGGTTCGCCGGGCTGTTCGCCACCGAGGACCGGGAGATCGGCATGCGCAGCTTCGTCGAGGAGGGTCCGGGCAAGGCCCGGTTCCGTTGAGCCGCGACCAAGTCCGTCTGAGGTCAGTGGTGTTGACGGGATGCCTGGGGTTTGGCTGGTACGCCATGCCTCGTGTGGGCGAATTGCGGAAAACTTAATTACGCCTTAAAGGGGCCGGGTTGGCGGCGTCCGGTGGTCCGTCGCCCGTTCGAGGTGTTTGCAGGTCAGCGCCGTCCGGTCGCCTCCCGGCTGCCGTTGGCATATGTCGCGCGGGGGGTGTGGAGCCACTGATTCCGGACAACGGATTCCCTAGGTTCCGCCCCCCGATGCGGTAAGGGGCGGCCATTATGGGGGGCATGGCGGGCCTCGAAGGAATGGAGCAGCCGCGGCCGCGGAGCGAAGCGGCTGCCGCGCACGGGGAGTGCCCCGGTGTGGACGGGGAGGCGACCCCGGCCCCGGTCGGTCCGGCGCCGGCCGCCCCCGACCTGGTCGGCGATCCGACCCTGGGCGAGGTCAGACTCCCCTCGCGCCCCCAGTCCGCGCGGACCGCGCGCCGGTTGACCGCCGCCATCCTCCTCAAGCAGTGGACGCTCTCGCCGCAGCTCGCCGAGCACGCGGTGCTCCTCGTCTCCGAACTGGTCGGCAACGCGGTGCGGCACACCGGGGCCCGCACCTTCGGGCTGCGGATACTGCGCCGGCGCGGCTGGATCCGGGTGGAGGTGCGCGACCCCTCGCGCGGACTGCCCTGTCTGATGCCGGTCCAGGCGATGGACGTCAGCGGCCGGGGGCTCTTCCTCGTCGACAAGCTCTCGGACCGCTGGGGTGTGGATCTGCTGCCGCGCGGCAAGACGACCTGGTTCGAGGTCCGGGTCAACGACCGCTGACCCGGGAAACGGGACTGGGGCCCGCCCGCGGGATGCCGCGGGGTGAGCCCCAGTACCCGGCCGTCTGCGGGCGGAAGGGGTAGCCCGCGCGGCCGGCGGCGACCGGCCCGCCGTGGCGGGGGCGCCGCGGACGACTATGGCAGGCCGGACCACCGACGGCCAAAGCCGACACATCGGTCATAAGGGGGCGTCTTGGGATCAAATTCGACGCGTTCTCGGGTGAGCTATGCCACCGCCGTCGCCCGGCGCCGGCGATCCGTAGGATAAGAGGTTCCCGACGACACGGACCGACAGCGAGGGGGAGGGACCATGCACCGGCTGCGCCGCTCGGCGACGCTGACCCTGCTGCTCCTCCTCGCGGTCGCCTTCGGGCCGCTGCTGTGCCGGATCGGCGGCGACCAGGCATGGCTCGCCGGACGCGCGGCCGCCGCCGCCGAGATCTGGCGGACCGGCCCCACGGGCCCCGCCGCGGCGTCCGCCGCGCGCCCCGCCGCCACCGCGCCCCTCGCGGTGGCCGACGCCGTCAAGAACTGCTCCGGGCGGCACGCCCCGAGCCAGGGCGAGGCCGCCCCGCTGCCCGCCCCGCACCGCGCCGAGCTGCTCGCCCCGGACGCCACCGCCTCAGGGCCGCTCGCCACCGACCTGCCCCACCGGTTCGCCCTGGCCCGCCCGCCCACCGGCGCCGCATCCGCCACGGACCACACCGCACTCCTGCCCGTACTGCGGATATAGGACGCCCGGCCGGCACCCCGCCGCCCGCCCGTCCGCACACCCCTCCCGTACGACAGGAGCTTTCGCATGCCCACGTCCGCCTCACCCACCCGCAAGATCGCCGCCATCGGCGCGGTCCTCGCCCTCGTCGTGGCGGTGATCGCCATCGGCGTCGCGGTCGGCAAGGCCGTCGAGAACGGCCGGGACACCGCCGCCTCGCCCACCGCCCCCGGAGCCGCCTCCGTCGCGCCCCAGGAGGACGCCGGACAGCAGAAGCTGTACGACGACCTCGCGGCCCGCACCAGCCGGCGCACCGCCGGCGACCCGCTCGCCGTCGGCAAGCCGGACGCCCCCGTCGTCCTCGTCGAGTACGCCGACTACCAGTGCTCGTTCTGCGGCAAGTTCACCCGGGAGACCCAGCCCGCGCTGGTCAAGAAGTTCGTCGACGCCGGCACCCTGCGCATCGAGTTCCGCAACTTCCCGGTCTTCGGCGCCGACTCCGAGCGCGCCGCCCGCGCCTCCTGGGCCGCCGGCCGGCAGGGGAAGTTCTGGCAGCTGCACGACGAGCTCTACGCCGAGACCCGCAAGGGCGACGCGCTCGCCGAGGACAAGCTGGTCGAGCTGGCCCGCACCGCCGGCGTCCCGGACCTGGCGAAGTTCCGGGACGACCTCGGCGGCCCCGCGGCCGCCGCGGCGCTGAAGAAGGACCAGGACGAGGGCTACCAGCTCGGCGTGCAGTCCACCCCGTCCTTCCTGGTCAACGGTCGGCCGATCGCCGGAGCGCAGGAGACCCAGGTCTTCGAGCAGGCGATCGAGCAGGCCGCCGCGCAGGCCGGCAAGTCCGGGAAGCACGGCGGTGCGGGGGCCGGGAAGTGACCACCGACATCGGCTACCTCGCCGCGTTCCTGGGCGGCGCACTGGCGCTGGTCAGCCCGTGCAGCGCCCTGCTGCTCCCGGCGTTCTTCGCGTACTCGCTGGCCAGCCCCGGCCGGCTGCTGGCCCGCACCGGGGTGTTCTACCTGGGGCTGGCCACCACACTGGTGCCGCTGGGCGCGGCCAGCACGGCCGCCAGCCGACTCTTCAACGGCCACCGCGACCTGCTGGTCGCGGTCGGCGGCTGGGTGGTCATCGCGCTGGGACTGGCCCAGATCCTCGGCCTCGGCTTCGCCTCCCGACGGGCCCAGGCGGCGGCCGCCCGGATCACCCCGCGCACCGCCCTGTCCACCTTCCTGCTCGGCTGCGTCTACGGTCTGGCCGGCTTCTGCGCCGGGCCGATCCTCGGGGCGGTGCTGACCGTGACGGCGATCAGCGGCTCCCCGCTCTACGGCGCCTCGATGCTCGCGGTCTACGCGCTGGGCATGGCGCTGCCGCTGTTCCTGCTGGCCCTGCTCTGGGACCGCTTCCGGCTCGGCACCCGGGGCTGGCTGCGCGGCCGCGAGCTGACCCTGGGCCGGCTGCGGCTGCACACCACGTCGCTGATCTCCGGCCTGTTCTTCCTCGGCATCGGCGTGCTGTTCCTGAGCTTCAACGGGACCAGCGCGCTGCCGGGGATCCTGGACGCGGACACCGAGGCGGACCTGGAGGGCTGGGCCGCCCGGCTGGGCAACGGCGTACCGGACGGGGTGCTGCTCGCCCTGGCGGCGCTGGTCGTCGCCGCGGTCCTCGGTCGGATCGCCTTGCGGCCGGAACGCAAGCGGGACGGCGCCGAGGACCGCGTCGAGGACCGCGGCGACGCCGGGCCCGAAGGCGCGGAGATCCCTCAGAAGCGCCCTGGGCGCCGCTAAGCGCTCAGTCGCCGGTGCCAGCCCGGGTGCGGCCGGGGGCGCGGGCGGGCGTGCGGGCGGACGTGCGGATGCTGCGCGTCCGCCCGGCGCCGGCGGTCGTTGCACAGCAGGCACTTGCCGTAACCCGCCGGCAGCGGGTCCTCCGGGTCGCCGTGGAGCGGGTCCACGGCGCCGTTGGGGTGCAGCGCGCACCCCGTCGGGCCGGTGGCCGGGGCCCCGAGCGAACTGGCGGCGGTCAGCGCCCGGCGCAGGACGTCGACGAGTTGGTCGGCGTCGCGCCGGGACGGCGCCGCGCGCAGGGCGGAGGCGAGGTCGGAGGCGGTGGTCAGCGCGGTCTGGAGTTCGTGCAGGCGTGCGTCACCCATGCCGTGGAGAGTAAGCGGCCCCACTGACAGTTGATCTTCCGATCGCACTTCGTGGCTTCCCATGGCGGCATGCATGCCCGCTGCGGCCCACGGTTTAGCACCGGGCCGGTGACCGCTCCCTGGCCGGCGCATGACCGGACGGTGCGGGGCGCGGCCGACCGCGCCCCGCCCGGCTCAGGGCGCGAGCGGCAGGGCGCGCTTGTGGGCGGTGAGGCGGTACCGCCGCACGATCGCCTCGAAGGCGGCGTCCTCGACCGGCCGGCCCTCCAGGAAGTCGTCGATCTGGTCGTAGGAGACGCCGAGCGCGTCCTCGTCGGGCTTGCCCGGGTCGAGGGTCTCCAGGTCGGCGGTCGGGACCTTGTGGACCAGCTCGGCCGGGGCGCCCAGGGCCTCGGCGACGGCCCGCACCCGGCGCTTGGTGAGCCCGGTCAGCGGGACCACGTCGGCCGCGCCGTCACCGAACTTGGTGAAGAAGCCGGAGACCGCCTCGGCCGCGTGGTCGGTGCCCACGACCAGGCCGTTCTCCGCGCCGGCCACCGCGTACTGGGCGATCATGCGCTGCCGGGCCTTGATGTTGCCGTGCACGAAGTCCTGGTGGTGCGCGTCGCGGAAGGCGACGCCACCGGCCACGGCGGCGGCCAGCGCCGCGTCGCTGGCCGGCCGGACATCGACGGTCAGCAGCCGGTCGGCCCGGAGGAACTCCAGCGCCCGCTGCGCGTCCTTCTCGTCGGCCTGCTCGCCGTAGGGCAGTCGCATCGCGAAGAACGTCGCGTCGTGCCCCTCGGTGCGGGCCCGCTCCACCGCGAGCTGGCAGAGCCGGCCCGCGGTGGTGGAGTCGACCCCGCCGCTGATGCCCAGCACCAACGAGCGCAGGCCCGTGGAGGTCAGCTGCGTTGTGAGGAAGGACACCCGGCGCTCGATCTCCCGTGCGGCGTCGAACTCCGCCGGCACCTGGAGTTCGTGGGCTATCTCCTGCTGCAGGGCCTTGGCCGCCGGGTCCGTCACGGGTGTTCCTCCACGCTCTTCGTCACGCACTGTTCGTCAGCCGCGCGATCGTGTCACGCGGAGTGTCGGCCAGGCGTATCCGGTCACTGCCGGAGAAGTTTATGCCGGATGCGCCCACTTCTTGAGCTCGGCCTTGCTGCCGAAGGACGCGACGTCCTTGTCCAGGGGCGAGTCGGTGTACTGGTGGATGCGCCAGTTCGCCTTGATCCGCGGATGCCCGGCGGAGACGTAGTCGGCGATCCACAGTCCGTCCGCGGCGTACGAGGTGTGGTCGCGGTTCAACCAGAAGTCGCGGTTGCAGTAGAGCAGCACGCGGTGGGTGGGACGGAGCTTCTTGACCTCCAGCAGGAACTGGTCCTTCTGGGCGTTGCTGGCGTACGTGCCGGAGCCGGTGGTCTCCCAGTCGGCGGCCAGCACGTCGCCCTGGACCGAGGCGCACTTCTCCACGAAATAGCGGGCCTGGGCGGCGATGTTGCCCGGCCACAGGAAGTGGTAGAAGCCGACCACGGCACCCGCTTCCCGGGCCCGCGCCGCTTGGGCGGATTGGTGCGGATTGACGTAGGAACGGCCTTCGGTGGCCTTGATGAAGACGAAGTCCAGATCCTTGGCGGAATATCCGGTGTTGTAGGAGCTGACATCGACACCGTGCAGCATGAGCGGCCCCCTGTCCGTCGGAATTGCGGAATGCGAAGCGTCATCTGCTCGAAGTGGCAGTCGCCCCCTCAGCAGTTCAGCATGTTCACGTCCGGAGACGCCAGATCGCCGCGCCGAAGTTCCGCAGGGCGCCCGCGAGTTGAGTAACGCACGGCACCGATGGGGCGGGAGGTGCGCGAGGGGTGGGAGTCCGGTGCCACGGCGGGCGTCCGGCCGTTTCAGGCCCGCGCGTCCCTCCCGGGCCGCGCGCGCAGCCGCAGCCCGATGCCACCGAGCACCCGGCGCACGGCCCGGGACCGGCGGGTGGCCCGCAACTCCTCGAAGAGCACCTGGTAGCGCTCGGCGACCGGCCCCGGGCCGTGCCGGCGGGCGCTCTCCAGCGCCGCAGCCCCCAGTGCCCGCCGGCGCTCCGGGTCCTCGACCAGGTCCAGCAGCGCCCCGGCCAGCGCCCGCCCGTCGTCGCACGGCACCAGCACCCCGCCCCCGCCGCCCTGGAGCAGCTCCGTGGGGCCCGCCGGCCGGCCGGTGCCGACGACCGGGACGCCGCGCAGCATCGCCTCGACCAGGGCCGGGCCGGACGCCTCGGCGTCCGAGGCCGAGGCGGCGATCGACGCCCCGGCGAACTCCGTGCCGTCCGGTGACCGCGGCCCGGCCAGCGCGGCCCGGTCGGCCAGCCCGAGGCCGTCGATCAGGCTCCGCAGCCGGGCGCGCTCGGGGCCCTCGCCGTGGATCCGCAGCCGCCAGTCGGGGTGCTTGGCGCAGACCGCGGAGAACGCCTCGACCAGCAGGTCGAAGCGCTCGTCGGGGGCCAGCCGGCCGGCCGCGACGATGGTCCTCGGGGCGGTGTCGCCGGCGTCGTCGGCGTCAGCGGCGTCCGCATCGGCCCCGGGCGCAGGTGCCGAGGCGGCGGTGGCCTCGGTGCGGGCGCCGGTCGCCGGCGGGCCGGGCGGCGCCGCGGGCGGCGGGACGACGGCCGGTGCCGCCAGCACCCGCACGCCGGGCAACGGCAGCCGGGTCCGCCAGTGCGCCGCCGCGTCGACGGTGGTCACCAGGGCGTCCAACGCCCGGTAGGAGCCGACGAGTTCGGCCCGCAGCAGGTCCTCGTACGCGTCGTGGCGGGGCGCCTCCTGGGCGATCCGGAGGGCACGGCGGGGGCCGAAGCGGGCCAGGTAGACGTTGATCCCGGGGCGGGTTCCGATCAGCACGTCGGCGTCGGTGCCGCGCAGGAACTCCGCGGCCCGCAGGTCGACCAGCCGGCTGTACTGGTGGTGGCGCCGGTCGGCGGTCGGGAAGTCCAGCGCCGGCTCGCCGAACAGCGGGTGCGCCATGTCGTCGCTGCCCACCCGGGTGTCCACCAGCGGCACCAGCCGCAGTCGGGGGTCCACCGCGCACCGCGGGACCTCGCGGTGCCGCAGCATCGACACCAGTTCGACGTCGTGCCGGTCGGCGAGCGCGGCGGCCAGGGCGAGGGCGGCGCGCAGAGGGGCGCCGACGGCGTAGGCGTTGTGCAACAGGAGCGTGATCTTCATGCGGTGTCTTCCGGGTGGTGCGCCCACGGGTACCCGGACGGCGCCCGGCGCCGGGCCGTCCGTACTGCCGGCCGGGCCGGTTCCGCGGCCGGTCTCCGCGGGCGGCCCGTCCGGCACCGGCCACCGTGGCGGGAGCGGGTAAGCCGAGGACGTGGCCCGGGTGAGAGACCGGTAAGAAAGGGCCCCGCGGGCCGCCCGCCCGGGGGGACCGCAGCCGTCCGCGGGGGTCCTTGGCAGACTTGCCGGGTGACTCACTGCGTGCTGCTCGCCGAGGACGACCGCCCCATCCGCACCGCGCTGGAACGCGCCCTGACCCTGGAGGGGTACCGCGTCACCGCCGTCGCCGACGGCATCCAGGCGCTGGCCGCCGCCCACCGCGAGCGCCCCGACGTGATCCTGCTCGACGTGATGATGCCGGGGATCGACGGGCTCCAGGTCTGCCAGGTGCTGCGCGCCGAACAGGACCGCACTCCGATCCTGATGCTGACCGCCCGGGTCGAGACGGCGGACCGGATCGCCGGGCTGGACGCCGGCGCCGACGACTACGTGGTCAAGCCGTTCGAGGTCGAGGAGGTCTTCGCCCGCCTGCGGGCGCTGCTGCGGCGCACCGCGCCGCCGGCCGGGGACGGCACCGGGGCCGGGGACGGCGGAGAGGGCCACGACCCGCGGGCGGCGGACAGCGGGCTCGTCGAGGCGGCCGACCTGCGGATCGACGGCCCCTCGCGGCGGGCCTGGCGCGGGACGCGCGAACTGGAGCTGACCCGCACCGAGTTCGAACTCCTGGAACTGCTGGCCCGCAACGCCGGCATCGTCCTGGACCACTCCACGATCTACGACCGGATATGGGGCTACGACTTCGGCCCGGGCTCGAAGAACCTCGCGGTGTACGTCGGCTACCTGCGGCGGAAGGTCGACGTGCCGGGCAGCCGTCCGCTGATCCACACGGTGCGTGGCGTCGGCTACGTCCTCCGGGAGGACTGAGTGTCCGGGCGCCGCGGCCCCCTCGTCCGGCCGCCGGCGGTCCGCCGGGCCGCGCGGTGGTCGGCGGCCTGGTTGCGCGCCCGCAAACCGGCCAGCCTGCGCACCTCCTTCGCGCTGGCCTTCGCCGCCGGCGCCGCCGCGGTGACCGTCCTGGTCGGCTTCCTCAGCTACGACTCGGCGGCCCGGCTGGTGCGGTTGGACGAGAAGTCGGTCTTCACCGAGGTCGTCCGCGACCTGCGGGCCCAGGTGCGGGAGCGCCCGTACGTCCCCGCCGACTACACCGCCGACGCCGCCGCCGACTCCGGTGGGCCGCGCGACGAACTGGCCGGTGCCAGCCGCACCGACGTCCAGGTCCTGTCCGCCGGCGGGCGGATCGTCGAGGTCGGGCACCCCGCGCTGCCGGCCGGGGACCGCGAGCGGCGGGTGGCCGCCCGGCCGGGCGCGGGGGACCACGAGGAACAGGTGGTCGTCCTCGGCGACGCGGAGTACCACGTCGCCACCGTGGCGCTCGGCGGCGGGCGCGGCGCCGTCCAGGTCGCCCGCAAGCTCAGCGGCACCGAGGACCTGCTCTCCGCGCTCCAGCAGCGCACCGTGCTGCTGGCCGCCGGGGTGATCGCGCTGGCCGGGGCGGTCGGCTGGTGGCTGGCCCGCCGGATCACCGGGCGGCTGGTCCGGCTGACCGCGGTCGCCGAGAGCGTCGCCGAGCGCGGTCGGGTGGATGTCGACGTGCCGGTCGAGGGCCGGGACGAGGTCGGCCGGCTCGGCCGGGCCTTCGACGACATGCTCGGGCGGCTGACCACCGCGGTCCACGACCAGCAGCGGCTCGTCCAGGACGCCGGGCACGAACTGCGCACCCCGTTGACCTCGCTGCGCACCAACATCTCGCTGCTCAAGCGGTTCGACGAGCTGCCGGCACCGGCCCGCGAGGAGCTGCTCGCCGACCTGGCCGGCGAGGCCAGGGAACTGACCGACCTGGTCAACGAACTGGTCGCGCTGGCGGCCGGGCAGCGCGACGACGATCCGGCGTCCGACGTCCACCTGGCCGAGGTCGCCGACCGCGCGGCCGCCTCGGCCCGCCGTCGCACCGGCCGGCCGATCACCGTCCGCACCGAGCGCCCGGCGGTCGTGCAGGCTCGTCCGGCGGCCCTGCACCGGGCGCTCAGCAACCTGCTGGAGAACGCCGCCAAGTTCGACGCCGAGGGCACCGCGCCCATCGACATCGTGGTCACCGGGGCCCGCATCGAGGTCCTGGACCGCGGCCCGGGCATCGCCGACAGCGACCTGCCCTACGTCTTCGACCGCTTCTACCGCGCGCCGGCCGCCCGGGGCCTGCCTGGTTCGGGGCTCGGCCTGGCCATCGTCCGGGAGATCGCGGTGGCGCACGGCGGCGGCGCCTTCGCCGCCGTCCGCCCCGGCGGCGGCGCCCGGCTCGGCTTCACGGTGGGCGCGGCCGGCCCGGGAGCGGCGTCCGACGGGGCGGTCGGGGGCGCCGGCGGCCCGAGGTGAGGCCCGGCCGCCCGGAATCGGGGCGTCCCGGCCCCCGCTAGCGGCCCGGTTGCTCGCCCTGGGCCGTTTCCACGGTCTGGTGCAGGTCGGCCGCCGCGTCCACCGCGCCCGCGGCGGAGAAGGCGACGCAGGCCAGCAGGGCGGCGGCTATCAGCCGGCGGCCGACGGGCAGCAGCCGGCCGCGCGGGCGGTCGGCCGGCCGGTCGGGGCGCAGCAGGGCGGCGACCCGCCGCGGCACCGGGCCGCTGGTCGCGGCCAGTGCGGTACCCGGGCGCGGGGCGGCCGCGGCGTGCGTCCGGGCGGCCAGCGCGGCGCGGCCGATGGCCCGGGCGGTGACCTGCCGGTCGCCCACCCGGGCGGCGGCGGACTCGTCGGCCCAACGCTCCAGGGCGTACGCCAGCGGCGCGTGCAGCCCGCGGAGCAGCGGATGGCAGGCCCCGGCCAGCGCGGCGGTCAACAGGAAGAGGTGGTGACGGCCGACGAGGTGGGCCCGCTCGTGGGCGAACAGGGCCTCCCGCTCGGCCGGCGGCAGCGCCCGCAGCATCCCCGCGGTGACCACCACCCGCCCCGGGCGGCCCGGCAGGGCGTAGGCGTCGGGCTCCGCGTCCGGCAGGACGCAGAGGTCGCCGGCGAGGCCGTGGGCGTCCGCGGTGCGCCGGGCGGCGCGCAGCTCGGCGCGGTGCCGCAGGGCGCGGCGGGCGACCGCGACCGCGCAGCAGGCCAGCAGCGCGCCGGCGACCGGGGCGGCCGGTACGGTCACGGCCGCGTCGGTGCCCGGCAGGGCCCGCTCCAGGTGGCCGAGGGCCGCGACCGGTGGCAGCCGCAGCGCCCCGGCGACCGCGAGCAGCCCCAGCGCCGCGGCCGTGCATGCGGCCAGCGCGGCGGCGCAGCAGGCCAGCAGCCAGGCCGCGGCGCGCGGCGGCAACGACTCGGCGAGCCGACGGGCGGTCGGCACCGCCAGCAGCGGCATCACCAGCGGGAGCCAGACGGCGACGATCATGGGGTGGTCCCGGAGCCGGGCAGCGGGCCGCCTGCGGGGCCCGGCGCGTCCGCCTCGTCCAGCAGCGAGCGGAGCAGCTGCTCGTCCTCGCTGGTCAGCTCGGAGACGAAGCGGGCGAGCGCGGTGGTGCGGTCGTCCTGCTTGTCCAGCTCGCTGCGCATCCGCCGGGCGGTCAGGCCGGCGGAGTCGTGTATCGGTGAGTAGGTGAAGCCGCGGCCGGCCCGGGAGCGGGAGACCGCGCCCTTGTCGTGCAGCCGGCTGAGGATGGTGGTCACCGTCGTCCGGGCGAGCCGGCCGTCCAGCTCGCCCTGCACCTCGGCGGGGGTCAGTGGTCCCGCCGCGGCCCACAGGGCCGCCAGCACGCTCGCCTCCAGCTCGCCGGCGGGGCGGCGGGCCGCGGGTGAAGTCTCCGACATGGAACGCCCTCCACCATTCCTTCGTCTACAGTGCCGTAGACCGTCTACTGGTCTGTAGACGGTGGGAGTCGGCCGCTCGGCGGACACCCGCAACCCATTATGGGAGGGGCCACCGACATGGCCGTAATGGCCGCGGCACTGCACGCCAGCACCGTCACCGAGGCGGTCAACGTCCTCGACGCCGGTTCGCTGCTCGCCGCCTTCGGCGCACTCGGCGTCGCCGTCGTCCTGTTCGCCGAGACCGGCCTGCTGGTCGGCTTCTTCCTGCCCGGCGACTCCCTGCTGTTCACCGCCGGGCTGCTGTGCGCGCCCGGCGTCGGCGGCGCCGTCCACCTCGCCCTGCCGCAGGTGCTGACCGCCGCGGTCGTCGGCACCCTCATCGGCTCGCAGACCGGCTACTGGATCGGTCGCCGCGGCGGCCGGGCACTGCTCTCACGGGGCCGCTCCCGCAAACTCCAGGAGGGCGCCGCCCGCGCCGAGGAGTACCTGGCGCGCTACGGCCACGCCAAGGCGATCGTCCTGGCCCGCTTCGTGCCGATCGTCCGCACCGTGCTCAACCCGCTGGCCGGCGCGCTGAACGTGCCCGCCCGCACCTTCGCCCTCTGGCAGGTCGTCGGTGGCCTGATCTGGGCGATCGGCCTCACCCTTGCGGGGTACGCCCTGGGCTCCTCGGTGCCCAACGTCGACCGCTACCTCCTCCCGGTCGTCGCCCTCGTGGTCCTGGTGTCGCTGTCCCCGATCGCCGTGGAGGTGCTGCGCAGCCGCAAGCAGCGCGGCGCCGACGGGCCGGCCGCCGAGCCCACCGATGCGCCGGATCACGCCACCGCGCCACCGGCACCCTGAACGACCCGGCACACTTGCTGGAGCGCACCGCGGCCGGCGCACCACCAGGGCCGCCCCCGGCACCCAGCCCGCGCACCACGCACCGAACCGCCAAGGAGAAAGCCCAGTGACCGACCTCGCCTTCGGCGGAGCCTCGATCGACGGCGGCCTGTACACCTCTGTGACGGGCTTCGCCCAGCAGATGCCGCACTTCCTCAACGTCCTGGTCTCCTACTGGACCGACCTCGGACTGAGCGTCTTCGCACTGCTGATGCTGGTCGGCTGGTGGCGCGCCCGGGCGCGGCTCGGCGGCAGCTCCCGCCGCCGGCTCGCCCGCAGTGAGGGACGCCACACGCCCGCCGTCCAAATGGCCATGGCACTGGCGGTCCCCGTCATCGTGGTCCTGGCCTACGTGGCCAACGACGTCGTCAAGAGCTTCTTCCACGAACAGCGCCCCTGCCAGACGCTGCACGTCGTCACCGTCGAGCCGTGCCCGGGCCTCGGCGACTGGTCCTTCCCCAGCAACCACTCGGTGATCGCCGCCTCCGCGGCCATCGCGCTGCTCCTGCTGGACCGCCGGCTGGGAGCCCTCGCCGTCCCCGCCGCGCTCCTGATGGGCGCCTCGCGGGTCTGGGTCGGCGCCCACTACCCGCACGACGTCCTGGTCGGCCTGATCGTCGGCACCCTGGTCGCCGCGCTCCTGATGCCGCTCGCCCGGCGCGCCGCCCCGTTGGTCGAACGGGTCCGGGAGACCCCGCTGCGCCCGTTGGTCGCCGCCCGGTGACGCCCCCGGGGGCGCCGCCTGAGCCGGCCGACGGCGCGCGCCGCGGCCCGCGCCTGGGCGCGCCCCCGCTCCGCCTGCTCGGCGCCGCGGCCCTCGGCGCCGCCCTCTTCGCCGTCGTCGCCGTCGTCGTGGCCGTCCGCGACGGCGCCCCGCTCGCCCCCGAACGGGCCGCCCTGCACTGGGCCACCGCCCACCGCGGCGAACCGCTGCGCTCCCTGGCCACCGCCCTGACCGCCACCGGCACCGGCGTCGTGCCCTATCTGATGGCGCTCCTCGCCGGCCTGCTGGCCGGCCGCCGGGCCGCCGGCCGGATCCGCGCGGCGACGGCCGCGGTGCTCGTCCTCGCCGCCTGCCAGGCGCTCCGCTACGGCCTCATGGAACTCTTCGCCCGGCCCCGCCCGCCGGTCGCCGACTGGGCCGCCCGGGCCACCGGCCACTCCTTCCCCTCCGGCCACGCCACCACCTCCGCGCTGGCCGCCGGGCTCCTCGCCTGGGGCGTGCTGCACCACACCCGCCCCGGTGCCGGCCGCGGGTGGTGCGCACTGCTCGCCCTCTGGGCCGTCGGCGTCGGCCTCACCCGCGTCTACCTGGGCGTCCACTGGGCCGGCGACGTGCTGGCCGGCTGGCTGCTGGCCGCCACCCTGCTCGCCCTCGCCCTGCTCCTGGACCCCCTGGCCGTGCCGCCCGCGGACCGCCCCGGAAGCTCCCCGCAGGGCTTGGCCATGAATCGCTGACGAACGCCCCAGGTCTTCCCCAAGGCCGCATGGACCCCCGCCGCGGCGAGCACCACTGTCGTGGGCACCGGTGACCGCGCCCGCCGTCACCGGTCCGCCTCCGCACCCGTAACCGCGCAGCACCAGGGGGACTGCCATGCACCAGTCGACGAGCGCCCCGCCCGCCGCCCGCCCGGCCACCCGGACCGCCGCCCACGACCGCTGCCCCGCCGCCGCGGCCGCCGACCCCACCCCGTGTGACGGCCCGCCCGACGCCGCCACCCTCGTCGACCGCGAAGGCCGGGAAGTGGCCGGCTGCATCCAACACTGCGCCCGCCTCCTGCCCGGCCTCGACGGCGCCCGCGTCCACCCCTTCGTCCCCACCCCCCGGGCCCTGGACATCTACTTCCGGGCCAGCGAACTCCCGCCGTTCGCCTGGGAGATCGGGCGGTAGCGGGCATCGCCCACCGCCGTCGGCGCCGTGTCGGTGGCGGGCCGTACGCTGACCGGCATGACCAAGCACGAGGGGGCGGGCGCCACCCCGCGTTCGGCGGGGGACGGCGTCCAGCGCTATTACGCCGAGTTCGCCGACGCGCTCGCCGAACGGTACGAGAGCGTCACGTTCGAGGAGGTCCACGCCGAGGTCCTGCACCTGCTGCCCGCCCCGCCGGCGCGCGCCGCCGACATCGGCTCCGGCACCGGGAGGGACGCCGCCGCGCTGGCCCGCCGCGGATACGACGTGGTGGCCGTGGAGCCGGTGGCGGCGCTGCGCGAGGTGGCCGGGCGGCTGCACGCCGACGCCCCGGTCGCCTGGCGGACGGGCGCGCTCCCCGCCCTGGAATCCCTGGCGGGCGGCCTCGACCTGATCCTGCTCTCGGCCGTCTGGATGCACCTCGACGCGGACCAGCGGCCCTGGGCCATGCGCCGGCTGGCGGAACTCCTCGCACCGGCCGGCCGGTTGGTCCTCTCGCTGCGCAACGGCCCGCCGCCCGCCGACCGCCGGATGTACGACGTCCCCGGTGACGAGACCGCCGCACTGGCCGAGCGCTGCGGCCTGCGGGTCCGCCACCTCTCGGGCGGTGGCGCCGACCGCCTGGGCCGCGCGGACGTCCACTGGAGCCACCTCGTCGTGGAGAAGCCTGAAGCGGCGGCGGGATGACGGCGATCGAGCAGGCGCAGGAGTTCTTCGCGGCCGATCCCTCGCCGCGCGCGTCCTGGCGGATGGCGGTGCTGATGGGCCGCAACTCCCGCACGTACAAGTTCGCCCTCGGACACGCGCTGCTCCAGCTGGCGGGGCAGGGGCACGCGGAGGTGTCCCTGGCGGACCTCGCGGTGCCGTACGCGCTGAGCCTGGCCGAGCGCGCCACCGACGCCCCGCAGGCACCGGACGGCTCGGCCGGCGGAGCGACGGACTTCCTGACCGTCCTCGGCCGCGCGGGCGCCACGTCGCTCCGGCTGGGACACCCCACCGAGGAGCTGCTGGCCGCTGCGGTCCGCTCCCTGCCCGTCATGGTGATGCAGAAGTTCCACAACCTCGGCGGCGAGGCGCTCGGGCACCGCTTCTACGAGCTGGGCCCCGGGACGGGCGGCCGCCGAACGGTGCGGTTCACCGACGCACTCCGCAGCGTCGCGGGGTCGGAGCAGGCCCCCGGGCTCGGCACCGAACTCGGCGCGCGCTGGCGCATCGTCGAGAACGCCTTCGACACCGGCATCGGCCGGAGCCTGATCGCCGACGGCCTGAGCGTCGACGGCACCACCCTGTACCTCACCGACCGCAGGCGCCGCCGGCCCATCGCCCACCTCACCCCCGCGGTCATCGGGTTCCAGCACCACCGCTGCCTGCTCTGCGACGACGTGATCGTCCCGGGCGCCGCGGTCCAGGTAGACCACGTCTTCCCGCGCTCGCTGATGACGCGGTACGGCGCGGTCCGCCCCTGGCCGGGCCCCGATCTGGACCTGCTGTGGAACCTCGCCCCGGCCCACGAGGCGTGCAACGGCGCCAAGAGCGACCGGCTGCCGAAGGACGCGGAGCTGATGCGGCTGGCCCGCCGCAACACCGCGATCATGAGCTCCCCGCACCCGCTCCGCCGGACGCTGGAACTCCAGATGCGGACGACGCACGGCGACGCCCGCGCGGGCGGCTGGCCCGCGTTCCTCCGCGCGGTGCGCGCCCTGGTGACCTGAGTCGCCCCACCGACACCGACACCTCCACCGACGCCCCGGGCCCGCGCGGCATGCGTCGCGCGGGCCCGGGGCGTCGTGGAGCGGGGGTCAGCACTCGATGATGTTCACCGCGAGGCCGCCGCGGGCGGTCTCCTTGTACTTGACGGACATGTCGGCGCCGGTCTCCTTCATGGTCTTGATGACCTTGTCGAGGGAGACGTGGTGGCGGCCGTCGCCGCGCAGCGACATCCGGGCGGCGGTGACGGCCTTCACGGCGGCCATGCCGTTGCGCTCGATGCACGGGATCTGGACGAGGCCGCCGACCGGGTCGCAGGTCAGGCCGAGGTTGTGCTCCATGCCGATCTCGGCGGCGTTCTCGACCTGCTCGGGGCTGCCGCCGAGCACCTCGGCCAGGCCGCCGGCGGCCATCGAGCAGGCGGAGCCGACCTCGCCCTGGCAGCCGACCTCGGCGCCGGAGATCGAGGCGTTCTCCTTGAAGAGCATGCCGATGGCGCCGGCCGCGAGCAGGAAGCGGACCACCCCGTCCTCGTCGGCGCCCGGGACGAAGTTGACGTAGTAGTGCAGCACAGCGGGGATGATGCCGGCCGCGCCGTTGGTCGGGGCGGTCACCACCCGGCCGCCGGCGGCGTTCTCCTCGTTGACGGCCATGGCGTAGAGGGTGACCCACTCCATGGCGCGGGCCGCCGCGTCGCCCTCGGAGCGCAGCGCGCGGGCGGCGTTGGCGGCGCGGCGGCGGACCTTCAGGCCGCCGGGGAGGATGCCCTCGCGGGACATGCCGCGGGTGGTGCAGGCCTCCATGACCCGCCAGATCTCCAGCAGGCCGGCGCGGATCTCCTCCTCGGTGCGCCAGGACTTCTCGTTCTCCAGCATGAGCGCGGAGATGGACAGGCCGGTCTCGCGGGAGAGCCGCAGCAGTTCGTCGCCGGTGCGGAAGGGGTGCGTCAGGACGGTGTCGTCGAGCTTGATCCGGTCCTCGCCGACCGCGTCCTCGTCGACGACGAAGCCGCCGCCGACCGAGTAGTACGTCTTCTCCAGCAGGGGCGCGCCGGCCTCGTCGTAGGCGAAGAGCGTCATGCCGTTGGCGTGGTACGGCAGCGAGCGGCGGCGGTGCAGGATCAGCTGGTTGGGCTCGTCGAAGTCGATCTCGTGCGCGGTGCCTATCTCGGCGCCGAGCAGGCGCAGCCGGCCGCTGGTGCGGATGCGCGCCACCTCGTCGTCGGCGGACTCGACGTTGACGGTGCGGGGGGAGTGGCCCTCCAAGCCGAGGAGCACGGCCTTGGGCGTGCCGTGGCCGTGGCCGGTGGCGCCCAGCGAGCCGAACAGCTCGGCGCGCACCGAGACCGTCTGGGCGAGCAGACCGTCCTTCTTGAGCCGGCGGGCGAACATCCGGGCGGCCCTCATGGGCCCGACCGTGTGCGAGCTGGAGGGGCCGATGCCGATGGAGAAGAGGTCGAAGACGGAGATGGCCACGGGGGCTGACTCCCTTGTCTGCTCGTGGTGGACGGTGGAGCACATCGGGGCAGGATGGGGTGTTTCCGGCCCGACTCTTGAGCGTAACCCGCTCGCGGGGGATTGCCGCCGGCCGGGGAGGGGCGGGCGGGCGAAGGAGAGGTGAAGCCGGACGGCGCGGCGCCGGTGGGCGGGGGAGGGCGTCCGGGAAGGAAGGGAAGGGCGGTGCGCCGGGGGAGGCCCGGCGGTGGGCCCGGTGGGCGGCGGCGGGCCCAGGACCGGCCCGCCGCCTGGTCACCGGGGGCCGTGGCGCCCCGGTGACCGGCCCGTCACAGCGACGGGTACAGCGGGAACTTCTCGGCCAGGGCCGTGACCCGGGCCTTGAGGGCCTCGCGGTCGTAGGTGGGCTTGAGCGCCTCGGCGATGATGTCGGCGACCTCGCGGAAGTCCTCGGCCGCGAAGCCGCGGGTGGCCAGGGCCGGGGTGCCGATCCGCAGGCCGGAGGTGACCATCGGGGGCCGCGGGTCGTTCGGGATGGCGTTGCGGTTGACGGTGATGCCGACCTCGTGGAGGCGGTCCTCGGCCTGCTGGCCGTCGAGCGCCGAGTCGCGCAGGTCGACCAGGACGAGGTGGACGTCGGTGCCGCCGGAGAGCACCGAGACGCCGTGCTCCTTGACGTCGTCCTGGATCAGGCGCTCGGCCAGAATCCGGGCGCCGTCGAGGGTGCGCTGCTGGCGCTCCTTGAACTCCTCCGACGCGGCGACCTTGAAGGACACCGCCTTGGCGGCGATCACGTGCTCCAGCGGGCCGCCCTGCTGACCGGGGAAGACCGCGGAGTTGATCTTCTTGGCCAGCTCGGCGGTGGACAGGATCACGCCGCCGCGGGGGCCGCCCAGCGTCTTGTGCGTGGTGGTGGTCACCACGTGGGCGTGCGGCACCGGGGAGGGGTGCAGCCCGGCGGCCACCAGGCCGGCGAAGTGCGCCATGTCGACCATCAGGTACGCGCCGACCTCGTCCGCGATCCGGCGGAAGGCGGCGAAGTCGAGCTGGCGCGGGTAGGCGGACCAGCCGGCGACGATCAGCTTGGGCCGGTGCTCCTTGGCGAGGCGCTCGACCTCCTCCATGTCGACCAGGTTGGTCTTCTCGTCGACGTGGTAGGGCACCACGTTGTAGAGCTTGCCGGAGAAGTTGATCTTCATGCCGTGGGTCAGGTGCCCGCCGTGGGCGAGGTTCAGACCCAGGATCGTGTCGCCCGGCTTGATCAGCGCGAACATCGCGGCGGCGTTGGCCTGCGCGCCGGAGTGCGGCTGGACGTTGGCCGCCTCGGCGCCGAAGAGCGCCTTGATCCGGTCGATGGCGATCTGCTCGACGACGTCGACGTGCTCGCAGCCGCCGTAGTAGCGGCGGCCCGGGTAGCCCTCGGCGTACTTGTTGGTCAGGACCGAGCCCTGGGCCTCCATGACGGCGACCGGAGCGAAGTTCTCCGACGCGATCATTTCGAGGGTGGACTGCTGACGGTGCAGCTCGGCGTCGACGGCGGCGGCGACGTCGGGGTCGAGCTCATGGAGGGAGCTGTTCAGAAGCGACATGGGACTTCCTGGAGAGAGGGGGAGCGGGCGGGGCGCCGCGGCCCGGCCCGTGCGGTGGCGGGGCCGGGGCCAGGGCACTCCCAGCGTGAGCTGGGGGAGTCAGCCGGCGGTGAAGGCGGTGTACGCGTCGGCCGTGAGCAGGTCCTCCGGCTCACCGGTGATCTTCACCTTGAACAGCCAACCACCCTCGAACGGGGCGGAGTTCACCAGCGACGGGTCGGCGACGACGTCCTCGTTGACCGCGGTGATCTCGCCGTCCACGGGCGAGTAGAGGTCGCTGACCGACTTGGTCGACTCCAGCTCACCGCAGGACTCGCCGGCGGTGACGGTGGCCCCGACCTCGGGGAGCTGCACGAAGACGACGTCGCCGAGGGCGTTGGCCGCGTGCTCGGTGATGCCGACCGTCGAGACGCCACCCTCGGCGTCCGACAGCCACTCGTGCTCCTTGCTGTAGCGCAGCTGCTGGGGGTTGTCCATGGCTCGATTCTCCTGTACGCGGGGGTGTGGTGGTGAATGGGGGCGCCTCCCGGACGAACTCCGGGGGGCGCGTCTCGCCCAGTGAGACGCGGGTGGCGGACGCGACGGCCCGGGTCCACGGCGGGCACCGCGGACCGACCGGCGCCGGTGCCTACTTCTGCCGCTTGTAGAAGGGCAGCGCGACGACCTCGTACGGCTCGTGCGTGCCGCGGATGTCCACCCGGACGCCCTCGGTGCCCGGCGCGGCGAGCCCGGCGTCGACGTAGGCGATGGCGATCGGCTTGCCCAGCGTCGGGGACGGCGCCCCGGAGGTGACCTCGCCGATCACCGTGCCGTCGGCCGCCACGACCGGGTAGCCGGCGCGCGGCACCCGGCGCCCCTCGGCGACCAGGCCGACCAGCTTGCGCGGCGGGGCCTGCTCGGCGCGCTCGGCGGCCGTCGCCAGCGCCGCGCGGCCGACGAAGTCGCCCTCCTTCTCGAACTTCACGACCCGGCCCAGGCCCGCGTCGAACGGGGTGAGCGCGGTCGTCAGCTCGTGCCCGTACAGCGGCATCCCCGCCTCCAGGCGCAGGGTGTCGCGGCAGGACAGGCCGCACGGGACCAGGCCGACGTCCCGGCCCGCCGCGGTCAGCGCCTCCCACACGGCGACCGCGTCCGCCGGGCGGACGAACAGCTCGAAGCCGTCCTCACCGGTGTAGCCGGTCCGGGCGATCAGCGCCTCGACGCCGGCGACCGTCCCGGGCAGCCCCGCGTAGTACTTCAGCCCGTCCAGGTCGGCATCGGTGAGCTTCTTGAGGATGCCGGGGGACTCCGGGCCCTGCACCGCGATCAGCGCGTAGGCGTTCCGGTCGTCGCGGACCGCGGCGTCGAAGCCGGCCTGCCGTGCCGCCAGCGCGTCCAGCACCACCTGGGCGTTGGAGGCGTTGGCGACGACCATGAACTCCCGCTCGGCGAGGCGGTAGACGATCAGGTCGTCGAGGATGCCGCCGTCGGGGGCGCAGATCATGGTGTAGCGGGCCCGCCCGACCTTGAGGGCGCCGATGTTGCCGACCAGCGCGTGGTCGAGCAGCGCACCGGCCTGGGGACCGGTGACGGTGATCTCGCCCATGTGGGAGAGGTCGAAGAGACCGGCGCGGGTGCGCACCGCGACGTGCTCCTCGCGTTCGCTGCTGTAGCGCAGCGGCATGTCCCAGCCGGCGAAGTCGGTCATGGTCGCGCCGAGCGCGCGGTGCGTGGCATCCAGCGCGGTGCGGCGGGGGGCGTCAGTGGCATCAGTCATCGTGCTGGGCTCCCAGGCATGGGTGACAAGACGGTCTCCCCATCTGTCATCGGAACCTGAGAGGTTCACCGGGAGTCCGCGGACGGACCCGGTTTGCACCTTGGGTGGAGCCGCCCCCCTTCAGCCGGGCCGCGACTCGCTTTTCAGATCTGCCTCGCCCGCGCGGTATAGGGGCCTGAGAGATTCAAGGGAGGACTTGCTCCTTCGGCGCCCCGCCGTGGCGGCCGGGGACTCTCCCGCGCGGATTCAAGCGGCCGGTATGCAATTGGCTGGCTGTGCACGAGTGACCAGTGGTGGGCCCGTGGCGGCCACATCATTGCACGGGATCGCCGGATGCAGGAGTCCCAGCCGTCGCTCCGCGGCCGGTCGCCCGCCCCGCGCACGGCCCGCGGGCGCCGCCACCGGGCCGCCCGACGGCACCTCCGGCCCGTCAATTCCGGTGCCCCGATGGGCAATCGCCTTGCTGCGCATTACCTTTTCTTGACACTCTGCGGGAAGGCCGGGCCCGGACATCCGGCCCGATCCGACGGGGAGGGGCGATCACGGTGCACAGCGAAGCGGCGTACGCGACGACGGCGGGGGCCGCCGTGCCGGAGCCCGGCCCGGCGCCGACCGCGCCCCGGGCGACGCGCCGCCCCGCCGCCCGCCCGGCCGCCCGGCCGCGGATCACCGACCTGCGCGGCGCCGACCGCACGCCGCGCACCGCGCTCCGCTTCCCGCCCGGCGACCTGATCGTCGTCTCCGGCCTGCCGGGCAGCGGCAAGAGCACCCTGATGGGCCGGGTCGTGCCGCGGCGCGACGGCCGCGGCACCCGGGTGCACCGCGTGGACTCCCAGGACGCCCGGGAGCGCTGGCAGCGCGGCCGGCTGCGCCGCCTGCCCTACACCCTCTACCGCCCGCTGGTCCGGGTGGCGCACTATCTGGTGCTGCGCCGCGCGCTGCGCTCCGGCGCGAGCGTGGTGGTGCACGACTGCGGGACGTTGGCGTGGGTGCGGCGCTGGCTCTCCCGGGCGGCGCTGCGCGACGGCCGACGGGTGCACCTGATGCTGCTCGACGTGGAGCCCGAGGCTGCGCTGACCGGCCAACGGGCGCGCGGCCGGCGGGTCTCGCGGTACGCCTTCGCCCGGCACCGCAGGGCGGTGCGCCGGTTGGTCGCCCGGGCCGAGGCGGCCCGGCTCCCGTCGGGGTTCGGCTCCGCGGTGCTGCTGGACCGGGCCGCCGCCGGGGCGTTGGAGCGCGTCACCTTCGGCTGAGCCGGCGCCGGAGCGCCCGCGTCCGGTTCGGCTCCGGCGCACCTCGGGGCCGCCGCCGGCTTCGGCGCGCGGTGCTTTCCCGGTTAGGGTCTGATCCACCGGGCGGGTCGGCGGGTCCGCCCCCAGGGTCAGGGGCCGGGGAGCGCGGCCAGTAATGGGTGGGTGAGATGAACTATCCGGACAATTACCCGCAGCACGGCGGTCCGGTGCCGGGGTGCGTCCCGGACGCGGGGATACCGCAGTTGGCCTGGCCGGCCAACGAGCTGGAGCAGGTGCTGGCCGCGTCGGTCGGACACCCCGAGGCCGGGGGACGGATCGTCGAGGTGCTGGGCCGCAGCCGGGTGTGGGTGCCGCTGCCAGAGGGCGGCGGCCCGGACAGCGCGGGTCCCGGGGCGGGCGGCCTCGACCTGCCGACCGTCGAGATCGGCGGCGTCGCGTACGTCCCGGTCTTCAGCTCCGAGCAGGAGTTCCTGAAGGCCGTCGGCGCGCACCTGTCGTACACCGTCGCGCCGGCCCGGGAGTTCGCCCGCGGGCTGCCGCCGCTGCTGGGCGTCGCGGTCAATCCGGGCGGCACGGTCGGCGTGCCGCTGCCGCCGCCCGCCGTGGCCGAATTGTGTCGGTCCGGACGGTCGGACCTGGACGGTCCGCCGGTCGGTGGCGCCCGGGTCCGGCTCTTCGAACCGGACTGGCAGGACGAGCCGGTGGACTTCCTCGCCGCCGCCGGCCTGGCGTTCTCCGCCGCCGGGTGCGTGCTGTCCGCCCGGCGCGCACTGGCCAGCGTCGAGGGCGACACGCCGGCGCTCTTCGTCGGAGTGCAGCTCGACGTCGCCCCCGAGCGGCTGCACGACGGCAGCGCCCGCGACGAGGTCCTCCACGCGTTGGGGCAGGCGCTGGGTCAGGTGCCGGTCCCCTGGCCGGTCCAGCTGGTGCTGCTCGACATCGCCCAGGGCGATCCGGTCGCCGACTGGATGCTGGAGCGCGTGCGGCCCTTCTACACCCGGGGCCACTCGTAAGCTGGGGGAACGACGGGCGGGCGCAGGCCCTGCCGGCAGAAGGGACGGACCACGTGAGCGCGGGTGCGCATCAGGGAGCGGCGGCGGCCGACCAGGTCGAGCAGATGCTGCGGCAGGTCTCGCCCGGGCGCTACGACGCCTACGAGGCGTTGCTGGGGGCCCTCGCGCACGGGCAGGTCTGGATGCTCCTGTGGCACGGCCGGGCCGGTCAACCCGACGCGCAGTACGGCAACATGGAGGTCGACGGGCTGGGCTACGCGCCCTGCGTGACCTCCGCCGCCGAGCTCGCCGCCTCCGGCTGGACCCGCGACCACGAACTCGTCAGCGGCCCCGAGATCGCCGCCTCGCTCTTCCCGGACCGCTGGGGCCTGTGGCTGAATCCGCACGCTCCCGGCGGCGGGGTCGGCGTCCCCTGGCTCGACCTGCGCCGGATCGCCGCCGGCCTCGACCGCCTGCCGGCCGGGCCGCTGCGGATCTCCGAACCGGTCATCGACATCCCGCAGTTCTACGCCCTGCTCGCGCAGAACGCCCACCGGACGCCCCCGGTGCGCGCGTTGCGCCGCGCATGGGTGCAACCCGCCCTCGGTGCCCCTTATCTGGCGATCGGGCTGGACCTGTACGACACCGGGCAGCCGTCGGTGGACGCCGCCCGGATGATGATCCAGCAGTCGATGGGCGCGGTGCCGGACGGACTGCCGGTCTCCACGGTCGCCATGAACGACGAGTACGACCCGGTGGGGATGTGGATGCGGGCCTGCGCCCGCCCGTTCTTCGACCGCGACGGCTACGCCCAGCCGCCCGCGCCCGGACCCACCTACGGGTACGGCTACCCCCGCCCCTACTGACGCCGGCGGGCGCCCGCACGGCCCCGCCCGCCGCCGGCCTTGCGCCGGATTCCCCTCATCTGCACGCCGGTTGACGCCCCTCCCGAGCGCCCGGCGCACCGCTCAGTCGGCCCTGCTGTTCGTATAACGGAAAGCCGCGGAGCACATCACAGTTGCGCATCCATTCACCGTCAGGGCTGGTGACTGATCGCGACTCGGATGAAGACTCCCGGCATCGAGGACCTCGGTCCTTTGTACGAACGTCGTTCCCCGCCGTTGTCCTGCGCACCTTTGATCCGTCCGCAGTGCCGACTCCCGCGAGACCCGGAGGAGATGGCGGCAGGGGAACACCAGTGAGGTTACCGACCAGGCCGCTACCGCGGCGGGCACAGGCCGTCCACCGTCGGCCGGGAGGGGTTCTGAAGCACCGTGACCGCACCGATTGAGACCACCGGGGCGGCTGCTGAGGCGCAGCCGGAAGCGGTGCTGGAGGGCGTGGAGAGCAAGCGCATCGAGGGCCGCTCGCTGGGCCAGATCGCGTGGCTGCGCTTTCGTCGCGACAAGGTCGCGATGGCGGGTGCCATCGTTGTCATCCTGCTCATCCTGATCGCCGCGCTGTCCCGTCCGTTGCAGCACCTGTTCGGCCTGGACCCGAACCAGCCGCACCAAGACCTGATCGACCCCAACACCACCCTGCCCAAGGGCGACTTCGGCGGGATGAGTGCCGACCACCTCCTGGGCGTGGACCCCAAGTTCGGCCGCGACCTGCTCTCCCGGATCCTCGAAGGCTCCTGGGTGTCGCTGCTCGTGGCGTTCGGCGCGACGCTGCTGTCGGTGGCCATCGGCACTGTCATGGGCGTGGTCGCCGGCTTCTACCGCGGGCGGGTGGACGCCTTCATCAGCCGGATGATGGACGTCTTCCTGGCCTTCCCGCTGCTGCTGTTCGCCATCGCGATCTCCGCGTCGTTGCAGGGCGGTGCGTTCGGACTGGACGGCCTGCCGCTGCACATCTCGGTCCTGATCTTCGTGATCGGCTTCTTCAACTGGCCCTACATGGGCCGGATCGTGCGGGCCCAAACCCTGTCGCTGCGGGAGCGGGAGTTCGTGTCCGCCGCCCGTGGACTGGGCGCCCGCGGGCCGTTCATCCTCTTCCGGGAACTCCTGCCCAACCTTGTGGGACCGATCATCGTCTACTCGACGCTGCTGATCCCCTCCAACATCCTCTTCGAGGCGGCGCTGAGCTTCCTGGGCGTCGGCATCCAGCCACCCCAGTCGTCCTGGGGCGGCACGCTCACCCAGGCGGTCAAGTACTACGAGGTCGATCCCCAGTACATGATCGTCCCCGGCCTCGCGATCTTCGTCACCGTGCTGGCGTTCAACCTGCTCGGTGACGGTCTGAGGGACGCGCTGGACCCGCGCAGCCGCTGAGCGGCCGCCCGTCCGGACACCTCACCTTCTAGCCGTTTCGATCTGACGTTTCACGACGAACGAAGGGGTCACCGAGCATCATGCGAAGGTCACTTCCGGTCGCGACTGTCGCGGCCATCACCAGTGCGGGCCTTTTGCTGGCCGGCTGCGGCGGAAAGGCTTCCTCCGACAGTTCGGCCGGGGCCAACGCCGCCACCAAGGGCGTCGTCAACGCCTCGGACGAGAAGGGGGGCACCCTCACCTACGCGATGAGCGACGCCCCCGAGTCGTTCGACCCGGGCAACACGTACTACGCCTTCGTCTACAACTTCAGCCGCCTCTACGCGCGTCCGCTGACCACCTTCAAGCCCGGTGCCGGCACCAAGGGCGAGGAGCTGGCCCCGGACCTCGCCGAGTCCATGGGCAAGCCCAGCGACGGCGGCAAGACCTGGACGTACAAGCTGCGCAAGGGCGTGAAGTTCGAGGACGGGACCCCCGTCACCTCGCAGGACGTCAAGTACGCGGTGGAGCGCAGCAACTTCGCCCGCGACACCCTCTCCCTGGGCCCGAACTACTTCCAGCAGTTCCTCCAGGACAACGACGGCGGCTACAAGGGCCCGTACAAGGACAAGGGCAAGGAAGGGCTCAAGTCCGTAGAGACGCCCGACGCCCAGACGATCGTCTTCCACCTGAACAAGCCGTTCGCCGAGTTCGACTACCTGGTCAGCGCCCCGCAGACGGCTCCGGTGCCGCAGGCGAAGGACAAGGGCGCGGACTACACCAAGCACGTGATGTCCACCGGCTCGTACAAGTTCGAGAACTACCAGGAGGGCAAGCAGCTCACCCTGGTCCGCAACCCGCAGTGGTCGGCCGCGACCGACCCGCTGCGCAAGCAGCTGCCGGACAAGATCGTCCTCAACCTGAAGGTCGCCCAGTCGACCATCGACAAGGACCTGCAGTCCGGCAACACCATGGTGGACATGGCCGGCCGCGGCGTCGACGGTCAGACCCAGGCCCAGCTGCTGACCGACCCCACGCAGAAGTCCCACACCGACAACGCGCTCGGCCAGCGCCTGGTCTACACGGCGATCAACACCAAGGTGGCGCCGTTCAACAACGTCGAGTGCCGCAAGGCCGTCGAGTACGCCATCGACAAGAAGTCCGTGCAGACCGCGCTCGGCGGCCCGATCCGCGGTGACATCGCCTCCACGGTCCTGCCGACGGACATCGCCGGCTACCAGAAGTTCGACCTGTACCCGCAGAAGTACGACGGCGACAACCTGGACCTGACCGAGGCCAAGGCGCACTGGAAGAAGTGCGGCGCCGGCAACGTCAACACCACGATCCTGGCCCGCAACGACCGTCAGGACGAGATCGACGCGGCCACCTCGGTGATCGGCTCGCTGAAGAAGATCGGCATCAACGCCAAGATCCAGTCCTACCCGACCAGCAAGTACTTCTCGGACTACGCCGGTGTGCCGGAGTTCGACAAGTCCAACAACGTCGGTCTGATGATGATGCAGTGGGGCGCCGACTTCCCGACCGGCTACGGCTACCTCCAGCAGATCCTGAACGGCAAGGCGATCAGCCAGTCCGGCAACTCCAACCTGTCCCAGCTGGACGACCCGGAGATCAACAAGCTGCTCGACGGCGCCATCGCCAACACCGACCAGGCCGCCCGCGAGAAGGCGTACGGGGACATCGACCGGAAGGCGATGGAGCAGGCGGCGATCGTCCCGCTGACCTACTTCAAGGTCCTGATGTACCGCTCGCCCAAGGCCACCAACCTGGTGTCCACCTCGGCCTTCAGCGGTGAGTACGACTACCTCAACATCGGCGTCAAGAAGTAGCAGCCCTGGAAGGCAGGTGAAGGCATTGGTGTCCGCGGGCCGGTCGCTCCCGGCCCGCGGCACCGGCGCCGCATCCCCGTGTTCTCGTACATCATCCGCAGGTTGATCAGCGCAGTGATCCTGCTGCTGATCGTCAGCGCGGTCACTTTCGGCATCTTCTTCCTGCTGCCGAAACTGGCCGGGCAGAGCACCGACCAGCTTGCCCAGCAGTACATCGGTAAGGCCCCCACGCCCGCGGACATCGCCGCGGTCAAGCAGAACCTCGGCCTGGACAAGCCCGTGTACGAGCAGTACTGGGACTTCCTCAAGGGCATCTTCGTCGGCGTCGACTACAAGTTCGGGCCCGAGGCGGCCCGGTGCCACGTGCCGTGCTTCGGGTACTCCTTCAAGACCCACCTGGAGGTCTGGCCGGAGATCCAGTCCCGGCTCCCGGTGACCCTGTCGCTGGCCGCCGGCGCCGCGGTGCTGTGGGTCGTCTCCGGCGTCGCCACCGGCGTGCTCTCCGCGCTCCGCCCCGGTTCGATCTTCGACCGGATGGCGATGGGCGTGGCCCTGGCCGGCGTCTCCCTCCCGATGTTCTTCACCGGTGCGCTGGCCCTGGCCCTGTTCACCTACCAGTGGCCGATCTTCGAACGCAGCGATTACGTCCCGCTGTTGGACGATCCGTTCGGCTGGGCCCGGACCCTGGTCCTGCCCTGGGTGACCCTGGCCTTCCTCTACTCCGCGCTCTACGCCCGGCTCACCCGGGCCGGCATGCTGGAGACGCTGAGCGAGGACTACATCCGCACGGCCCGCGCCAAGGGCCTGCGGGAGCGCCGGGTGGTCGTCCGGCACGGCCTGCGGGCCGCGCTCACCCCGATCATCACCGTCTTCGGCATGGACCTGGGCCTGCTGCTCGGTGGCGCGCTCATCACCGAACAGGTCTTCTCGCTGAAGGGCGTCGGCGCCTTCGCGGTGGACTCCATCAACGCCAACGACCTGCCGAACATCCTCGGCGTCACCCTGCTCGCCGCGTTCTTCATCGTCATGTGCAACCTGGTGGTGGACGTTCTGTACGCCGCCGTCGACCCGCGGGTGAGGCTCTCGTGACCGACTCTTCCGAGGACAAGACCACGGCGACCGGGCAGCCCGCCGCCGACGGGACCGCGCCGGCCGGGCCGGCCGCCGCCAAGTCCGAAGCGCCCGAGGTCGATACGGCCGAGGCCGAGGCGCCCGAGGCGCCCAAGGCCGATGCTGCTGCAACCGAAGCCTCCGAGGCCGAGGCCGAAGCCGCCACGGCAGATGCGACCCCGGTCGAGGCCGCGCCCGAGACCGAAGCCGAGCCCGAGGCCCAGCCGAAGGCCGAGGCCGGGCCCAAGGCCACCGCCGAGCCCGTCGCCGAGTCCGCGGCCACCCCGTCCGCCTTCCTCGAAGTGCGGGACCTGAAGGTGCACTTCGCCACCGACGACGGGCTGGTGAAGTCCGTCGACGGGCTGACCTTCCGTCTGGAGAAGGGCAAGACGCTCGGCATCGTCGGCGAGTCCGGCTCCGGCAAGTCGGTGACCTCACTGGCGATCATGGGCCTGCACCGGGCCTCCCGCCAGCAGCGCAACAAGGTCCGGATGTCCGGCGAGATCTGGCTCGACGGCAAGGAACTCGTCTCGGCCGAGCCCGACGAGGTGCGCCGGCTGCGCGGCCGTCAGATGGCCATGATCTTCCAGGACCCGCTCTCCGCGCTGCACCCCTTCTACACGGTCGGCAGCCAGATCGTGGAGGCGTACCGGGTCCACCACCAGGTCAACAAGAAGACCGCGCGCAAGCGGGCCGTGGAGATGCTCGACCGGGTCGGCATCCCGCAGCCCGACAAGCGGGTGGACGACCACCCGCACCAGTTCTCCGGCGGCATGCGCCAGCGCGCCATGATCGCGATGGCGCTGGTCAACAACCCCGAGCTGCTGATCGCGGACGAGCCGACCACCGCACTGGACGTCACCGTCCAGGCGCAGATCCTGGACCTGATCCGCGATCTGCAGAAGGAGTTCGGCTCGGCGGTCATCATCATCACCCACGACCTCGGGGTGGTCGCCGAACTCGCCGACGACCTGCTGGTGATGTACGGCGGGCGGTGCGTGGAACGGGGCCCCTCGGACAAGGTGTTCGCCACCCCGCAGCACCCCTACACCTGGGGCCTGCTCGGCTCCATGCCGCGGATCGACCGTGACCAGACCGACCGGCTGATCCCGGTCAAGGGCTCGCCGCCCAGCCTGATCAACGTGCCGTCCGGCTGTGCCTTCAACCCCCGTTGCCCGTACGCGGACGTCCCCAAGGACAACGTCACCCGCACGGTGCGCCCCGAACTGCAGCAGGTCGACGGCCGGCACCACTCGGCCTGCCACCTGCCGCAGGAGGAGCGGCAGCGTATCTGGACCGAAGAGATTGCGCCGAAGCTGTGACCGAGACCCCCGAGACGACCGAGACCCCCGAGACCACCGGGACAACCGAGACCACCGGGACAACCGAGACCACCGGGACGCACGAGAAGGGCGAACCGGCCGCGCAGCCCGGCCGGGCCGCCCAGGACCGGCCGCTGCTCACGGTCCGCGGCCTGGTCCGCCACTTCCCGATCACCAAGGGCCTGCTCAAGCGCAAGGTCGGCGCCGTCCAGGCGGTCGACGGCATCGACTTCGACGTCTTCCCCGGTGAGACGCTGGGCGTCGTCGGCGAGTCCGGCTGCGGCAAGTCCACGATGGGGCGGTTGATCACCCGGCTCGACGAACCGACCGGCGGTGCCGTCGAGTTCGAGGGCCGGGACATCACCCACCTGTCCCCGGGCAAGCTGCGCCCGCTGCGCCGCGACATCCAGATGATCTTCCAGGACCCGTACGGTTCGCTGAACCCGCGGCACACCATCGGCGGGATCGTCTCCACCCCCTTCCGGCTCCAGGGCGTCGAGCCCGAGGGCGGGGTCAAGAAGGAGGTGCAGCGGCTGCTGGAGCTGGTGGGCCTGAGCCCGGAGCACTACAACCGCTATCCGCACGAGTTCTCCGGCGGGCAGCGCCAGCGCATCGGGATCGCCCGGGCGCTGGCCCTCAAGCCCAAGCTGGTGGTCGCCGACGAGCCGGTCTCCGCCCTCGACGTCTCCATCCAGGCCCAGGTCGTCAACCTCATGGACGACCTCCAGGAGGAGCTGGGCCTGACCTACGTGATCATCGCGCACGACCTCTCGGTCATCCGGCACGTCTCGGACCGGATCGCGGTGATGTACCTCGGCAAGATCGTCGAACTGGCCGAGCGGGACGCGCTCTACGCCTCGCCCCGGCACCCGTACACCAAGGCGCTGCTCTCCGCGGTGCCGGTGCCGGACCCCAGGCGGCGCACCCAGCGCGACCGGATCCTGCTCAAGGGCGACGTGCCCTCGCCGATCAACCCGCCGTCCGGCTGCCGGTTCCGCACCCGCTGCTGGAAGGCGACCGAGGAGTGCGCCACCACCGAGCCGCCGCTGATCCAGTTGGCGACCGGGCACCAGGTGGCCTGCCACCACCCCGAGGAGGCGGACGGCGGTCCCGACGCCAACGCGGTTGCGGCGACCGAAAGTTCGGGCGGTAAGGCACCAACCGGGCAGTAACTCCTGACGACTTGGCAAAGTCGCTGGTGGAGCCGGGCGGGAGAGTGCAGAGTCGGCGCGGTTGTTCTTCTCGCATCCGCGTAACCGAAGGGACGGCTCATGGCACTCTCCCGTTCTGCGCGTCGCTCCTCCCGCTGGCTCGCCCTGGCCACCGCGGTGGCCTCGGCCGCCACCATCGCCGCGGCCCCCGCCGCCACCCCGGGCGCCCCCGGGATCGGCGACCCCTACTTCCCCGGCCTGGGCAACGGCGGCTACACCCCGCTCCACTACGACCTGGGCGTCAGCTACCACCCCGACTCGGGCCGGCTCGACGGCCGGGCCACCGTCTCCGCCCGTGCCACCCAGGACCTCTCCTCGTTCGACCTGGACCTCCAGAAGCTGACCGTGGACCAGGTCCGGGTCGACGGCCGGCCCGCCCGCTTCTCCAGAACCGGCGACGAACTCGTCGTCCGGCCCGGCCGCGTGCTCTCCCGCGGCGAGCGCTTCGCGGTCACCGTCGTCTACCACGGCGTCCCGCAACCGCTCAGCGGCCCGATCGTCTTCGGCTCCCAGTACGGCTGGATGAAGACCAAGGACGGGGTGTTCGTGGCCTGCGAGCCGAACGCCGCCTCGACGTGGTTCCCCTCCAGCGACCACCCGGACGAGAAGGCCACCTACGACGTCCGGATCGACGCCCCCAAGGGGCTGACCGGGGTCTCCAACGGGCGGCTGGTCGGCTCCGGCGAGCGCGGCGGCCGGTCCTGGTTCCACTGGCGCGAGAGCCGCCCGATGGCGCCGTACCTGGCCACCGCCACCATCGGGAAGTTCGACGTGCGCACCGGCACCACCCCGGGCGGCACCCCGATCTACGTCGCCACCGACCCGACCCTGCCGACCGGCAAGGTCGACGTCTACGGCGTCACCGCCGAGGCCACCGACTACTGGTCGAAGCTCTTCGGGCCGTACCCGTTCGAGGAGACCGGCGCGATCGTGGACGACATGCCGCAGGCCGGCTTCTCCCTGGAGGTGCAGTCCAAGCCGGCCTACTCCGCGGTACGCAGCGAGAGCACCATCGTCCACGAGCTGGCCCACCAGTGGTTCGGCGATTCGGTCTCGGTCCGGCAGTGGAAGGACATCTGGCTCAACGAGGGCTTCGCCACCTACGCCCAGTGGCTGTGGTCCGAGCACCGCGGCACCACCACCGCCCACGACGCGTTCCGCAAGGCGTACGCGGCCGCCCCGGCCGACGACGCCTTCTGGAAGATCAAGGTCTCCGACCCGCAGCGGGACACCATGTTCTCCGACGCGGTCTACGAGCGTGGGGCGATGACCCTCCAGGCGCTGCGCGAACGCATCGGCGACCGGGCCTTCTTCCGGCTGCTGCCGGCCTGGACCGCCCGGCACCGCTACGGCAACGCGGACACCGCCGACTTCGTCGCGCTGGCCGAGAAGGTCTCCGGGCAGCGCCTGGGTGACCTCTTCCACACCTGGCTGGACACTCGAAGCCGCCCGGCGCTGCCGGGGGAGTGACCGGCTAGTCGGCCTGCTTGCCGCCCCGGTCGCGCAGTTGTTGCGGCCGGGGCAGGTGCAGGCCCAGATAGAGCGCGCCCATCCGGAGTGCGAACACCAACCCCGCCGAGACCACCGCGGCGGGGTTGGCCCCGGCCCCGAGGCGGTCCAACAGCAGGTAGCAGCAGGCGCCGGCCAGCGCCGCTATGGCGTAGACGTCCTCCCGCAGCAGCAGCGGTGGGAACTCCCCGCACAGCACGTCGCGGAGGACCTCGCCGGCCACGCCGGTCAGCACCGCCAGGATGATCACCGCGAGCGGGGTGGCCCCCGCCGTGATCGCCGCCCGGGCCCCGATCACGGTGACCACGGAGAGCCCGATCGCGTCGACGACCAGCAGCGACTTGCGCGGCAGGGACCAGAAGCGCAGGTAGACGATGGTGCCCACGCCGACGCAGATGATCACCGTCAGCAGCACCCAGTCGTGCGTCCAGTACAGCGGCCGCCGATCCAGGATCAGATCGCGCAGCGTGCCGCCGGAGATGGACGCGGCGAACGCGAGGACCAGACCGCCGAACGGGTCCATGTTGGCGCGGTAGGCCGCCAGGACGCCGCTCGCGGCGAAGGCCGAGACGCCGACCAGGTAGAGCACATGAAGCATGCGGTCATGATGGCAGCCGCGGAGTCGATCACTCCGGGCGCGTTCCCCACCGGACTCCCCGCCCGTTCCTTGAAATTGACACTACCGGTCGGTAACGGATCCGTGTAGCGTGCCGCCATGGCATCGGTGACCGCAGGAAACAGCGAGTTCGACCGCGACACGGCGGTCACCCGGCGCGCCCCGGGCGTCTACGACGCCCACCTCTCCGCGGGCTGGACGATCATCAACGCGGTGAACGGCGGCTACCTCCTCGCCCTGCTGGGCCGCGCCCTGGGCGACGCGCTCCCGCACCCCGACCCGCTCACCCTCACCGCGCACTACCTGACGGCCTCCGCCCCCGGCCCCGCCGTCGTCCGCACGGAGGTGGTCCGCACCGGCCGCACGCTGTCCACCGGCACCGCCACCCTGGTCCAGTTCGCCGACGACGGCACCGAGGTCGAACGGATCCGGGTGCTCGCCACCTACGGCGACCTGGCGGCCCTCCCCGACGACGTCCGCACCACCGCCAAGCCGCCGGCCATCCCGCCCTACGAACACTGCCTGGGCACGGACAGCGCCCCCGGCGACCGGCCGGCCATTCCCGGCAGCACCGCGATCACCGAGCGCCTGGACGTCCGACTGGACCCGGCGACCGTGGGCTGGGCGGTGGGTGCGCCCTCCGGCAAGGGGGAGATGCGCGGCTGGTTCGGCCTGGCCGACGGCCGCGAGCCCGACCCGCTCGCCCTCCTCCTGGCCGTCGACGGCCTGCCGCCCACCGCCTTCGACCTGGGCCTGAGCGGCTGGGTCCCCACCGTCGAGCTGACCTGTCACGTCCGGCACCGCCCGGCCCCCGGTCCGCTGCGGGTGTCCATCACCACCCGCAACCTGGCCGGCGGCTTCCTGGAGGAGGACGCCGAGGTCTGGGACTCCGCCGACCGCCTGGTCGCCCAGTCCCGCCAACTGGCCCGCACGATCCTGGCGCGGTAGCCGCCCGCCGGCCGATCCGGGCTATCCCGCGAACTCCCGTAGCGCCGCCGCCAGTTCGCCCGGTGCGTCCTCCTGCACGAGGTGGCCCGCGCCCTCGATCAGCCGCAGCCGCGCCCCGGGGATGCGGGCCGCCAGCTCGTGCCCCTTGGCGACCGGAATCCAACTGTCCTCGGCGCCTCAGCAGATCAGCACCGGCATCGCGCTCTCCCCGTACCGCCCGGCCACCTCGTCGGTGAACCGCTGGTCGTTCTGCGCGATCTGCCGGTAGAACGCCGGCTGCCCCCGCTCCGTGCACCAGGGGGCGACCAGGCGGTCCAGCACGTCGGGCCGCAGCCCCGGGTGGCCCGAGGGCGCTCCACCGCACCTCGCCCGACGCGCTGGGGAACTCCACCGGATGTCGAGGGGCGGGTCAGCCCGCCCGGCCCACATGGATGACGACGATCGTCACCGTGGAGTCGCTGATCTCGTACCGGGCGCGAAAATCACGGAGGTCACGTGCCCTCCAGGCCGCGGCGGGCCCGCGCCCCGTCGGATGCGCCCCCGCGCGGGGCACGCGCCCCCGGGGGGCTCGTAGAATCGGCGCACCATGGTTTACCTCGACCACGCCGCCACCACTCCGATGCTCCCGGAGGCGGTGCAGGCGATGACCGCCCAGCTGACCGTCACCGGCAACGCCTCCTCCCTGCACGCCGCCGGCCGGCGAGCCCGGCGCACCGTCGAGGAGGCGCGGGAATCACTCGCGTCCTCCCTGGGTGCCCGCCCCAGCGAAGTCGTCTTCACGGCGGGCGGCACCGAGGCCGACAACCTCGCGGTGAAGGGCCTGTACTGGTCCCGCCGGGCGACCGATCCGGCGCGCACCCGGATCCTGGCCAGCCCGGTCGAGCACCACGCCGTCCTGGACGCCGTCGAATGGCTCGCCGAGCACGAGGGCGCCACCGTCGACTGGCTGCCGGTCGACGCCCTCGGCCGGGTGCACGCCGAGGCGCTGCGCGAGGCGCTCGCCCGCAACCCCGCCGACGTCGCGCTGGCCACCGTGATGTGGGCCAACAACGAGATCGGCACGATCCAACCGATCCGCGAACTGGCCGAGGTGGCCCGGGAGTTCGAGGTCCCGCTGCACGCCGACGCGGTCCAGGCGGTCGGCCAGCTGGACGTCGACTTCGCCGCCTCCGGGCTGGCCGCGATGACCGTCTCCGGCCACAAGATCGGCGGGCCGTACGGCATCGGCGCGCTGCTGCTGGGCCGCGAACACGCCCCCGTCCCGGTGCTGCACGGCGGCGGCCAGGAGCGCCACGTCCGCTCCGGCACCCTCGACACCCCGGCCATCGCCGCGTTCGCCGCGGCCGGCCGGTACGCCGTCGCGCACCGGGCGGAGTTCGCCCGCGACATCGGCGCGCTCCGTGACGACCTGATCAAGGCCGTGCGGGCCGCCGCGCCCGACGCCCTCCTGGGCGGCGACCCGGATCCGGCCGGCCGGCTGCCGGCCAACGCCCACTTCACCTTCCCCGGCTGCGAGGGCGACTCCCTGCTGCTGCTGTTGGACGCCCAGGGCATCGCCTGCTCCACCGGCTCCGCCTGCACCGCCGGCGTCGCCCAGCCCAGTCACGTCCTGCTGGCCACCGGGATGTCGCAGGACCTCGCGCGCGGCACGCTGCGCTTCTCGCTGGGCCACACCTCCACCGCCGAGGACGTCGCGGCGCTGGCGGAGGTCATCGGTCCGGTGGTGGAGCGGGCCCGCGGCGCCGGGCTCAGCTAGCGGGCCCGGGCCGGCCGGGGGTCACGCCCGGCCCGCCGGCCGGCGCAGCTGGGCCCGGACCAGCGCCAGGTAGCGGTCCCAGTCCCAGTGCGGCCCGGGGTCGGTGTGGTCGGTGCCGGGCACCTCGACGTGCCCGACGACGTGCTCGCGGTCGGCCGGGAAGGCGTACCGGCGGCAGATCCCGGCCGTCAGCCGGGCCGACGCGGCGTACATCTCCGCGGTGAAGGACTCCGGTCGGTCCACGAACCCCGCGTGCTCGATGCCCACGCTGCGCTCGTTGTAGCCGCGGTTCCCGGCGTGGAAGGCCACGTCCAGCTCGCGGACGGTCTGCGCGACGTGCCCGTCACCGCGGACGACGTAGTGCGCCGACGCCTCGTGGAAGGGGTCCCGGAAGACCTTGAGCGCGGTGGCGAAGCTGCCCTGCACGACGTGGACCACCACCCGGTCGACGGTGTAGTCGTCCGGCCGGCTGGCCCGCCGGTAGTTGGCCGGGGACGCGGCCGACCACTGCGCACCGGTGAAGTCGACCTCGCCCTCCTTACGGGGCCGGCCGTTCCCCGGCAGCCGCCACCACCAGGACGCCAACTCCTCGCGGGCGGCGACCGCCGCCGCCCCGGCGGCCACCGCGGCACCGCCGCCGAGCAGCAGCGCCCGCCGCCGGGTGAGCCGCCGCCCGGCCGATCGCCCGCCGTCGTCCGGCCCCTCCTCCGACCCGTCCTCCGGCCCGGTCTCCGCCTCGGCCGCGCCAGGTCGCCCGCCGTCCCGTTCCCCGTCCACGGGGCCCCGTTCCCCGGCCGCAGGGCCCCGTTCCCCGGCCGCAGGCCGTCGTACCTCGTCCCGCGCCTCATCCGTCGCCGCCATGTTCTCCACAACGCTTTCCGGCCGCGTTCCGGTTCCGTCTACTCTTGGGGGGCTATGACTGATGCCGCCGCTCCCCGCCGCCTCCGCGTCCTCGCCGCCATGTCCGGTGGTGTGGACTCCGCCGTCGCCGCGGCCCGTGCCGCCGAGGCCGGCCACGACGTCACCGGGGTCCACCTCGCGCTGTCCGAGAACCCCAAGTCGTTCCGCACCGGCGCCCGCGGCTGTTGCACCATCGAGGACTCCCACGACGCCCGCCGCGCCGCCGACGTGATCGGCATCCCGTTCTACGTCTGGGACCTCGCCGAGCGCTTCCGCGAGGACGTGGTCGAGGACTTCGTCGCGGAGTACGAGGCCGGCCGCACGCCCAACCCCTGCCTGCGCTGCAACGAGAAGATCAAGTTCGCCGCCCTCCTGGACAAGGCGCTCGCCCTGGGCTTCGACGCGGTGTGCACCGGCCACTACGCCCAGGTGATCCTGCGCGCCGACGGTTCCCGCGAGCTGCACCGCGCCACCGACATGGCCAAGGACCAGTCCTACGTCCTCGGCGTGCTCGACGATCGGCAGCTGGCGCACGCCCTGTTCCCGCTCGGCGACACCCCCACCACCAAGTCCGAGATCCGCGAAGAGGCCGCCCGCCGCGGCCTGTTCGTCGCCAAGAAGCCCGACAGCCACGACATCTGCTTCATCGCCGACGGCGACACCCAGGGCTTCCTCGCCAAGCGGCTGGGCGCCGCCGAGGGCCCCATCGTCGACGAGTCCGGCGAGGTCCTGGGCACCCACGACGGCGCCTACGGCTACACCATCGGGCAGCGCAAGGGCCTGCGGCTGGGCCGCCCGGCCCCGGACGGCAAGCCCCGCTACGTCCTCGACATCTCCCCGGTGGACAACACCGTCACGGTCGGCCCGGCCGCCTCCCTCGACGTGACGGCGCTCACCGCGATCCGCCCCCGCTGGTGCGGCCGCCCGCCGGCGTCCGGCCCGGCCGGCTACACCGCCCAGCTCCGCGCCCACGGCGGCGAGACCGAGGTCAGCGCGGAGGTCGTCGACGACACCCTGCACGTCACCTTCACCGAGCCGGTCCGCGGCGTCGCCCCCGGCCAGGCCATCGTCCTCTACGACGGCACCCGGGTGGTCGGTTCGGCGACGATCGCCGGCACCACGCGCCGCCCGGCCCCCGCGGCGGCGCAGCACCAGGCCGGCTGACCCCACCGGCACCACGGGCCGCACCGGGCCGCCCCGCACCGCGGGCCCCGGCGCGGCACTGACAAATGTCACGGCGAAGACGGGACGGCTGGGACTGCCGGCCGGGTGCCCCGCTGACGGAAGCTGGGGACGTCCGGCACGGCGCACTCGGCGCCGTGCGGAGCCCAACTCGGGGGAGTCCGTCGTGAGTCAGCAGCAGTCCGCCGGTAAACAGCTCGTACAGGCCCTCATGCCGCTGGTGGTCGACGCCGGCATTCCGACGGCCGCCTACTACGTCCTCAGCAGCGGCTTCGGGCTGTCCGACGTGGCCGCGCTGGCCTGGAGCAGCGTGGTCCCGGCGGCGCGCACCGTCTGGGGCCTGGTCCGGGACCGCAGCGTCAACGGCCTCGCGCTGCTGATCCTCGTCGTCAACGCGGTGGGGCTGGTGACGAGCACCCTGACCGGCGACGCCCGACTGATGATGGCCAAGGACAGCGGCGTCAGCAGCGTCGTCGGGATCGCGGTGCTTCTCTCGGTGGCCGCCGGCCGGCCCCTGATGAGCGCCGGGCTCAAGCCGTGGGTGACGAAGGGCGGCCCGGCGGCGGAGGCGGCCTGGGTCCGGCTGCGGGACTCCAGCCCGCGCTTCCGCCAGCTGGAGCGCCGGTTCTCGACGATCTGGGGGAGCATGCTGCTGGCCGAGTGCGTCCTCAAGATCGTCGGTGTCTACCTCCTGCCGGTCCACACCATGGTCTGGCTGGGCACGGTGCTCACGGTGGTCGTGCTCCTGCTGGCCATGGTGATAGCCGGCGGCGCCGCCGCCGCGCCGATGGAGCAGCTGGTCACGGCCGAGGCCGGGGCGGCGAACGGCTCCGGGACCGGCTCCGGCGCGCCCGGGCAGGCGCCGTCGGCCCCGGTCGCCGCGCCCGCCGCCGTCTGAAACGGAGCGGCGCGGGAGATGGGGAAATCGCGTACAGGTTGGCGCGCCGGGCACCCCCGCCCTCGATTGCCCGGGGCCCGGCGCATAAAGTCGGCGAAGCGCGACGGGACATCCAAGGCCCCGCGTCGACGGTTCAACGGCGATCCGGACGGCACGCGGCTTTCGTCGGCCACGAAGGGAACGGAAGTCATGTCGACTGTTCAATCTGAGGTCAAGCACGGTGGTCTCACCGCCGGGCTGGCTTCCCTGCACGCCGAGTTGATCCGTCGGAACCCCGGCGAGGCGGAGTTCCACCAGGCGGCACTGGAGGTCCTGGAAACCCTGGCGCCGGTGCTCGACGCCCGGCCCGAGTTCGCGGACGCCAAGGTCCTGGAGCGGCTGGTCGAGCCGGAGCGGCAGATCATGTTCCGGGTGCCCTGGCAGGACGACGCCGGGCAGATCCGCGTCAACCGCGGCTTCCGGGTGGAGTTCAACAGCGCGCTCGGCCCGTACAAGGGCGGCCTGCGGTTCCACTCCTCGGTCAACCTCGGCATCGTGAAGTTCCTCGGCTTCGAGCAGATCTTCAAGAACGCCCTGACCGGGCTGAACATCGGCGGCGGCAAGGGCGGCAGCGACTTCGACCCGCACGGCAAGTCGGACGCCGAAGTGATGCGCTTCTGCCAGTCCTTCATGACCGAGCTGCAGCGCCACCTCGGCGAGCACACCGACGTGCCGGCCGGCGACATCGGCGTCGGCGGCCGGGAGATCGGCTACCTCTTCGGCCAGTACCGGCGGATCACCAACCGCTGGGAGGCCGGCGTCCTGACCGGAAAGGGCCTGGAATGGGGCGGTTCCAAGGCCCGCACCGAGGCCACCGGCTACGGCAACGTGCTCTTCACCGAGGAGATGCTCAAGCAGCGCGGTGAGGAACTGGACGGCCAGCAGGTGGTGGTCTCCGGTTCCGGCAACGTCGCCATCTACACCATCGAGAAGGCCCAGGCGCTCGGCGCCAACGTGCTGACCGTCTCCGACTCGGGTGGCTACGTCGTCGACGAGAAGGGCATCGACCTCGCACTGCTGAAGCAGATCAAGGAGGTCGAGCGCGGCCGGGTCAGCGACTACGCCCAGCGGCGCGGCGTCTCGGCGAAGTACGTCGCCGGCGGCAGCGTCTGGGACGTCGCCTGCGACGTGGCCCTGCCCTCCGCCACGCAGAACGAACTCGACGCGGACGCCGCCCGGATCCTGGTCCGCAACGGCGTCAAGGCGGTCTCCGAGGGCGCCAACATGCCCACCACCCCGGAGGCGGTGGCGCTCCTGAAGGAGGCCGGCGTCGCCTTTGGCCCGGGCAAGGCCGCCAACGCCGGTGGCGTGGCGACCAGCGCGCTGGAGATGCAGCAGAACTCCGCCCGCGAGGCGTGGACGTTCGAGCGCGCCGAGGGCGAACTCGCCGCCATCATGCGCGGGATCCACGACACCTGCTTCCAGACCGCCGAGCGCTTCGGGCTGCCCGGCGACTACGTGGCGGGCGCCAACATCGCCGGCTTCGAGCGGGTCGCGGACGCGATGCTGGACCAGGGCCTGATCTAAGGGTCCGGTGCCGGGCCCGGCCGCGGGAACCCCCGCGGCCGGGCCCGGCACCGTTCACGCCCCCGCGGGGTGCCGGTGCCGCGCCCCGTAGGCTGAACGGCATGAACATCTGCGTCTTCTGCTCCGCCGCCGACCTCGACGACCGCTACGTCCAGCCCGCCCGGAAGTTCGCCGAGGCGATCGGCGAGCGCGGGCACGCCCTGGTGTGGGGCGGTTCGGACACCGGCCTGATGAAGGTCATGGCGGACGGCGTCCAGGAGTCCGGCGGCGCGCTCCTCGGCGTCTCCGTGGAGTTCCTCGCGCACAAGGCGCGGGCCGGCGCCGACGAGATGGTCGTCACCAAGGACCTCGCCGAGCGCAAGGCGCAGCTGCTGGCCCGTGCCGACGCCATCGTGGTGATGGTGGGCGGCACCGGCACCCTGGACGAGGCGACCGAGATCCTGGAGCTGCGCAAGCACGGGATGCACACCAAGCCGGTGGTGCTGCTGAACACCGCAGGTTTCTACGACGGGCTGAAGGCCCAGTTCGAGCGGATGGAGGCGGAGGGCTTCCTGCCGATCCCCCTCTCCGACCTGGTGTTCTTCGCCGAGGACGGTGCGGCGGCGCTGGCCCACCTGGAGGAGCAGGTGCGCGTCCGGAAGTGATCCACCGCCCCTCGGGCACGCCGTAGGATCGCTCCCATGGGTACGCACTTGATCACGGGCGCCGGATCCGGCATCGGCGCGGCAGTCGCACGGCGGCTCGCCGAGCGCGGCGAGGAAATCTGGCTGTTGGCCCGGGACCTCCGCCGGGCCAAGGACCTGACCGAACAGTTCCCCGGGGCGCAGGTCCTCGTCGGCGACCTCGCCACCCCCGAGAAGCTCGACTGGGCACTCGGCCACCAGAAGCTGCCGACCCGCCTCGACTCCATCCAGCACGTCGCGGGCGTCATCGAGCTGGGCGCGGTCGGCGACCTCCCGGCCAAGGCGTGGCAGCGGCAGCTCGCCGTCAACCTCGTCGCGCCGGCCGAGATCACCCGCCTGCTGCTGCCGCTGGTGCGGCTGGCGCAGGGGCACCTGGTCTTCGTCAACTCCGGGGCCGGGCTGGAGGCGCACGCCAACTGGGGCGGGTACGCGGCAAGCAAGCACGGCCTGAAGGCGCTCGCCGATTCGCTCCGCGCCGAGGAGCACGGCAACGGCGTCCGGGTCACCTCGGTCTACCCGGGGCGCACCGCCACCCCCATGCAGGAGAGCGCCCACCGCCAGGAGGGCAAGGACTACGACCCGGCCCGGTGGATCGACCCGGAGTCGGTGGCCACGGCCATCCTCACCGCGATCGACCTGCCGCGGGACGCGGAGCTCAAGGACGTGGTGGTCCGACCGGGCCGCTGACCGCCTCAGGCCCCGGCTCGACGGGGCCCCACCGGCGGTCCGGCCGCCCTCGCCCCCGTGCCTCGCACGGGGGCGACGTACGCTTTCGGGGTGACCACGTCTAGGGCGACCACCGAAGCGAAGACCTCCGCGGCGGCGGGGTGCGGGTTCCGGGAGATCCGGGGGCTCGTCACCGAGTTGGGCCGCCGCCTCGACGCCCACCAGCGCAGCCGGATCGCGGAGCTGGACCTGACGCCGACCCAGGCCAAGGCGCTGGAGGAGCTGGGCGAGCCGAAAACCGCCCGGGAGCTGGCCGCGGTGCTGTGCTGCGAGCCGCCGAACGTCACCTACGTCATCTCCAAGCTGGAGAAGCAGGGCATGGTGGTGCGCCGCCCGCACCCCGCCGACGGCCGGGCCAAGCAGCTGGTGCTGACCGAGGCCGGCCGCGAGCTGCGGCTGGACCTGCTGCGGCGGATGGGCACCGCGTCGCCGCTGGACCACCTCTCCCACGACGAGCGCAGCGCGCTCCGCGACGAACTGCTCAGGGCGCTGGGCCGGATCGACGACTAGCGCCGGTCCGCCGCCCTTCGCCAAAGGCCCTCGGGGCGCACCCCGGGGGCCTTTGGTATGGCTTCAGTAAAGTTATAGCTGTAACCATTACGCCCCGCGGATAGATACAGCTATAACTACTTTCATGATCACTGAGACAGCGGCGCCGCGCGGCACGGCGAGCACCCCGACCCGTCCCGCGCCCGTCAGCGGCGGCGTCCAACTCGTCGTCCTGGCCCTCGGGTTCGTGATGGCCAGCCTGGACACCGGCATCATGAACGTCGCCGCGCACGACCTCCAGGCCCGTCTCGGACTGACCATGTCCGGCCTCACCTGGGTCGTCGACGGCTACGTCCTCTCCTTCGCCGCGCTGTTGCTGCTCGCCGGCTCGCTGGCCAAGCGGTTCGGCGCCCGGCGGATCTACCTCGTCGGGCTCGCCGTCTTCACCGTCGCCTCCCTGCTGGGCGCCGCCGCGCCGGGCGGCGGCGCCCTGGTGGCGGCCCGCCTCGCCCAGGGCGCGGGCGCCGCGCTCTTCATGCCCAGCTCGCTGTCGCTGTTGATGAACGCCTTCCCCGAGCCGGCCCGCCGGGCGAAGGTGCTCGGCATCTGGTCCGCGATCGTCTCCACCTCCGTCGGACTGGCGCCGACCCTCGGCGGCCTGCTCGTCGGCACCCTCGGCTGGCGCAGCATCTTCCTGGTCAACCTCCCCATCGGCATCCTGGGACTGCTGCTCACCCGCCGGGTGATCACGGCGGTCCCGGGCACCGGCGCACCGCTCGGCGGCAGCGGCCACGTCCTGGGCCTGCTCGCCCTCGGCGCGCTCAGCTACGCACTCATCGAAGGCCCCGCCGCCGGCTGGACCGCGCCCGCCGTCCTCGCCGCCTTCGCGGTCACCGTCCTCGCCGCTGTTGCCTTCGTGCTCCGGGAACGGAGCGCCCGCACCCCCGTCCTGCCCGTCGTGCTCTTCGCCGACAGCCGCTTCAGCGCCGCCAACGCCGTCGGCTTCCTCTTCAACTTCGCCTTCTACGGCGCCCTGTTCGTCCTCGGCCTCTTCCTCCAGACCGGGCGCGGCGCCAGCGCGGTGACGGCCGGCCTGCAGATGCTCCCGGCCGTCCTCGTCATCCCGCTCGGCAACGTCCTCTACACCCGGATCGCCCCGCGCACCGGCAACCGGACCGCGCTCACCGCCTCCCTGGCGTTCTCCGCCGCCGGCTACCTGCTGCTCTTCCTCGTCCTGTCGCCGTCCCTGCCGTACGGGGTGGTCGCCGCGGTGCTGGCCGTCACCAACCTCGCCAGCGGCATCGCCTCCCCGGCGATGACCGGCGTCCTGATGGAGGCCGCCGGCCGCGAGCACGCCGACATCGGCAGTGCGACCCTCAACGCCAACCGGCAGGTCGGCTCCCTGGTCGGCATCGCCGGCATGGGCGCGGTGCTGACCGGCGCGGGCGACGCCTACCAGGGGACGGCACACGCCTTCGCCCTGACCGCGCTGGCCCTGGCGGCCGCGGCGGTGATCGGCTGGCTGGGCATCCGCCGGCGGGGCTGACCCTCCGACGGACGGCCGGCGCAACCGCCGGCGGACCGGACGCGGGCCGGGCTGGGGCAACCCGCCCGGCCCGCCGCCGCATACCCTTCCTGGGTGAGCGAGAACACCAGGCACAAGTGGGCCGCGGGCGCGGCGACCGGCATCGGATCGATGCCGGGCGGCGACGCGCGCGAAGCGGCGAAGACCGTCACCGGATCGCTGGAGGACTTCCCCCATCTGCCCGAACTCCCGGCCCGGGGGCCCGGAGCCGACATGATCGGGCGGACCCTGGGCCTGCTCGTCGAGCTCTACGCCCACGTGGAGCCCAGCGGCTGGCGGATCAGCGACCGGCCCGGTCGCGACACCCGTCGCTCGCGCTCCTGGCTCGGCGAGGACCTCGACGCCCTGGAGGAGTTCACCCAGGGGTACACCGGACCGCTGAAGGTCTCCGCGGTCGGCCCGTGGACGCTGGCCGCCGCCGTCGAACTGCGCAACGGCCAGGTGGCGCTCGGCGACCCCGGGGCCTGCCGCGACCTCACGGAGTCCCTCGCCGAGGGGCTGCGCGGCCACCTCGCGGAGGTCCGGCGCCGGGTGCCGGGCGCCGAGGTCGTCCTCCAACTCGACGAGCCGTCGCTGACCGCGGTGCTCCAGGGGCGGGTGAGGACCGCGAGCGGCTACCGCACCCACCGGGCCGTGGACCGCGCGGTCGTCGAGGGCGCGCTGCGCGACCTCGTCGGGGCCGCGGACGGCGCACCGGTCGTGGTCCACTCATGCGCCCCCGAGGTGCCGTTCGCGCTGCTGCGGCGGGCCGGCGTCACCGGCGTCTCGTTCGACGCCGCACTGCTCACCGAGCGTGAGGACGAGGCGCTCGGCGAGGCGGTCGAGGGCGGTACCGCGCTGTTCGCGGGCGTGGTGCCGGGCGTGGACGGTCGATTGTCAGACCCTGCCGGTAGCGTCATGGGTGTCCGGACGCTGTGGCGCAGGTTGGGGCTGGCACCGGGGCTCCTCGCGGAGTCCGTGGTGGTCACTCCCTCGTGCGGTCTGGCGGGCGCCTCGCCCGCCTACGCCCGAGAGGTCCTCACCCACTGCGTCCGGGCGGCGAGGTCGCTCGCGGACAACCCTGAGTGACCGCCCTCAAGGACACGGGAGGACAAGACGGTGGCTGGCGAACAGCACGCAGCGGCATCCAAGGTGCCCGCCGCGGCACGGGAGGAGCACGCGCAGCTCGCTGAGCAGATCGAGGAGCACCGCTTCCGGTACTACGTGAAGGACGCCCCGGTCGTCAGCGACGCGGAGTTCGACACGCTGCTGCGCTCGCTTCAGGCGCTGGAGGAGGCCCATCCCGAGCTGCGCACGCCGGACTCCCCGACCCAGAAGGTCGCCGGCTCCTACGCCACGGAGTTCACCGAGGTCGCGCACCGCGAGCGGATGCTCTCGCTGGACAACGCCTTCGACGACGAGGAGCTGTCGGCCTGGGCCGAGCGGGTCGCCGGCGAACTGGGCGGCGACCCGAAGGGCGCCGGCTACCACTTCCTGTGCGAGCTGAAGGTCGACGGCCTCGCGGTCAACCTCACCTACGAGCACGGCCGGCTCACCCGCGCCGCCACCCGCGGCGACGGCCGCACCGGTGAGGACATCACGCCCAACGTCCGCACCATCGCCGAGATCCCGCACCGCCTCACCGGCGACCGGGTCCCCGCACTCGTCGAGGTCCGCGGGGAGGTCTACTTCCCGATGGAGAAGTTCCTGGAGCTCAACGAGCGCCTGGTGGCGGACGGCAAGCCCCCGTTCGCCAACCCCCGCAACGCCGCGGCCGGTTCGCTGCGCCAGAAGGACCCCAAGGTCACCGCCACCCGCCCGCTGCACATGGTCGTGCACGGCCTCGGCGCCCGCGACGGCCTGGAGATCGACCGCCTCTCCCAGGCGTACGACCTGCTCCAGGAGTGGGGCCTGCCCACCGCCTCGCACAACCGCGTCGTCGACTCGCTCGCCGCGGTGCGGGAGTTCATCGCCCACTACGGCGACCCCGAGACCCGTCGCACCGCCGTCGAGCACGAGATCGACGGCGTCGTGGTCAAGCTCGACGAGATCCGGCTCCAGGGCCGGCTCGGCGCCACCTCGCGGGCGCCGCGTTGGGCCATCGCCTGGAAGTACCCGCCGGAGGAGGTCAACACCAAGCTGGTGGACGTCCGCGTCGGCGTCGGCCGCACCGGACGGGTCACGCCGTACGCGGTCGTCGAGCCGATCACCGTCGCCGGGTCCGAGGTGGAGTTCGCCACCCTGCACAACCAGGACGTGGTCAAGGCCAAGGGCGTCCTCATCGGGGACACCGTCGTCATCCGCAAGGCCGGCGACGTCATCCCGGAGATCCTGGGCCCGGTGGTGGATCTGCGGGACGGCACCGAGCGGGAGTTCGTGATGCCCGCCGAGTGCCCCGAGTGCGGCTCGGCGCTCCAGCCCGCCAAGGAGGGCGACATCGACCTGCGGTGCCCCAACGCCCGGTCCTGTCCCGCCCAGATCCGCGAGCGGCTGTTCTACCTCGCCGGCCGCAAGTGCCTCGACATCGAGAACTTCGGCTACGTCGCCGCCACCGCGCTCAGCCAGCCGCTGGAGCCCGCCGAGCCGCCGTTGACGGACGAGGGCGGCCTCTTCGACCTCTCCATCGAGCAGTTGCTGCCCATCAAGTCCCACGTCCTGGACCCGGACACCGGTCTGCCCAAGCGCGATCCGAAGACCGGCGAGGAGAAGGTCGTCACCTTCTTCGCCAACCAGAAGGGCGAGCCGAAGAAGAACGCCCTCGCCATGTTGGAGAACATCCAGGCCGCCAAGGAGCGCCCGCTGGCCCGCATCCTCACCGGCCTGTCGATCCGTCACGTGGGCCCGGTCGCGGCGCAGGCGCTGGCGCGCGAGTTCCGTTCCGTCGACCGGATCCGGGACGCCAGCGAGGAGGAACTGGCCGCCGTGGACGGCGTCGGCGCCACCATCGCCGCGTCGCTCAAGCAGTGGTTCGCCGTGGACTGGCACCAGGAGATCATCGAGCGCTGGCGGGCCGCGGGCGTCCGGATGGAGGAGGAGCAGACGGGTGACGCGGGCCCGCGTCCATTGGAAGGCGTCACCGTCGTGGTAACGGGCACACTTCAGTCACACACGAGAGATGGCGCGAAAGAAGCGCTGCAGGCTCTCGGAGCGAAGGTGACCGGATCCGTTTCCAAGAAGACCGGATTCGTAGTGGTGGGCGACAACCCCGGTTCGAAGTACGACAAAGCCATGCAGTTGAAGGTCCCCGTGTTGGACGATGATGGCTTCGCTGTGCTGCTGGAGCAGGGTCCCGAGGCAGCACGAGCGGTAGCTGTCACTCCGCCTGAGGAGGAGTGAGGTGTCACCCCATCGGCGCATACCAGATTGATCCGGGAGGCCGGGTCGCATTCGGGCAACCGCTGCGGATCGCTGCCCGTAACAGCCTTCCGCGGCCTACTGTTGACGTGTGCGCCTGCCGTGGCGCGGGCACAGCCGGCTGTGAGAGGGATCGGAATGAAACCGACCGACAGCGCCGCTCCGGCGTCGCGGCTCCGCCGGCTCGTGGTGCCTGCGTTGCCCGCGGCCCTCGTCATGGCGGCGGGCGTGACGCTCGCCGCGGGAGTGCTGTACACCCTCGGCGGCGGCGAGCCGCTGTTCCCCTCCGGGCCCGTCGGTTGGGCGCTGGCCGTCCTGACCGGCGTCCTCGTCGGCCACCTGGTCGCCCTCGGCCGGGACCGGTGGTGGGGCGGCACCGGCTCCGGAGCCGCCCTGGCCCTCGCCGTCCTGCTCCTCTACGGCTGGGTGCCGGCCGTCCTGGTGAGCCTGTCCGTCGTGGTCCTGGTCGGCGCCGCCCGACGCCAGCGCTGGCGACAGGCCCTGGTCCACGGGGCCGTTGACGTCCTCGGCATCGGTGCGGCGGCGCTCGGCCTGGCCGTCTGCGGGGTCCACCCCGGCGTCCGCCACCCCTGGACGCCCGAGAGGTGGGACCTCACGGTGCTGCCCGAGGTCGTCGTGACGGCGGGCGGCTACCTCCTCGTCAGCCGGGGACTGCTCTGGTGCAGTCGGCTGCCGCTCGACGGCGGCCTGCCCACCCTCGCCCGCCCGGCGGTGGTGCGCCAGGCCCTGGTCGGCGTCGCCCTGCTCGGTATCTCGCCGCTGATCGCGGTCTGTGCGGTGGGCGCCCCGCTGCTGCTCCCGCTGTTCGCGGTGCCGCTGATCGCGTTGGACTCCACGCTCTGGATAGCCCGGGCCAGGGCCGAGGAGCAACTGCGCGATCCGCTCACCGGCCTGCCCAACCGCCAGTGGCTGCTGGAGCGCACCTGGACGGCCCTGGACGAGGCCGAACGGGCCGGCACCCGGGCCGCCCTCGTCCTCATCGACCTCGACCGCTTCCGTTCGGTCAACGACACCCTCGGGCACCTCGCCGGCGACCGCCTGCTCCTGCAGATCGCCGACCGGCTGCGGCACGCGCTCCCGCGCGGCGCCGAGGCCGCCCGGCTCGGCGGCGACGAGTTCGCCGTCCTGCTGCCCGCCACCGACTCCCTGACCAGTTCCCAGCGGGTGGCCCGCAACCTCGTCGCGGCCCTCAGTTCCCCACTGGACCTGGACGGCCTGACCCTCGTGCTGGAAGCCAGCGCGGGGGTCGCGGTCTACCCCGAGCACGCGCTGGACGCCGAAGGGCTGCTGCGCCGCGCGGACGTGGCGATGTACCAGGCCAAGCGGGACCGCAGCGGCGTCGAGCTCTACGAGGCCAAGCGGGACGGCAACACCCCTGACCGACTGGGCCTGTTGGGCGATCTGCGGCGCGCCCTGGACGCCGGCGACGTGGAGCTGCACTACCAACCCAAGGTCCGCTTCGACGGCCACGTCTCCGGACTGGAGGCGCTGGTGCGGTGGGTCCATCCGGACCGCGGCCGGGTCCCGCCGGACGAGTTCATCGCCATCGCCGAGTCCTCCGGCCTGATGCCCCGACTGACCGAGTACGTCCTGGAGACCGCGCTCGCCCAGGTGGCGCGCTGGCGGGCGATGGGCCTGGAGGTGCCGGTCGCGGTGAACGTCTCACCGCGTGACGTGCACTCGCCGGGCTTCGCCGGTGCGGTCGCCGCCCGACTCGCCCGACATCGGGTCCCACCGGGCGCCCTCCAACTGGAGATAACCGAGCACGTCCTGTTGGAGGACCCGCAGCGGGCCGCCGACACGCTGGCCGGGCTCACCGCCCACGGCGTGAAGATGTCCCTGGACGACTTCGGCACCGGCTACAGCTCGCTGGTCCACCTGCGGCGCCTCCCGGTCAGCGAGCTGAAGATCGACCGTTCCTTCGTGGCCCGGTTGGCCGTCGACAACGAGGACGCCGAGATCGTCCGCTGCACCCTCGACCTCGCCCACTCGCTGGGTCTCCTGGTCGTCGCGGAGGGCGTCGAGGACGACGAGACCTGGGAGCGGTTGCGGGACCTCGGCTGCGACGCCGTCCAGGGCTGGTTGGTGGCGGCCGCGATGCCACCGGACGAGACCACGGCCTGGCTACGGGCCCGCGGTGAGCACGGGTGGCGCCGTGCGTCGGAGACGACCGCCCTCGCGGCGGAGAAGGCAGCCGAGCGCCCTTCGGGACAGGTCGTCAACTGACCCGGCCTCCGGCCGTCCCAACTCCCCGCTCCGACACCGCCGCTCAGCCCCCCGCACCGGACCAGCCGGTCCCGGACCCGCCCGCACCCGACCGACCCGCCCCCGACGACGACCAACCCGACCACGGCGAATCCGACCAAGTCGCACCCGACCCACGCGAACCCGACCAAGCCGTACCCGGCGGAGCCACGACCAGCGCAGCGCCACCCGAGGAAGCGGCACCGAGCGAGCCGCCGGCCGGCGTGCCGGCGGTGCCCGGGGCGGCGGACACCGTGCCGGACGGTGCGGACCCGGACCGTTCCGGGTCGGACGCGCCGGGCGGTCCGGCGCGAGCGCCGGCCCGTCCGCGGGAACCCGGTGCGGACAGGGCGAGGACAAACGATCCGCCACCCGGCGTCCCGGCGGCCGACACCGCCGTCCCGCCCGGTGCCCAGCCCGGTCCCGGCGGCCCGGACGAGGGCCCTCGCGACGGGTGAGGAGGCGCCGCGCGGGGCGGCGGGCGGCCCCGGTCGCCCGGCCCCGCGGGGCGCCGCCGTCCGGCCGTCCGCGCCTCCGCGGGGCGGTCGGACGAAAGCGTTTCGCGGCAGCGTTCCCGTACGCCATAGGATTGGGCCGGAATACTCCGCCGGAGAATTCGCCCAGAAATCTCCTTCCGGAACACTCCGCCCAGAATTTTCGCCGAAAACACCAGAGGATCGCTGCATGCCTGGCATCACGCGCGAGGAGGTCGCCCACCTCGCCCGGCTGGCACGTCTGGAGCTGAAGGACGAAGAGCTCGACCACTTCGCCGGACAGCTCGACGACATCATCGGCGCGGTCGCCCGCGTTTCCGAAGTCGCCGGCCAAGACGTCCCTCCGACGTCGCACCCGCTGCCCCTGACCAACGTGATGCGGCCGGACGAGGTCCGTCCGTCGCTCACGCCCGAGCAGGCGCTCTCCGGCGCCCCGGCCCAGGAGCAGCAGCGTTTCAAGGTGCCGCAGATCCTGGGGGAGGAGTGACCGACATGGCTGACCTGATCAAGCTCACCGCCGCCGAGATCGCGGCGAAGATCGCCGCCGGCGAGGTCACCGCCGTCGAGGTGACCGAGGCCCACCTGGCGCGCATCGAAGCCGTCGACGAGAAGGTGCACGCCTTCTTGCACGTGGACCGCGAGGGCGCACTGGCCCAGGCCCGCGCCATCGACGACAAGCGCGCCCGCGGCGAGAAGCTCGGCCCGCTGGCCGGCGTCCCGCTCGCACTGAAGGACATCTTCACCACCCAGGACATGCCGACCACCGTCGGCTCGAAGATCCTCGAAGGGTGGATGGCGCCGTACGACGCCACGCTGACCAAGAAGCTCAAGGACGCCGACGTCGTCATCCTCGGCAAGACCAACATGGACGAGTTCGCCATGGGGTCGTCGACGGAGAACAGCGCCTACGGGCCGACCGGCAACCCCTGGGACCTCACCAAGATCCCCGGCGGCTCCGGCGGCGGCTCCTCCGCCGCCCTGGCCTCCTTCCAGGCCCCGCTCGCCATCGGCACGGACACCGGCGGCTCGATCCGCCAGCCCGCCGCCGTCACCGGCACCGTCGGCGTCAAGCCCACCTACGGCGGGGTCTCCCGCTACGGCATGGTGGCCTTCTCCAGCTCCCTGGACCAGGGCGGCCCGTGCGCCCGCACGGTGCTGGACGCGGCGCTGCTGCACGAGGCCATCGCCGGCCACGACCCGCTGGACTCCACCTCCATCGACGCCCCGGTCCCGGCGGTCGTCGAGGCGGCCCGCAACGGCAGCGTGGACGGCATGCGGGTCGGCGTCGTCAAGCAGTTCCGCGGCGAGGGCTACCAGGCCGGCGTCCTGCAGCGGTTCGACGAGTCGGTCGCGCTGCTCACGGAGCTGGGCGCCGAGATCGTCGAGCTGGACTGCCCGTCCTTCGACCTGGCGCTGGCCGCGTACTACCTGATCGCGCCCTCCGAGTGCTCCTCCAACCTCGCCCGCTTCGACGCCATGCGCTACGGCCTGCGGGTCGGCGACGACGGCACGAAGTCCGCCGAGGACGTCACCGCACTGACCCGCGAGGCCGGCTTCGGCCCCGAGGTCAAGCGCCGCATCATGCTCGGCACGTACGCGCTCAGCTCCGGCTACTACGACGCGTACTACGGCAGCGCCCAGAAGGTCCGCACGCTGATCACCCGCGACTTCGAGCGGGCCTTCGAGCAGGTCGACGTGATCATCTCGCCGACCACGCCGACCACCGCGTTCCCGATCGGCGAGCGCACCGACGACCCGATGGCGATGTACCTCGCCGACGTGTGCACCATCCCCGCCAACCTGGCGGGCAACGCCGCCATGTCGCTGCCCTGCGGACTGGCTCCCGAGGACGGGCTGCCGGTGGGGCTGCAGATCATCGCCCCGGCCCTGGCCGACGACCGGCTCTACAAGGTCGGTGCCGCGGTCGAGTCCGCGCTCACCGAGAAGTGGGGCCACCCGCTCATCGAGGAGGCACCGGCGCTGTGAGCGGAGCTGTCAACGACCTGCTGGAGGAGACGCTGTGAGTGGAAAGCTGGCCAAGGCCAAGAACTTCAAGAAGTCCAAGCCCGGCACCTACCTGTCCATCGGCACCACGCTGTTCGGCGCGGTGAGCGTCGTCAAGCAGGCGAAGAAGGCCAAGGGGGAGCACGACACGCTCCAACTGATCGACGCCGTCGTCTCCGCCGCCGCCATCGCCACCGGTGTCGCCCTGCTCGTCCGCGAACTGCGCCGTCTCAACGACGACGACGTCCTCGCGGGCTGACCGGCGCCGGACCTGAGAGGTTAGTTTCACCGTGACTGTCACCGACCTGGTGCCGTACGAGGACGCGCTGGCCACCTACGACCCCGTGATGGGGCTGGAGGTGCACGTCGAACTCGGCACCCACACCAAGATGTTCTGCGGGTGCGCAACCACCCTGGGCGCCGAGCCCAACTCGCAGACCTGCCCCACCTGCCTGGGCCTGCCCGGCTCCCTCCCGGTCGTCAACGCGACCGGCGTGGAGTCCGCCATCAAGATCGGCCTGGCTCTGAACTGCTCCATCGCCGAGTGGTGCCGCTTCGCCCGGAAGAACTACTTCTATCCGGACATGCCGAAGAACTTCCAGACCTCCCAGTACGACGAGCCGATCGCCTTCGACGGCTACCTCGACGTACAGCTGGAGGACGGCGAGGTCTTCCGCGTCCAGATCGAGCGCGCTCACATGGAGGAGGACACCGGCAAGTCCACCCACATCGGTGGGGCGACCGGCCGGATCCACGGCGCGCAGCACTCGCTGCTGGACTACAACCGCGCCGGCATCCCGCTCATCGAGATCGTCACCAAGCCGATCGAGGGCGCCGGCGAGCGCGCGCCCGAGGTCGCCAAGGCGTACGTGGCCGAACTCCGCGAGCTGATCAAGGCGCTGGGCGTCTCCGAGGCCCGCATGGAGATGGGCCAGATGCGCTGCGACGTGAACCTCTCGCTGCGCCCCCTGGGCACCGAGAAGTTCGGCACCCGCTCGGAGACCAAGAACGTCAACTCGCTGCGCTCGGTGGAGCGGGCCGCCCGGTACGAGATCCAGCGGCACGCCGCGGTGCTCTCCGCCGGCGGCACGATCATCCAGGAGACCCGGCACTTCCACGAGGAAGACGGTTCCACCACCTCCGGCCGGATCAAGGAGGAGGCGGAAGACTACCGCTACTTCCCCGAGCCGGACCTGGTGCCGGTGGCCCCGTCCCGCGCGTGGGTCGAGGAGCTGCGCGCCACTCTGCCCGAGCTGCCGCGGCTCCGCCGCAACCGGCTCCGCGAGGAGTGGGGCGTCTCCGAGCTCGACATGCAGTCGATCCTCAACGCCGGGGCGGTCGACCTGATCGTCGCCACCATCGACGCCGGGGCGGACGCCGCCGCGGCCCGCAAGTGGTGGATGGGCGAGCTGGCCCGCCGCGCCAACGAGGACGGCGTGGAGCTCGGCGCGCTGCCGATCACCGCGGAGCAGGTCGCCCGGGTCGCCGCACTGGTCGCCGAGGGCTCGCTCAACGACAAGCTGGCCCGGCAGGCCATCGAGGGCGTGCTGGCCGGCGAGGGCGACCCGGACGCGGTCGTCGAGAAGCGCGGCCTGAAGGTCGTCTCCGACGAGGGCGCGCTCGGCACCGCCGTGGACGAGGCGATCGCCGCCAACTCCGCGATCGCCGACAAGATCCGCGGCGGCAAGGTCGCCGCCGCCGGTGCCCTGGTCGGTGCGGTCATGAAGGCCACCCGCGGCCAGGCGGACGCCGCCCGGGTGCGGGAGCTGATCCTGGAGAAGCTCGGCGTCGAGGGCTGATCCCGTCAGCCGTTGCGCGTTGAAGCGGCCGTCCCTCTTCGGAGGGGCGGCCGCTTCGCGTACGGGCCGGCGTGCGCCGTCCGGACGCAGGAAACGCGCCGGCGCGGGAATGCCGCGCCCGCGCCGGACGCTGTGCAGGGTACGCAGGACGATCTTCGTCCCCGGGGACAGTGGAGGAACGGTGGACCAGCACGCTCTCGCTTCGCGGATCGGTCGGGTCGGGGTCTGGCACGGCGGACTGAGCCGGGTGCCGGCGGCGACCGCCCGCCGGGCGGCCGCCGAGATCGAACGGCTCGGGTACGGCGCCCTGTGGTTCGGCGAAGGGCCCGCTTCCAAGGAGGCGTTCAGCCACGCCGGGCTGCTGCTCGCCGCCACCGAGCGGATCACCGTCGCCACCGGCATCGCCAACATCTGGGGCCGCGACGCCGCCGCGGCCAACTCCGCCGCGCGCAACCTCGCCGAGGCGTACGACGGACGCTTCCTGCTGGGGCTGGGCGCCAGCCACGCCCCGCTCGTCGACCTCCGCGGCCACACCTACGCCAAGCCGCTGGCCGCGATGCGCGCCTACCTCGACGCGATGGACGGCGCCCCGTACGAGGGGCCGGCGGCCGACCCGGCGCCGGCCCGGGTGCTGGCGGCCCTCGGCCCGAAGATGCTGGAGCTGGCCCGGGACCGGGCCGCCGGCGCCCACTCGTACTTCGTCCCGCTGGAGCACACCGCCCGCGCCCGCGAGGTCCTCGGCGCCGGTCCGCTCCTCGCGCCCGAGCTGGCCGTCCTGCTGGAGACCGATCCCGCGACGGCCCGCGCCCTGGCCCGTGAGCAGCACGTGCGCCGCTACCTGGAACTGCCCAACTACGTGGGAAACCTGCGCCGGTTCGGCTTCGAGGACGACGACTTCACGGGCGGCGGCAGCGACCGACTGGTCGACGCGCTCGTGGCCTGGGGCGATGTGGACGCGATCCGGCAGCGGGTCCGCGCGCACCTGGACGCGGGGGCCGACCACGTCGCCGTCCAGCCGCTGGCGGCCGACCGTGGCCTGGGCCTGGACCAACTCCGCGAGTTGGCACCGGCGTTGCTGGCCGACTGACCCGGACGAGCCGGCCGGGGTGCTTTGGGGGCCCGGCCGGCCGGCCGTCGCGTCAGAGGCCGAGGCGGGCCAGGGCCGCGGCGGGGTAGCGTTCGCCGGCCACCGCGCCGTCGGGCACGGCGGCCCGCAGTCGGTCCGCCTGCTCGGGGCGGAGCACGAGGTCGGCCGCGGCCGCGTTCTCCTCCAGGTACGTCCGGCGCTTGGTGCCGGGGATCGGCACGACGTCCTCGCCCTCGGCGAGGAGCCAGGCGAGGACGGCCTGTGCCGGGGTACAGCCCAGGGAGTCGGCGGCGGCGCGGACCGCCCGTACCAGTGCCAGATTGCGCTCGATGTTCTCGTCCGCGAACCGCGGCCACCGGCGCCGGGCGTCGTCGGCGGTGAGGTCGTCGCGGGAGGCCAGTGCGCCCGTCAGCATGCCGCGCCCGAGCGGTGAGTAGGCGACGACGCCGATGCCCAACTCCCGGCAGGTCGCCCGCATGTCGCCCGCCAGCACGTCGCGGGTGAAGAGGGAGTGCTCCAACTGGACGGCGCTGATCGGATGGACGGCGTGGGCCCGGCGCAGCGTCTCGGGACTCACCTCGCTGAGCCCGAGATGGCGCACGGAGCCTTCCGCGACCAACTCCGCCATGGCTCCGACGGTCTCCTCGATGGGGACGGCCGGGTCGCGCCGGTGCAGGTAGTAGAGGTCGATCCGGTCCGTCGCCAGGCGGCGCAGGGACGCGTGGCACGCCGTGCGCACCCAGGCGGCGGAGGCGTCGACCGCGTTCACCCGCCCCGTGGCCGCGTCGTGCCGCAACCCGAACTTGGTCGCGACGACCAGTTTGTCCCGCACGGACCCCGGCCGGCTGCCCCACCACCGCCCGAGGAACTCCTCGTTGGCGCCCCGCGCATAGGCGTCCGCGGTGTCGAGCAGGGTGACGCCGAGTTCGACCGCGCGGTCGAGGGTGCGCACGGACTCGGCGTCGTCCGGCACCCCGTACGAGGTGGACATCCCCATGCAGCCGAGGCCGAGCGCGGAGACGACCGGCCCGTGCGCCCCGAGCCGCCGTTGCCTCACGGTCGCGCGACGAGGTCGGTGAGGAACGCCCCCCAGGCGCCGGCCGGCAGCGCGAGCACCGGCCCGTCGGGATTCTTGGAGTCGCGGACGTGGACGGCGGTGGGGGAGGCGGACATTTCGAGGCAGTTGCCGCCCTCGTCACCGCTGTAGCTGGACTTGAACCAGGCCAGATCGCTCATGCTGCTCCCGCCAGTCGATCGAGCAGGCCGATGCCGTCTTCTGGTGTGAGTGCCTGCGATCGCAGCATCGCATATCTCCGTTGGAGCAGGCTGACCTCATCGGGGCCCTCAACGAGGAAGCTCACTCGTTGACCTTCGACGTATGGCAGTTGACCGTGATCAGGGGTTTTCCACAGCACTAGCGGCCCGTTGAGTCCCACGTGCTTCCTGCGGTTCGTCGGGCGGGACGATGAAGCCCCGCGCAGGACCGGACCGCCGCTTCCCGGCCGGGGCGTGCGGGAGCAGTCGGCCGCCGTCACGGAGCGCGGGCAGGCCGCAACACGCAAGCGATACCGCCGATGGTCTCCTCGCCGCCTTACCAGCCGCTGTTCCCGTTGCCGGGCAGCTCGCCCCCGGTGACAGGCGACCTGTCGACACTGGCCGCCGTGCTGGGCCACACGAGCGAACGCGCGGCACGGCCCGGTCCGCTCGTCGTTGGCCGTTCATGATTTCTCGACGAACCCTGGCGACGCTCGGCGTCACCACCGTTGCACTCGGAGCCGGGCTGGCGACCGCCGCTCCAGCGACAGCCGGCGGAATCGGAGTCTTCGCCAGCCCCGCCTTCGACAACACCTGCATCACCCTGCACCGCACAACACGGGCGGTAGGGCGGATGGTCAACCAGCCAGCCATCGGCTCGAACCTCTTGCAGGCGCCGGTGCAGGTGCCTTACCAGCACTGCGGGGGAGCCGAAGTTGAATACGTCGCTGACGCGGGTGGGTTCTGACGCTTCGCACGCGGCTGTGCTGGAGAGTCCCGACGACCCCGCCGCCGAACCGGCCTGGGCACCGTAGGCGTCGTGGTGGTCCAGGTCGCGGCAGAGCCACGCAGCGTTGGGTGGGCGTTGGTTTGACCGTTTGTGAGATGGTGCATGCCTGGTTTGCGAAAGCTGCTTACGGCGGCCGGTAAGTGCCTGTCCCGTCGCAGCATGGATGCGTATTCGAAAGGGTGCAATCAATGGCTAAGGCGACCGCACGTCACATCCTGGTCCCCAGTGAAGACAAAGCGAACGAATTGAAGGCGCAGATCGAGGCAGGGGCGGATTTCGCTGAGGTAGCCAAGGCCAACTCCACCTGCCCCTCCAGCCGCCAGGGTGGTGACCTCGGATCTTTCGGTCCCGGGCAGATGGTGAAGGAGTTTGACGCGGTCGTCTTTTCCGCGCCGACCGGAACCGTCCAGGGCCCCGTGCAGACGCAGTTCGGCTACCACCTCATTGAGGTCACCAGCCGTCAGGACTGACCTGGCATTCCGGGCTGCGTCCTTGTGGCGCAGCCCGGTTTTCTGAGGGCAACTGCTAGGCAACACCCGTAGGTTTCCCTCTCTGTAGGTATCGGTCCCTTCCCGTACGAGGGTCGGAACGCGACGTCCTCGCGAGCGACCCCGGCCGGAATCGCACCGGCGGCCCCCGATCTACGGTCGGGGGCTCTGCCGTTTTCGGCGGTTCCACTTCCTCGCGGACTCGCGGACGGAGGTGGCGCCCAGTCCTGCGCGTCGTGCGTGATCACGTCTGTCGCCGGGGGCGCGGCTGGTTGGGGGTGGTGGGCTGGAGCGCTGCCGTGTGGGCGGGGCGGGGTGGGGCTCGGCGGTGGGGCGTTGCCGTCTTTGGAGCGGCTGAGGTTGGTCCCACGTCGACCATGGCCTCCCACCCCTGTTTCCAAAGATGTCATCCCGATACCTATCGAACGTCACTGCCGTCCACTACCGTCCCCGTCGCACCATCTCAATGGGCTGACCGAAGACCTTTGGAAGGCCGTTGACTGTCGACTGGGAGGTCGGGCGTGGCACCGGAGGTATCTCGTAGACGGGTACTGGGAGTTGGCGCGGCGGCGGCCGGCGCGGCGGTGGCCGGGTCGCTGCTGCCGCCGTCGCTCCAGCAGGCGCTGGCGCAGGACGCGGCCCGTCCCGCGTGGCACCGCGGGGGCGGGCTCCGCGACATCAAGCACGTCGTCGTCCTGATGCAGGAGAACCGTTCCTTCGACCACTACTTCGGGATGCTGCGCGGCGTCCGCGGCTTCGGCGACCGCAACGCCGTGGAACTGCGCGACGGCCGCGGGGTCTTCGAGCAGCCGGGGCCGTTGGGCGTCCGGCACGTCCTGCCCTTCCCGGTGCGCGAGGCGGCCGCTGCCCAGAAGAAGGACCTCCAGTACATCGGGAACCTGGACCACAGCTGGGAGGGCGGCCACCGGGCCTGGAACAACGGCTGGATGGACAACTGGGTCGCCGCCAAGTCCTCCGCCACCATGGCGCACTACGACCGCCAGGACGTCCCGCTGCACTACGAACTCGCCGACACCTTCACGGTCTGCGACGCGTACCACTCCTCGATCCACTCCTCCACCAGCCCCAACCGCAACCACCTGGTCAGCGGCTGGACCGGCTTCGAGCCGGGCAGCGGCAAGCGGGCGGTGGGCAACGACGCGTACGACGAGGACAAGCACACCGGCTACACCTGGACGACCTACCCCGAGCGCCTGGAGAAGGCCGGCCGCACCTGGCGGGTCTACCAGGAGTGGGACAACTTCACCGACAACAACCTGGAGTTCTACGCCTCCTTCAAGGCGGTCGCGCACAAGGCCCTGGCCAAGGTGGACGGGGTGCACAACATGACCGCCTACTACGGCAAGCTGGCCGGCGCGGGCGACGCCGAGCGCACCCGGCTGGCCGGCCTCCTGGAGGAGGGCGTCACGAGCCTGAGCCGGGCCGAGCGGAGCCTGTTCGAGCGGGCGCTGCGGCGCGGGGACCCGCACTCCACGGCCGCCGCGTTCGCCGCGGACGTGGCCGGCGGCAAGCTTCCCGAGGTGTCCTACATCGTCCCGTCCGCGGCCGACTCCGAGCACCCCGGCTCGTCCTCGCCCATCGAGAGCGCCACCCTCGTCTACAAGGTCCTGGACGCCCTGGGCAGCAACCCGGAGGTCTGGCGGCACACCGCGCTCTTCCTGACGTACGACGAGAACGACGGCTTCTTCGACCACGTGCCGCCGCCGGTGCCGCCGGCGGGGACCGCGGGCGAGTTCTGGGACGGGCAGCCGGTCGGGCTCGGGATGCGGGTCCCGATGCTCGTCGTCTCGCCCTGGACGGTGGGCGGCTACGCCTGCTCGCAGGTGTTCGACCACACCTCGATCACCCGGTTCCTGGAGCGGTGGACGGGCATCGAGGAGCCCAACATCAGTGCCTGGCGACGGGCCGTCTGCGGCGACCTGACCGCCGCCTTCGACTTCTCGCGGGGCCGTCGGCAGCCGGCCGTCCACCAGCCCGGCCCGATCCCGGCGTTCAGCGGCCGGTGGCGGCCGCTGCCGCCGCTCCACCAGGCGCTGCCCCAACAGGAGCACGGCAGCCGTCCGGCCCGCGCGCTGCCCTACCAGCCGGACGCCGACGGCGGCTTCGAGCCGGATGCCGGCACCTTCCGGCTGGCGGTGCGCAACGCCGGCAGCGCCTCGGCGCACCTGGCGCTCTACCCGTACGCCGGGGAGTTCGACGTGCCGCAGCACCGGGACGTGCGCACGTCGGCGGAGTGGGCGGTTCCGGTCAAGGACGGCGCCTACCGCTTCACGGTGACCGGGCCCAACGGGTTCCGGCGGGAGTTCGCCGGCACTGCCCTGGGCGCCGCCGCGGGCGTCCGGATCAGCACCCGGATCGACGCCGCCCGCCGGGAGCTGCACCTGACCCTGGTCAACCCGGGCACCACCGACCTCACCATCACGCTGGCCCCGTTGGCCTACGCGGACGCCTCGCCCCGCACGCTGACCGTGCGGGCCGGCGCCACCCGCACCGTCGCGCACGCCGCCGGCGACGCGCACGGCTGGTACGACCTTCAGCTGACGGCCGCCGAGGACGGGTCCTTCCGCCGCCGGCTGATGGGCCACGTGGAGAACGGCAAGGAGTCGGTCACCGGGTGAGATCGGGTCGGGTGGGGCGGCGGGGCCGTCCCACCCAGGTGGTCGGGGGCATCGTCCGCGCCCCGGGAACGTGGAACACCCCTGCCCGATAAAGGGCATTTAGTGGGGTATTTGACGGGAGTAACCGGCCCGTAAGCAGGCGGGGTTGCCTCCGGTGCCGTCTCTGTGGGGAAGTCCACAAAGAGGACAAAGGATCTCTGCCGGCTGACACTCTGCACTCGGAAAGCGGGGCCCGGGCGCCGGCAACGGCCGGCGCGGTCCCGCGCCGTCCCCCTCCCCCGACCCCGTCCGTCCGCGTTCGGCACCACCCGCTCCCGGGAGATATCGGCGCACGACCCGGAAGCAGCCCGTGACCGCTCTGGCTCGCTGGTGCCTCAGGCGCCGCCTCCTGGTGATCCTCCTCTGGCTCGCCGCCCTCACCGGGACGACCCTCGCCGCGGGCGTCGCCACCAGCGCGTACTCCACCGACTACGCGGTCCCCGGCACCGAGTCCGGCCAGGCCGGCGCCCTGCTCGCGAAGGCGTTCCCGGACCGCGCCGGCGACGCCGACACCCTTGTCTGGCACACCCCGGACGGCACCGTCCGTGCCACCGCGGTCCGCACGACCATGACGCGGACGCTCGGCGAAGTCGCCCGGCTGCCGGGCGTCGCCGACGTCCAGGGGCCCTACGGCCCGGGCGGCGCCGGGCAGATCAGCCACGACGGGCGCACCGCCTACGCCACGGTGACCTTCCGCAGTTCGCCCGACGACCTGCCCGCGGCGCAGGCCCGCGCGGTCGTCGACACCGCCCGGGCGGCGGCCGGCCCCGGCCTCCAGGTGGAGTCGGGCGGCAGCGGCGCCGCCCTCACCCAGACCCCGCACGAACGGCTGCCGGAGCTGATCGGCGTGGCCGTGGCGGCCGTGGTGCTCTTCCTCGCCTTCGGGTCGCTCGCCGCGACCCTGCTGCCGCTCGTCACCGCGCTGGCCGCCGTCGGCACCGCCGCCGCCGGCATCAGCCTGCTCGGCCACGTGATGACGGTGGCGGACTTCGCCCCGATGCTGGGCATGCTCGTCGGCCTCGGCGTGGGCATCGACTACGCGCTGTTCATCGTCACCCGCCACCGCAAGGGGCTGCGCGCCGGACTCGGCGTCCAGGAGTCCGCCGAGCGCGCCCTGGCGGTGTCCGGGCGGGCGGTGGTCTTCGCCGGAGCCACCGTCTGCATCGCGCTGCTCGGCATGCTCACCCTGCGGCTGGGCTTCCTCAACGGCGTCGCCCTGGCCGCCTCGCTCACCGTCGTCCTCACCGTCGCCGCCGCCGTCACCCTGCTGCCCGCGCTGCTCGGCGTGATCGGCACCCGGGCCCTGGGCCGCCGCGAGCGCCGCCGGCTGGCCGCCGAGGGCCCCCGGCCCGACGCGGGCACCGGTCCGGCCGTCCGCTGGGCCGGCTTCGTCGCGCGCCACCCCCGCCTGCTCGGCGCCGTCGCGGCAGCCGTCATGCTCACCCTCGCGCTGCCCACCCTCGGCCTCCGCCTGGGCACCTCGGACCAGGGCAACGATCCGGCCACCGCCACCACCCGCAAGGCGTACGACCTGCTGGCGGACGGTTTCGGGCCCGGCTTCAACGGGCCGCTGACGCTGGTCGGTTCGCTCGACGGCGCCACCGACCGGCTCGCCTTCGACGAACTCCCGCACACCCTGCGCGAGACCCCCGGCGTCGCCCGGGTCAGCGGCCCGGAGTTCGGCGCCGGCCACGCCATCGGCGTGATCACCGTCGTGCCGGACAGCGCACCGCAGTCCCAGAAGACCTCCGACCTGGTCGACCGGCTGCGCACCGCAGTGCTGCCGGCCGCGGCGGACGGCACCACGCTGAAGGTGCGCGTCGGCGGGGTCACCGCCGGCTACGACGACTTCGCCGCCGTCATCGTCGGCAAACTGCCGCTCTTCATGGGCGCCGTCATCGGCCTCGGCTCGGTCCTGCTGCTGCTCGCCTTCCGCAGCATCGGCATCCCCCTCAAGGCCGCGCTGATGAACCTCGCCGCGGTCGCCGCGTCGTTCGGGATCGTCGTCGCGGTCTTCCAATGGGGATGGGGGACCGAGGCGCTGGGACTGGGCAGCGCCGGCCCCATCGAGCCGTTCCTCCCGGTCATCATGGTCTCGGTGCTCTTCGGGCTCTCCATGGACTACCAGGTCTTCCTGGTCAGCCGGATGTACGAGGAGTGGCGGCGCACCGGCGACAACCGGCGGTCGGTACGGGTCGGCCTCGCCGAGACCAGCCGGGTCATCAACTCCGCCGCGGTGATCATGATTGCGGTGTTCGGGGCCTTCGTCCTCAGCGGCGACCGGATCATCGCCATGTTCGGCATCGGCCTCGCCGCGGCCGTCGCCCTGGACGCCTTCGTCCTGCGCACGCTGCTGGTCCCGGCCCTGATGCACCTCCTGGGCGGCGCCAACTGGTGGCTGCCGGCCTGGCTGGACCGCCGGCTCCCGCGACTGAGCATCGAACCGCCGGACGAGCCGACGCCGCCCGCGCCCCGCGTGGACGACCGCCCGCGGGTGGAGGTCTGACCCCGACGCCGGACCCCGGGCCGAGCCCCGGACCAGGGCAGCGGGCCGGTTCTCATCGGACTCTCAGACGCGGCACCTACGGTCGCGCCCATGGGATCGACGACCGACAAGCGAACCGACGACGCGACGACCGACGACGCGGCGACCACCGTCGTGAAGACCGCTGCCGTGGAGGGCGACGGGGCGCCCGAGGCCACCACGGACGGCACCGAGGAAACGGGGAAGGGCAAGGGAACGGCCGGCAAGGCACCCGCGGGCGGGAAGGGGGCCGACAGCGCGCCCGCGAGCACCACTGACGCCGACGCGGACCCGGAATCCGACGTCGACCCGGGCGCCGACGCCGACGCCGATGACGACGCCGCCGAAGACGACGCCGCGCCGGAGGAGCCCGCCGCGTCCGGTGCGGCCGCCGGCGCCGGTGCCGTGGTCGCCGCCGGGCTCGGCCTGGCCTCCGTCACCGGCACCTGGCTGAGCACCCTGCTCGCCGAACGGCAGACCCTGCTGGGCCAGATCAAGCTCCAGTCCGGCAAGGCCACCGACCAGATCGCCACCGTCTACGGCGCCCCCTGGCACACCACCGCCCTGGTCAACGGGGTGTTCGCGGTGCTCGCCATGCTCGTCGCCGCGGTGGTGCTGACCGGACGGCGCCCCACCTGGGTGCGGGCCGTCGCCTGGGGCGGACTGGTGCTCGGCCTGCTCGGGCTGATCATCTCGGCGGGCATGTACCTCGACCTGTTCGGCAGCATGCCCAGCCTCCCTAAGGGGGTCGGCGGCGGCGCCTGAGCCCTCCTGAGGACCGCGGTGGGCGCCGCCTAAGGCCCCCCGCGCGTTCCGGAGCGCTTCTAAGGCCCTGGGGAGCCGGGACGTGCGTTCCTAAGCTCCAGGCCGCCCGCCGCCCCCGATTCAGGGCCCCGAACCGGCCCGAAGATCGGGAACCCGCCCGATGTGGCGGACCCCCCTGGGCCACGAGAGTGGAGGCCATCGGCACCCGGCGAACGGACCGGGCGCCACCACCACCTCACCCAGGGGGAACCACCATGTACGCCTCCGAACTCGAGATCCGGATCCGCTACGAGGAACTGCGCCGCGAGGCCGACCGCCGCCGCCTGGTGCGCGAGGCCACCGAAGGCGCCCGCCGCGCCGCCGACTTGGCGAGCGACGCCCCCGAAGGGCGGGTGAGTCCCAGCCGGGCCCGGCGCTGGCGCGTACGCCGCGCCGCCGCCTGACCGGCCCGGGCCGCCCGGACCCGCCCACCATGACCGTGCCGACCAGCGGGAACGTCCCCGGTGTGCCGGAAACCACTGCCGCAGTGTCAGACCCCTGTGCGATGCTCGGCACCGTGGAGAGCAGACCCATCAGCCCCGTCTTCGTCGGCCGCGCGCCCGAACTCACCGAGTTGGGCGACGCACTGGCGCGGGCCGGCGCGTCCCGCGAACCCCAGGCCCTGCTGATCGGGGGCGAGGCCGGGGTCGGTAAGACCCGCCTCATCGAGGAGTTCTGCGAGACGGCCCGCGGCAGCGGCGCGCAGGTCGCGCTCGGCGGCTGCATCGAAATCGGCTCCGAGGGCCTGCCGTTCGCCCCCTTCTCCTCGATCCTGCACACCCTCAACGCCCACCTGCGGGACGAACTCGCCGCGGCCGTCGCGGGCCAGGAGGGCGAACTGGCCCGCATCCTCCCCGAACTCGGCGAGACCGCCGGGGAGATCAGGGACGAGGAGATCGGCCGGGCCCGGCTCTTCGAACTCACCGCCCGCCTGTTGGAGCGGCTCGCCGCCCACCGCACCCTCGTCATCGTCGTCGAGGACCTGCACTGGGCCGACCGCTCCACCCGCGAGCTGCTCGCCTACCTCCTGCGCGCCCTGCACGACGCCGGCATCGTCCTGCTCGCCACCTACCGCTCCGACGACATCCACCGCCGCCACCCGCTGCGCCCCTTCCTCGCCGAGATCGACCGGATGCGCACCGTCCGCCGCATCGAACTGGGCCGCTTCAACCGCGAGGAGGTCCGCTCCCAGATCGCCGGGATCCGCGGCAGCGAGCCCGCGGAGGAGACCGTCGACCGGGTCTTCAAGCGCTCCGAGGGCAACGCCTTCTTCGTCGAGGAACTGGCCCGCGGCCTCGCCGACGGCTGCCTCTACGGCCTCAGCGACCCACTGCGCGACCTCCTGCTGGTGCGCGTCGAGGCACTCCCCGAGGACGCCCAACGGGTGGTGCGGATCGCCGCCGAGGCCGGCTCCACCGTCGAGCACGAACTCCTCGCCGCGGTCTGCCAGATGCCCGAGGACGACCTCATCGAGGCGCTCCGGGCCGCCGTCGGCAGCAACACCCTCGTCCCCACCCAGGACGGCACCGGCTACCGCTTCCGGCACGCCCTGGTCCGCGAGGCCGTCGTCGACGACCTGCTGCCCGGCGAGCGCACCCGCCTCAACCGCCGCTACGCCCAGGCCCTGGAGGCCGACCCCGGCCTGGTCCGCGCCGAGGTCGGCGCCACCCGCCTGGCCAGTTACTGGTACAAGGCCCACGACGCCGCCAAGGCGCTGCCCGCCGTCCTCGCCGCGTCCGTGCAGGCCCGCCGCCGCCACGCCTACGCCGAGCAACTGCGCCTGCTGGACCGGGCCCTGGAGCTGTGGGACGACGCCCCGCCGGAGGTCCGCCGCGGCGTGCGCCCGCTCGACTACGCCGAGGGCTACCCGGCCTGCGGCTGCGACGACGACGCCCTGCGCTTCCTGGACCTGCTCGCCGAGATCGCGGTGGCCGCCCGGCTGTCCGGCGACAGCGAGCGCGCCTTCATGATCACCAAGCGGGCACTGCGCCGCCTCCGCACCGAGAACGACCCCCTGCGCACCGCCTGGTTCCTGATGCAGCGCTCCCGGCTCTGCCAGGGCACCGGCCGCGGCGACGGCTGGGAGGACCTGGGCCGCGCCCAGGAGCTGATGCGCGGACTGCCACCGTCCTCCGTGCACGCCACCGTGACGGCCGCCGTCGCCAGCTGGCAGATGCTCCACGAACCGGGCCCCGGCACCTTCACCACCGCCGAACGAGCCGTGGAACTCGCCCGGTTGGTGGGCGACGAGGAGGCCGAACTCAACTCCCGGGTGACGCTGGCCGGCCTGTCGGTGGACGCCGGGGACGTCGAGGCGGGCCTCGCGGAGTTCCGCACCGCCCTCGACCTGGCCGTCGAGCGCGGCTACTTCGCCGTCATCGGCCGCGGCCACGTCAACCTCCCCGGCACCCTGGAGGGCGTCGGCCGCTCCCGCGAAGCCGTCCAGGTCACCGACCAGGGCACCGAGCTCACCACCCGCTACGGCCTGAAGAACTCCACCAGCTGGGTGCTGAGCAACCGCTCCGAATCACTCCAGTCCCTCGGCCGCTGGCCGGAGGCCGGGCAGGCGGCCACCGAAGCCCGCCGCCTCGCCCAGAACTCCCTCGCCCTCGCCCTGGCCGCCAGCCGCCTCACCGCGCTCGCCCTGGACACCGGCGACCTCACCGCCGCCGAGCGCGAACTGGCCTTCGCCCAGGAGCACTACGGCACCCACGACCCCCAGCCGCAGCACGCCCTGCCGATGGTCCGGCACGCCCTGCGGCTGGCCGCCCGCCAGGGCCGGATCCTCGACGCCCGCACCCTCCTCGTGCGGGCCGTCCCGGACGCCGGGTTCGCCCCCGGACTGCACCGCTACGCCTGGCCGCTGCTGTGGTCGGCCCTCACCGCGGAGGCGGACGCCCGCGGGCTGCCCGCCGCCGACCCCGGCCGGCCCGGGACCCTCGCCCGCATCCGGGCCACCGCCAAGCGGCTGGCCCGGCTCTCGCCGGTGTGGGACGCCTACGGCACGGCGGTCGAGGCCGAACTCCGTCGCGCCGAGGGCCGGGACTCCCCGGACGCCTGGGCCGAGGCGGTCGCCGCGTTCACCGCGGTGGAGCGGCCGCACGAGCTGGCGTGGTGCTGCCGCCGCTGGGCCGAGTCGCTGCTGCACGGCACCGAGCGGGCCACCGCCGGCCTGGACGGCCGCACCCCCCGCGAGGTCGCGGTGCTGCTGCTCGGCCAGGCGCACACCGCCGCCGTCGACCTCGGCGCCCGCCCCCTCGTCGGCGAACTCGAACTCCTCGCCCAGCGCGCCCGCATACCCCTCGCCGGCCGACCGGCACCGAGGACGGCCCGCGCCGCTGCCGGTGCGCCGCCGCCCGCCGCCCCCGCCGAGTCCCTGGGGCTGACGCCCCGCGAGCGGGACGTGCTCCGCCTCGTCGCCGACGGCCGCAGCAACCGTCAGATCGCCGACACGCTCTTCATCTCGCCGAAGACCGCCAGCGTCCACGTCTCCAACATCCTCGCCAAACTGGGCGTTTCCGGGCGCGGCGAGGCGGGCGCGGTCGCCCATCGACTGCGGCTGTTCGCCGAGCCGGCGCCGGAGAAGGACCCGGCGCCGACCGCGTAGTCCCGGCCGGGCGGTCAGCCGCCCGTGCCGCCGTCCGACGCGGGCGGCTGCGGCCGCGGCCGGACGACCACGACCCCGGACGCCAGGTCTATCGGCCCCGTCCCGGGGTCCCCGTCGCCGACGTCGTCGAGCACCAGCGCCATCCGCTGGCGCTCCTCGTCGGTGTGCTTGCGGCCGGGCGCGAACAGTTCTTCCACGACGTTGAACACGGTGCCCCCTTCGGCGCGATCACTGCGGATGCACCCGTCCCCGGCACCGAGTCTACGCAGACCGCCCCCAAGCGGGTCAGCTCACCACCAGGCGGAGGATCCGGTCGTCCCCCTTGCGGGGCCGACCCCGGCCGTCGGTGTTGCTGGTGACCAGCCACAACGCCCCGTCCTCGGCCGCCACCACGGTCCGCAGCCGCCCGTAGGCGCCGGTGAGGAACGCCTGCGGTGCGGCCACCGGCTTCGTCCCGTCGAGCGCGATCCGCCACAGCCGTTCGCCGCGCAGCGACGCCATCCACAACGAGCCCTTGGCATACGCCAGCCCGCTGGGCGAGGCGTCCGCGGGCTTCCACACCAGCACCGGATCGGCGTACCCCGGCGGCACCGCACCGCCCTTGCGCTTGCCCTCGACCTGCGGCCAGCCGTAGTTCCGCCCCGGCTCGATCAGATTGAGCTCGTCCCAGGCGTCCTGCCCGAACTCCGAGGCCCACAGCCGCCGGTCGGCGTCCCAGGCGAGCCCCTCGACGTTGCGGTGCCCGTAGTCGTACACCACCGAGTCCGGCTCCGGGTTGCCGTGCGCCGGCTCGCCGTCCGGGGTCATCCGCAGGATCTTCCCGGCCAGCGACCCCTTGTCCTGGGCCAGCGCCTTGTCGCCGGTCTCGCCGGTGCTCGCGTACAGCATCCGGTCCGGGCCGAAGGCCAGCCGCCCGCCGTTGTGGAAGCGGCCCTTGGGGATGCCCTTGAGGATCGTGTTGGGCGCGCCCAACCGGTTGCCCGGCTCCCGCCGCCCGTCGTAGATCATGCGCGCGATGCGGTTGTCGGACGCGGTGGTGAAGTACGCGTACACCTGGTGGTCGGTGCCGAACGACGGGGCCACCGCGAGCCCCAGCAGGCCGCCCTCACCCCCGGGCGCCACCCCCGGGACTGAGCCCACCTCGGTGACCTTCCCGCCGTGCGCGGCGACCCGCACGATCCGCCCGGTGTCCCGCTCGCCGACCAGCAGGTCCCCGCCGGGCAGCGCCGCCACCCCCCACGGCGACTTCAGGCCGGTGGCCAGCGTCCCGGTGACCCGCACCGTCCCCTTGGCGGGCGGCACCACGGCGGACGCCGACGGACTCGGTGCGGGCGACCCGGGCCGGTGGGCCGGCCCGACGGACCCCGCACCCCCCGCCGCCGGCCCCCCACCGGACGAACATCCCGCCACCAGCAGCAGGCAGGCGACGGCCAACACGGCCTTCCGGGAACGGCGTTGCACGGCAGGATTCCTCTCGTCGGCGGCGGGCGGGACAAGGACACCACATCACCCACCACCCACCGCCCCCTCACGCGCCGCACCCCCGCCCAACCATCCGCCCGGCCCCCTCACCTCACCCCAACCCACCGAATCTCTCTCCCTCCCCACTCACGGGAGGTGTCGGGCCGGTGGGGCCGGGTCTCCGGACGTAAAGCGAAGCAGTCCGGAGACCCGGCCCCACCGGCCCGACACCGCACCCGAAATCGCCCCGCGCAGCGGCCCCGCGCCGCAGGTGCCGAACGCCCGCGCCGCAGGCGCCGATCCCCCACGGCGGGACAGCCGACAACGTGGGCGGCCCACCCAACCCGCAGCGCCTAGTACCACGACTCCCGAGCCCGCGGCAGCGCGGCGATCTCCCGCAGGTCCTCCGGGGCGAGCACCAGCTCTGCGGCGTTGGCGTTCTGCGCCACCCAGCGCTCCTTCTTCGTGCCCGGCACGGGGACCACGTGGCTCCCCTGAGCCAGCACCCAGGCCAGCGCCACCTGCCCGGGAGTCGCCCCGTAACGGGCGCCGACCCGGCGCAGCCCGGCCACCACCGGCTGGTTGGCGGCCATCATCTCGGCGGTGAACCGCGGGTGCCGGGCCCGTATGTCCTCCGGTTCGAAGCCCTGCCCGGGGGTGAGGGTGCCGGTCAGGAAGCCGTTGCCCAACGGCATCGCCGCCAGCAGCCCCACCCCGCGCGACTCGCACCACGGCAGCAGCTCCACCAGCGCCTCCGGCGACCACACCGACAGCTCCGCCTGCACGCTGCTCACCGGGAACACCTGCTGGACGCGCTCCAGTTGGCGCAGCGTCCCGGCGTGCAGCCCGGAACCGGGCAGCCCCCGGCCCCCGGGCACCAGCCGCCCGTCCCGGAGGGCCCGCGGCGTCCGCGCGGCGCGCGCCCCCACCGCGCACAACCCCAGCGCCCGCACCTTCCCCGCCGCGACCAGCTCCGCCATCGCCCCCCAGGTCTCCTCGACGGGCACCTCGGGGTCCGCGCGGTGCAGTTGGTAGAGGTCGATGCGGTCGGTCTGCAGCCGCCGCAACGACGCGTCGCAGGCACGCTTGATGTAGCCGGGGCGCCCGTTGGCGACGATGTGCTGGTCGCCGGCGAGCAGCCCGCACTTGGTCGACACGAAGGCGTCCAGCCGCCGTTCCTTGAGCACCCGCCCCACCAACAGCTCGTTGGTGAACGGGCCGTACATGTCCGCGGTGTCCAACAGACTGCACCCCCGGTCGAGGGCGGCGTGCAGCGCCCGCACCGACCCCTCCCCGCTGCGCTGCGACTCGCTGTACCCCCAGCTCATCGGCATGCAGCCGAGTCCGATCGCGCCCACCTCCAGGGCCGCCGCGCCGATTGTCCTGCGCTCCACCTGGTCGTGCCTCCGTCCCCTCGCCCCCCGATCAAGGGCCAGACCAAACTAACGTCTGAACCAAACGTCTCTTCGCATAGCCTCGGGCCATGGCAACAGCAGACCCGCACGCAGCCCCCGGCGACGTATGGCTCCCGATCCCGCCGGACGAGATCGACGGCCTCCCCGACGGCCTCAACTACGTCCACTGGGACGCCGGCCCCGCCTACCCGGCCGACCCCGCCCGGTGCGTCTTCTACGCCGTCCCGTACATGAAGCCCGTCGACGTCTGCCTGCGCCCGCTGCTGCGGATGGACCGGGTACGGGTGGTGCAGACCCTCACGGCCGGCGTCGAGCACATGCTCCCCGCACTCGACGGCCTGCCGTCCGGCGCCCAGTTGTGCAACGCCCGCGGACTGCACGACGCCAGCACCGCCGAACTCGCGCTCACCCTGACGCTGGCGGCCCTGCGCGGCGTCCCGGGCTTCGTCAGGGCGCAGGACGCGGGGGAGTGGCGGCCGGAGTTCCGACCGGCGCTCGCCGACAAGTCGGTCCTCATTGTGGGCTATGGTTCGATCGGCAGTGCCATCGAGGACCGGCTCATGCCCTTCGAATGCGCGCGGGTCATGCGCATCGCGCGCACCGCCCGTGACACCGTGCGCGGTCCGGTGCATCCACTGTCCGAGCTGACCGCCCTCCTGCCCGCAGCGGACGTCGTCATCCTCGCCACGCCCCTCACCGAGCAGACGCGTGGCCTGGTCGGACGCGATTTCCTGGCCCGGATGAAGGACGGCGCACTCCTCGTGAACGTCGCCCGCGGCGCGGTCGTCGACACCGCGGCGCTCCTCGCCGAACTGGAGTCGGGACGACTCCGGGCCGCCCTCGACGTCACCGATCCGGAACCTCTGCCCGCCGGCCATCCGCTGTGGCACGCTCCCGGCGTGCTCGTCACTCCACACGTCGGCGGCCCCAGCTCTGCCTTCCTGCCCCGTGCGAAGCGGCTTCTGCGCGGTCAGTTGGCGCTTTTCGCGGCCGGCGAGCCCGTCCGGCACGTCGTCGCCACCGCACCGGAATCCCAAGTGGATCGCTCTACGAGGCCGTAGGACTGCGCTCTGTATCTGGAAATCCCCTGGTTGTCACGCTCCGTAGAGGCGCTATGTCCCTGAGTGACGGATCTGGTGTATCGTCCCGAGCGGGGATGCGCCGGGATCGTCACGGCGCGATACGAAAGATCCGGAACCGAGGGGGGCGACGGGCGATGTACTGCCGATGGATGATCCGCGAGCCACGCGATCCACGACCGCCCGCAGCAATGCCACCGGGGCCACGGACGCGCCGTTCCCGACGCGGCCCGGCCCGGAAGAACGGGAGAGCACGGTGAGCGCCCCGGGGGCCATGCTCTCGCGCTCGCCCGCGCAGACCTCAGGTGCCCCGAGCCCGGTGCCGCAGGTCGCGCTGGCCGTCGTCTGCGGGGGTTACGCCGTGGGCTCCACGATGGGCTGGGGCTCGCCCCGGGCCGCCGCGATCATGGGGGACTTCGGACTCAGCTTCGCGGCCCTCGTCGCGGCCGTCTCCTGCGGCCTGTACGCCCGCAAGTACGCCACCCCCTTCCGCCCGGCCTGGGTCCTGTTCGCCATCTCCTCCGGGATGGCCGGCCTCGGCAACGGCGTCTGGGGCTGGTACGAAGTCGTCCAGGCCGCCGAGGTCCCCAGCCCGTCCATGGCCGACTTCTGCTTCCTGCTGTTCGCGCCGCCGGCCATCGTCGGCCTGCTGGTGCTCGCCAAACGACCGGTGACCAGGGCCGGTTGGGTCTGCCTCGGGCTCGACGCCTGGCTGATCGCCGGGTCGCTGCTGACCCTGTCCTGGAGCCTCGCGCTCGCGCACACCGCGCACTTCCAGGGCCGCACGGTCGCCCAGAGCGCCCTCTCGCTGGCCTACCCGCTGCTGGACATCGTGCTGGTGAGCATGGTCCTGGCGCTGCACTTCCGGCGCTCCTCCGTGCACCGCTCCGCGATCAACACCGCGATCGCCGCGCTCGCGACGACGGTGCTGTGCGACGCGCTGTTCAGCTCCCCGCTGCTGCACGACCACTACCGCTCCGGCCAGATCCTGGACGCCGGCTGGTTCGCCGGCTCGATGCTCTTCGCCTACGCCCCCTGGGTGGGCCGCCGGACCGGCGCGGAGGCCGCCGCCGAAGAGGCCCGGCTCGCGGCGCGCCGGCCGCAGCCGTCCGGCAGCCGCCCCATCGCGGGCTCGCTGGCCGCCCTGACCCCGTACCTCGCCGCCGCCGTCTGCACCCTGGGCATCCTCACCAACGTCCTGGACGGGCGGCGCATCGACCGCGTGGTGCTCTTCACCGGGTGCACGGTGGTCCTGGCCCTCGTCGTCCGACAGGGCATCATGCTGCTCGACAACATCACCCTCACCCAGGAGTTGGCGCAGAAGGAGAACCACTTCCGCTCCCTGGTGCAGGGCTCCAGCGACGTCATCATGATCGCCGCGCCGACCGGGGTGCTGCGCTACGTCAGCCCCGCCGCCGCCGGGGTCTACGGCCGCGACGCCGAGGAACTGGTCGGCTCCGAGCTGGCCTCGCTGATCCACCCGGAGGACCTGGGCCGGGTCGTCCACGAGGTCCGGCGCTTCCTCGCCGCCGCACCGGAGATCGAGCCGACCACCCGGATCGAGTGCCGCTTCCGGGCCGGCGGACAGCGCGCCGGCGGCAACGGCTGGCTGAACGTCGAATCCACGGTCAACCGCCACCACGGCGGCCTGATCTTCAACTCCCGCGACGTCACCGAGCGCGTCCGGCTCCAGGCCCAGCTCCAGCACAACGCCTCCCACGACACGCTCACCGACCTGCCCAACCGCGCGCTGTTCACCGAGCGCGTCACCAAGGCCGTCACCGGCCGCCGAGCCACCGACCACGACACCGCCGTGCTCTACATCGACCTCGACGGCTTCAAGCAGGTCAACGACACCATCGGACACCAGGCGGGCGACGAACTACTGATCCAGGCGGCCCGTCGGCTGGCGGAGTCGGTGCGCGCCGGCGACATAGCGGCCCGGCTCGGCGGCGACGAGTTCGCCGCGCTCATCACCGGTGACGGCACCCGGGACCACGCCGCCCGGGAGTTCCGCATCCTGGAGATCGCCGACCGGCTGCGGCTGCGGCTCTCCGAGCCGTATCGCATCGACGGCCGGGACGTCCGGGTCGCGGCCAGCATCGGCGTCGCCTTCGCCGAACCGGGCATCAGCCCGGCGGGCCTGCTGCGCAACGCCGACCTCGCGATGTACCGCGCCAAGCAGGCCGGCAAGGGCCGGGTCGAGCTCTACGCGCCGCAGATGCAGGACGAGGTCGCGCACCGCGCCGAACTCGCCAGCAAGCTGCGCACCGCCCTCCAGGACGGCGAGTTCACCCTGTTGCACCAGCCGGTGGTCGACCTGGCCAGCGGCCGGATCACCGCGGTGGCCGCGCACGCCCGCTGGCGGTCCGCCGAGGGCATCCTGTTCACCCCGGCCGAGTTCCTCCGGGTCGGCGACCGTGGGCGGCTCACCGACGAGGGCGGCGAGCGCGCCGCCGAACTCGGCCGGTGGCAGCTGGAGGAGGCCGTGGAACAGGCCGCCGTGCGGCACCGCGCCGGCCACCAGGTCCCGGTGGCGGTCCGGCTCTCCGCCCGTCGCCTGTTGGACCGCGCGCTGACGCCGAAGGCCATCGAGGCGCTGCTCGCCCGGCACGGCCTCCCCTCGGACGCGCTCGTCCTGGAACTGTCCGAAAGCGACCCGCGGATCCCGCTGGACGATCTGGAGCGCCGACTGGTCGCGCTGCGCCGTCTGGGGGTCCGCATCGCGCTGGACGGCTTCGGCAGCGGGGACGCCGCGATGAGCGCCCTGCGCCGGCTCCCCATCGACGTCCTGCGGCTGGACCGCGGGCTGATCGACGGGGTGGTGGAGTCCGCCCGGCTCCACAAGATCACCGCGGGGTTGCTGCGGATCACCTCCGACCTCGGCATGCACGCGGTGGCCGAGGGCGTCGACCTGCCCGAACAGGTGCTGGCCCTGCGCTCCATGGGGTGCACGCACGGCATGGGCCTGGCCTTCTCCGGGCCGCTGGACGAGTCCCGGCTCCGCCGGGCGCTGACCCGCGGCAGTTACCCGGTGCCGGACCTGACCGGTCAGGGGCGGGCCGTGGTGCTCAGTGGCAGCCGTCCGGCCCGGCGGAGTGCCGGGGCCGGGGCCGGCGAGACAGGAGCGTCCCCCGTTGCGCCCAAATAGTGAGACCTCCGTCCCACCCACTTGACACTCGGTGCGCCAGAGGGGGAGGGTCAGTGCCATGCGCACCCGAATTCTCGTACTTGGAAAGCGCGTCGGCTGAAGCTGGGCCCCTGACGAACCCAGCTGACCGCACCGGCGCGCTCCCCTCGCTTGCCTCACGGCACGAGGGGTTTTTTGTTGCATCGCAACCTCACAAATCCCGTCAAAACCCTCAGCTTCGAGAAGAGACGCAGATGACCGAGCAGGCCACCGGGGCCCACCATCCGCAGCCGCGGGCCCGTAACTCCGGCGGATCGCACCAGCCCGCGACCGTCGAGCACGTCACGGGTGCGCAGTCCCTCATCCGTTCGCTGGAGGAGGTCGGGGCCGACACCGTGTTCGGCATTCCCGGCGGTGCGATCCTTCCGGCCTACGACCCGATGATGGACTCCTCGAAGGTCCGGCACGTGCTGGTGCGGCACGAGCAGGGCGCGGGACACGCCGCCACCGGATACGCCCAGGCCACCGGCAAGGTCGGGGTCTGCATGGCGACGTCCGGACCGGGCGCCACCAACCTGGTCACCCCGATCGCCGACGCGCACATGGACTCCGTCCCGCTGGTCGCGATCACCGGCCAGGTGGCCTCGAAGTCGATCGGCACGGACGCCTTCCAGGAGGCGGACATCTGCGGCATCACCATGCCGATCACCAAGCACAACTGGCTGGTCACCGACCCGGCCGACATCCCCAAGACGATCGCCGAGGCGTTCCACGTCGCGTCCACCGGTCGCCCGGGCCCGGTCCTGGTCGACATCGCCAAGGACGCCCTCCAGGCGCAGACCACCTTCGTCTGGCCGCCGCACACCGAACTGCCCGGCTACCGGCCCGTCACCAAGCCGCACGCCAAGCAGATCCGCGAGGCGGCCCGGCTGATCGCCGAGTCCAAGCGCCCGGTGCTCTACGTCGGCGGCGGCGTCCTGAAGGCCGGTGCCACCGCGGAGCTGAAGGTGCTCGCCGAGCTGACCGGTGCACCCGTCACCACCACGCTGATGGCCCTGGGCGCCTTCCCCGACAGCCACCCGCAGCACCTGGGCATGCCCGGCATGCACGGCGCGGTCACCGCCGTCGCCGCGCTGCAGAAGGCGGACCTGCTGATCACCCTCGGCGCCCGCTTCGACGACCGGGTCACCGGCAAGCTGGACTCGTTCGCCCCGTACGCCAAGGTCGTGCACGCCGACATCGACCCGGCGGAGATCGGCAAGAACCGCGTCGCGGACGTGCCGATCGTCGGTGACGCGCGCGAGGTCATCGCCGACCTGATCGTCGCGGTCCAGGCCGAGCACGAGGCCGGCCACAAGGGCGACTACAGCGCCTGGTGGAAGGACCTCAACCGCTGGCGCGAGACCTATCCGCTGGGCTACGACCTGCCGGACGACGGCAGCCTCTCCCCGCAGCAGGTCATCGAGCGGATCGGCAAGCTCGCCCCGGCCGACACGATCTTCGCCGCGGGCGTCGGCCAGCACCAGATGTGGGCCGCCCACTTCATCGACTACGAGCAGCCCGCCACCTGGCTGAACTCCGGCGGCGCCGGCACCATGGGCTACGCCGTGCCCGCCGCGATGGGCGCCAAGGCCGGCCAGCCGGACCGCACGGTCTGGGCGATCGACGGCGACGGCTGCTTCCAGATGACCAATCAGGAACTGGTCACCTGCGCGCTCAACAACATCCCGATCAAGGTCGCCATCATCAACAACGGCGCGCTGGGCATGGTCCGCCAGTGGCAGACCCTCTTCTACAACCAGCGGTACTCCAACACCGTGCTGCACAGCGGTCCCGAGGACATCGACCCGGCGGCCCGGGGCACCCGCGTCCCGGACTTCGTGAAGCTGTCCGAGGCCATGGGCTGCGTCGCGATGCGCTGCGAGGACCCGGCCGAGCTGGACGCGGTCATCGCCAAGGCCAACGCGATCAACGACCGCCCGGTCGTCGTCGACTTCATCGTCCACGAGGACGCCCAGGTGTGGCCGATGGTCGCCGCCGGCACCTCCAACGACGAGGTCATGGCCGCCCGGGGCGTCCGTCCCGACTTCGGCGACGGCGAAGACGACTGAGCCAGGACGAACCGGACGCACGGAAGAAGAGAGAAGACGACATGTCCAAGCACACGCTCTCCGTCCTGGTGGAGAACACCCCCGGCATCCTCGCCCGGATCGCCGCGCTGTTCTCCCGCCGCGGCTTCAACATCGACTCGCTCGCGGTCGGGGTGACCGAGCACCCCGACATCTCCCGCATCACCATCGTGGTGAGCGTGGAGTCGCTGCCGCTGGAGCAGGTCACCAAGCAGCTCAACAAGCTCGTCAACGTCCTGAAGATCGTCGAGTTGGAGCCCGGCTCGGCCATCCAGCGCGAACTGGTCCTGGTGAAGGTCCGCGCCGACAACGAGACCCGCTCGCAGGTCGTCGAGATCGTCCAGCTCTTCCGCGCCAAGACCGTCGACGTCTCGCCGGACGCGGTCACGATCGAGGCCACCGGGTCCAGCGACAAGCTGGAGGCCATGCTGCGGATGCTGGAGCCGTTCGGCATCAAGGAACTGGTGCAGTCCGGCACCATCGCCATAGGCCGTGGCGCCCGCTCCATCACCGACCGCTCGCTGCGCGCGCTGGACCGTACGGCCTGATTCCCGCGGTCCGTTCGGACCGTATGGCGAGACCCCCCGACTTTCCCCACCCTGCCCGACATAGTGTGTGGGCACCCCGCTAGATCCAAGGAGATACCCGAAGTGGCCGAGCTGTTCTACGACGACGATGCCGACCTGTCCATCATCCAGAACCGCAAGGTGGCGGTCATCGGCTACGGGAGCCAGGGTCACGCCCACGCGCTGTCCCTGCGCGACTCGGGCGTCGACGTGCGCGTCGGTCTGCACGAGGGCTCCAAGTCCAAGGCGAAGGCCGAGGAGCAGGGCCTGCGCGTGGTGACCCCCGCCGAGGCGGCCGCCGAGGCCGACGTCATCATGATCCTGGTGCCGGACCCGATCCAGGCCAAGGTCTACGAGGAGTCCATCAAGGACCAGCTGAAGGACGGCGACGCGCTGTTCTTCGGCCACGGCCTGAACATCCGCTTCGGCTTCATCAAGGCCCCGGCCGGCGTGGACGTCTGCATGGTCGCCCCCAAGGGCCCGGGCCACCTGGTCCGCCGTCAGTACGAAGAGGGCCGCGGCGTGCCGTGCATCGCGGCCGTCGAGCAGGACGCCTCCGGCAAGGCGTTCGAGCTGGCGCTCTCCTACGCCAAGGGCATCGGCGGCACCCGTGCCGGCGTCATCAAGACCACCTTCACCGAGGAGACCGAGACCGACCTGTTCGGTGAGCAGGCGGTGCTCTGCGGCGGCGCCTCGGCGCTGGTCAAGGCCGGCTTCGAGACCCTGGTCGAGGCGGGCTACCAGCCCGAGATCGCCTACTTCGAGTGCCTCCACGAGCTGAAGCTGATCGTGGACCTCATGTACGAGGGCGGCCTGGAGAAGATGCGCTGGTCGGTCTCCGAGACCGCCGAGTGGGGCGACTACGTCACCGGCCCGCGGATCATCACCGACGCCACCAAGGCCGAGATGAAGAAGGTGCTCGCCGAGATCCAGGACGGCACCTTCGCCAACAACTGGATGGCGGAGTACAACGCCGGCCTGCCGAAGTACAACGAGTACAAGAAGGCCGACGAGGACCACCTGCTGGAGACCACGGGCAAGAAGCTGCGCAAGCTGATGAGCTGGGTGGACGACGAGGCGTAAGCCTCGGGACAGGGGGTCGCGGCACCGCTCGCGGCCCCCTGTCCGCATGCGGCGGCGCCGCGTTCACGCGCGCCGCCGCACCACCTTGTCCACCGCGTAGAACCACGCATGGGTGATCCTTACGCTTCGGCACAGACCGCGCCGGGCCCCGCCACTACACTGCTCGACACAAGCGCGTCAGGCTCACAGCGTCGTGCGTCTTCCACGCGGCTTTCCCCTACACCGCCTTCGGCCGTCGGGACGGCCGTCCTCCCCCACTGCCTTCAAGGGCGTGGGAGGCACCCGCAGCGGACTAGATGAGGACTGAAGACCACGTGAGCACTGCCAACTCGGGTAAACCCGTTGTACTGATCGCCGAGGAACTGTCGCCGGCCACCGTCGACGCCCTCGGCCCGGACTTCGAGATCCGGCACTGCAACGGCGCCGACCGCGCCGAGCTGCTGCCCGCCATCGCCGACGTCGACGCCGTCCTCGTGCGCAGCGCGACGAAGATCGACGCCGAGGCGATCGCCGCCGCCAAGAAGCTGAAGGTCGTCGCCCGGGCCGGGGTGGGCCTGGACAACGTCGACGTCTCCGCCGCCACCAAGGCCGGCGTGATGGTCGTCAACGCCCCGACCTCCAACATCGTCACCGCCGCCGAGCTGGCCTGCGGTCTGCTGGTCGCCACCGCGCGCAACATCCCGCAGGCCAACACCGCGCTGAAGAACGGCGAGTGGAAGCGCAGCAAGTACACCGGCGTCGAGCTCAGCGAGAAGACCCTCGGCGTGGTCGGACTGGGGCGGATCGGCGTCCTGGTCGCGCAGCGGATGTCCGCCTTCGGCATGAAGGTGGTGGCCTACGACCCGTACGTGCAGCCGGCCCGCGCCGCCCAGATGGGCGTCAAGCTGCTGACGCTGGACGAGCTGCTGGAGGTGGCGGACTTCATCACCGTCCACCTCCCCAAGACCCCCGAGACCCTCGGCCTGATCGGCGACGAGGCGCTGCACAAGGTCAAGCCGAGCGTGCGGATCGTCAACGCCGCGCGCGGCGGGATCGTCGACGAGGAGGCCCTGGCCAGCGCGCTCAAGGACGGCCGGGTGGCCGGCGCCGGCCTCGACGTGTACGCCGTCGAGCCCTGCACCGACTCGCCGCTCTTCGCCTACGACCAGGTCGTGTGCACCCCGCACCTGGGCGCCTCGACGGGTGAGGCGCAGGAGAAGGCCGGCATCGCGGTCGCCAAGTCGGTGCGGCTGGCGCTCGCCGGCGAGCTGGTGCCGGACGCGGTCAACGTCCAGGGCGGTGTGATCGCCGAGGACGTCAAGCCCGGGCTGCCGCTGGCCGAGCGGCTGGGCCGGATCTTCACCGCGCTGGCCGGCGAGGTCGCCATGCGCCTCGACGTCGAGGTGTACGGCGAGATCACCCAGCACGACGTCAAGGTGCTCGAACTCTCCGCGCTCAAGGGCGTCTTCGAGGACGTCGTGGCGGAGACGGTGTCCTACGTCAACGCCCCGCTGTTCGCGCAGGAGCGCGGCGTCGAGGTGCGGCTGACCACCAGCAGCGAGTCGCCCGAGCACCGCAACGTGGTCACCGTGCGCGGCACCCTCGCGGGCGGCGAGGAGGTGTCGATCTCCGGCACCCTCGCCGGGCACAAGAACGTCCAGAAGGTCGTGGCGGTCGGTGACCACTCCATCGACCTGGCGCTCGCCGACCACATGGCGTTCCTGCGCTACACCGACCGCCCCGGCGTCGTCGGCACCGTCGGCCGGATCCTGGGCGAGGCGGGCATCAACATCGGCGGCATGCAGGTCGCCCGCGCCGACGTCGGCGGTGAGGCGCTGGTCGTGCTCACGGTCGACGACACCATCCCGGCGAACGTGCTGGCCGAGATCTCCGAGGAGATCGGCGCGACCTCGGTGCGCGCGGTGAACCTCACCCACTGAGTCACCGGTTCTCGCAGGTCAACGGGCCCGGTCCCCGCTTCGGCGGGGGCCGGGCCCGTGGCCGTCGGGGCCGGTGGGGACGTCCCGGCTCTGGGTGCGTGCGACGGCTGGTCCCTCAACGGTTCAACGATTCACTCGAACGGGCTAATGGGGTCGGTGGTGGGCGGCCCGCCAGTTCCGTCGCGTGGCTGCCGGGGCCCGGTGTCGTCGGTGCCGCCGGGTCGCTGGGGCGACGTTCGCGGCGCGCAATGGGAAGTGCGCGTGCCGCGGAGCGGGTGCGCGCGGAAGGAGGCAGGACGTCATGAACGCACCCCTGGGTGGCACGCCGCAGAGCCTGACCGGGCTGCACGTGGTGGACGCGGAGGGCGCGAAGGTGGGCCTCGTCCAGCAGGTGTACCGGGACGACGCCACCAACGAGCCCGAGTGGATCACCGTGCGGACCGGGTTGTTCGGGATGAAGGAGACCTTCGTGCCGCTGGCCGGCGCCCGGCGCACCGGTGAGGAACTGCACGTCCCGCACACCAAGTCGACGATCAAGCAGGCACCGCGGATCGACGCCGAAGGCCATCTCGATCCGTCCGAGGAGGAGCGGCTCTACCGCCACTACGGGCTGATCCGGCCGGGGGCGACGGAACCGACCGGCACCGAACCCATGGGAACGAGCGGAACGCGGGGGATGGGGGACACCGCCGGGGCGCCCGGCGCGGCCGGCACGCGGGGGCCGGTGGGGGAGGGGGCGGGGCAGCCGGGCCGGGCGCCCGCGGAGCCCACCGGGCAGCACCGCACCCGGGCCGACGGCGAGCGCAACAAGCTCACCGACGCCCGGACCCGCAACGACGCCCGTCCGATGGCGGTGTCCCGGGGTGCCGAGGACCCCCATGACACCGCGCGGTCCGGGGAACAGCTGGAGTTCGACACCGAGGCCGACGAGACCGGCGGCCGCCCCGGGCGGAAGGGGACGGCCGACGACGAGCGGCCGTGGCGCCGCCGGGACGAGCGCGGCGGACCGGGGACGGACCGGCCGCGCTGAGCCGGAGCGGGGCGGACCCGGGCCGGTGCCCGGGTCCCTCGCCTCACTTCCCGGGACGGGTGAGCAGCAGCTCGGTGTTGTGGTCGGCGGGGGCGCCGAGCTTGGCGTCCGGGGTGGCGTACGGGTCGTTGTAGGACAGCTCGCGGTAGAGGGCGGCCAGTCCGGCGTCGGAGGTGTCCGTGACGTCGGTGGTGTACGGGGCCGCGGACTCGATGAGCGTGGTGAACAGGGACAGCGTGCCGTCGCCGTTGTCGGCCAGCTCGATGATCCGGGCGTGCTGCGGATAGTCGACGTGCGAGGCGGTGTTGATCTCCCAGAAGGCGCGCTCCGGCACCGTGTGGCCGTGCGGGGTGATGCGGTTCTCGTGGGTGTGGCCGTTCACCCAGGCGACCACGTTCGGGTAGCGCTGGAGCAGGTCGACCAGGGCCTTGCCGTCGTGCCGCGCCTCGAAGGGGTGGTAGGGGTCCGGGAGCAGATTGCCCATGCTGGTGCTGGTGTGGTGGCTGAAGAGGACGACCAGCGTGTCGCCGCCGCCGCCGCTGCCGCGCACCGTACGGCCGTCGGCGTCGTACCAGCGGCTGCTGTGCTCCTGGAGGACCGACTCCAGCCAGCGCAGCTGGGCGGTGCCCATCGAACCGTCCGCCCAGCCCGCCCGGTTGGTGGTGTCCAGGCTGATGCCCAGGACGCCCTCGGCGAGCGGGAAGGAGTAGTAGAGGCGACCGCTGGCCGCCGCGTCGGAGGTGAAGCCGTGGCCCACCGGGCCCGCGCCGGTGTACGCCGGGTCCAGATGGGCCTTGGCGAACTCGGCCGGGGTGAACGGGCGGCGCCGCTCGTCCGGCGTGACCTTGCGGATCGCGCCGCCCCCGGCCAGCAACGCACCGAGCAGCGTCGCGGCGTGCGCCGGGTCGTGCTTGAGCGCGTCCGCGAGCCGGGCCGCCGCGGCGTCGTCGCAGCCCTCCAGCTTCCGGTCGCCGGTGTACAGCTCGCCCAGCAGCCCGAGGTCGGGCAGGGTGCCCTCGATGCTGTCGTCGTGGTTGCCGACCGTGGTGTACCAGGGCACGGACAGGCCGGGTGCGGTGAACGGGCGGGTCGCGCCGGTCAGGAAGCCCGGTATCTGTGGCAGTCCCTTGGCCTTGTAGGCGTCCTGGAGCGTGGACTCCGCATTCCAGTACGCCGCGTTGCCGGAGTTCTGCACGCCTTCGTAGCGCCGGGGGTCGCCGCTGCTGGGGGTGATCCGGCCGCCGCTCATCACCGTCAGGTACCAGTCGAGCTCGATCTGCTCGTGGTTGTCGGTGTTGTCGCCGGTGGCCATCACCGAGCCGAACGGCAGGTCGGTGTACGGGCCCCGGCGCACCGCGTTGACCCGCTCGACCAGTGACGAGGCGCCGCGCACGGTCAGTGCCTCCTGCGGGCGGTACGCGCTGTCGTTGAACCGCGCCAGGTACTCGAACCGCACGGGCGATTCGACGTCCGCCAGGTGCAGGTCGGTGAACTGCACGAACGAGGCGAGCCCGGTGCGCCGGTCGTCCCGGCCCGCGCCCGCACCGGCCAGGTCGCCGCGCACCACCAGCGGCCAACCGGGCCCGGCCGCAAGCCGCTTGTACGCGCCGGTGCCCACCGGGCGGGCGGCCTGCTCCAGCGTGGTGCCTCTGGTGCGCACGGCCCGGGCCGCGGTGACGGCCAGCGCCTGGTCGTAGGAGGTCGCCGTCCACAGGGCGGCGCCCGCCGCCGCGGCGGACATTCTCGACACGAACTGGCGGCGGTTCATCCCGGTCATCAAATCCCCCTGGGGCGGCGGTGCATGGCGGCAGGCAGCAGTGCCCGGCGGGCCGTCCCGGCAGCGGGGGCCCTCGGTCGGCCGACACGCTACTTGCCGGTAGCGACCGGCAACAGGTCCTGTGGACAACGGCTTCATGGACAACAAGTGGCGTCCCGGGGCACTCCGGGGCATCCGGCGGCGCCGCCGCGGACCCTCGCCAACGCTCGACTCCCGCAACGGACTTCGACGCCCTTGCGGTCACCCGGCCGCGCCCCGAGCCGTCGACGACGGGAGAAATCCCCCGATGTCGTCGAGCCGTCCTGCGGGACGACGGCGCTCGGCCGCACCGGACGGACCGACGGCTCCCTGCCCGCGATGTCCGGCACACCGGACGGCCGGCGCCCGTTGGCGTTCGACGTCAACGGCGACTGGTTGCCGGCTCCGGCGCTCCCCGTCGACGTGGCCGAGGCGGGGGTCTGCGGCGCGCCCCCGGCGCCGGCCGGGCGAGACCAGCCCGTGCCGCCGCCGGCCGACTGACCGGAGGGCCGGGCGGGGTCAGAGCCGCGCCGCCTTCAGCGCCATGTGGAGCAGCAGCCGGTCCGCGCCCTCGTCCAGGTCGAGGCCGGTCAGCTTCTCGACCCGGCCCAGGCGGTAGTAGAGCGTCTGGCGGTGGATGCCCAACTGCTGTGCGGTGCGGCCGGCCTGCCCCGCGCAGTCCAAGAACGCCTCGGCGGTCCGGGCGAGTTCGGCGTGCGCGGGGGCCAGCAGGGGGCCGACCGCCGGGTCGGTCGGGGTGGCCGGGAGGGCGGTCAGCATGCGGTAGGCGCCGAGGGTGTGCCAGGCGGCGACGGGGCCGAGCCGGGGTTCGGCGCGGGCCGCGCGGGCCGCGTCCAGGGCCTGCCGCCAGGAGGTCGCCAGGTCGGGCAGCTCCCGGGTGGCGAGCCCGATCCCGGCCGCGGCCCGGGCCGGGCGGGCCCCCGCCCGCCCGGCCGGCGTCGGGGCGCCACTCGCCCGCGGGGAACGCAGCAGGTGCTCGGCGGCCGTGTGGGCGGGCGTCAGCGACCCCGTCTGGCGCAGTCGGACGAGCGCGGCCAGTGCGGGCTCGGTCCGGGCGGGGCCGGCGGCGCCGGAGTCGGCCCCGGCGGGGGCGTCCGGGCGGTCCGCGCCGTCCGGCGGCCCGGCGGCGGCGGTGGGCAGCGGGCAGGCCGCGAGCAGCCCGGGCAGGCTGGGCAGCGGAGCGGTGTCGGTGGCGGCGGCGTCCCAGGGCAGGACCGCCACCAGGGTGAGCGGGGTGCCGGGGGCGAAGCGCAGGGTGTCCCGCAGGGCGTCCCGCAGTGCGGCCGCCGCGGCGGCCCGGCCGGCGGCCCGCGAGGTCAGCAACTCCCGCAACACCTCGGCGAGTTCGGAGCCGGCCCGGGACTCGTCGGCCAGCAGGGCGCCGATCCGCGCGGCGGTCTCCATCGCCTGGGCCATCCGGGGGTCGGGCGGGGCGCTCGGGCCGCCCAGCTCCAGGTCGGTCAGATGGCCGTCGTCCAACAGCCACACGTACCCGTGCACCACCCCGCGGTGTCGTACGGGGAGACAGATCCGGCCTTTGAAGACCCCGGCCGCCGGATCCGGGGGAATCCGCAGCGGGGACGTGGCGCGGGCGATGCCGAACGCCTCGAACCACGCGCGCACCGCCGCCGAGGACCGCCGCTGGAGGATCGAACGGGTCCGCACCGGGTCCATGACCTCGTCGTCCTCGCTCTCGTGCGCGCCGAACGCGATGAGTCCGAAGTCCCGGTCCTCCAGCGTCGCCGGCGCCCCGAGCGCCGCCGAGATCTCGTCCACCAACTGTTGGTAGTCCCCGCGCACCGCCGCCCGACCCCTCTCCTGTCGCTGCCGTCACCTGCCTCCCATTCTCATACATCTGTCTGAGATGCCGGCCACGAAGGCGTGACAGCTGTCGATGGCCGGAAAGTGGCGAGATCCTTAAATTTCAGGTGGCTCATCTTGCCGCCGCGACCGCCCGATCGGCGTCCGCCCCGGCATTTGTCATCCTGAATCGTGGAGGTGCCCCATGCTGGGTCCCGTGCTCCTCGCCGCCGCGCGCAGCGACAGCATCCGCCGCGTCGTCGCGGCCGCTCCGGTCACCCGCCCCGTGGTCGAGCGGTTCGTCGCGGGCGAGCGATTGGACGAGTCGATGGCGGCCGTGCGGCAGCTGGCCGCCCGCGGCATGGAGGTCACCCTCGACCACCTCGGCGAGGACATCACCGATCCGGCGGAGGCGCTGCGCAACCGCGACGCCTACCTCCAGCTCGCCGGCGCCCTCAAGGAATTGGGGCTCGGCGCCAAGGCCGAGATGTCGGTCAAGCTCTCCGCCTTCGGGCAGGCGCTGTCCGGCGGGCACGACCTCGCCCTGCGCAACGTCACTCCGGTGGTCGAAGCCGCCGCCGAAGCCGGCACCACCGTGACGCTGGACATGGAGGACCACACCACCGTGGACTCCACCCTCGCCATCCTCGGCGCGCTGCGCGAGCGCTTCCCCCAGACGGGCGCGGTGCTCCAGTCCTACCTCTTCCGCACCGAGGACGACTGCCGCGCACTGTCCGGCGAAGGCTCCCGGGTGCGGCTGGTCAAGGGCGCGTACAAGGAGCCCGCGACGGTCGCCTTCCAGGACAAGCAGGAGGTCGACCGGGCCTACGTGCGCTGCCTGAAGATCCTGATGGCCGGGCAGGGCTACCCGATGGTCGGTTCGCACGACCCGCGGATGGTCGCCATCGCCCAGGAGCTGGCGCACCGCAACGGCCGCAAGCCCGCAGACTTCGAGTTCCAGATGCTGTTCGGCATCCGCGAGGCGGAGCAGCAGCGGCTGGTGGAGGAGGGCCACCGGATGCGGGTCTACATCCCCTACGGAACCGACTGGTACGGCTACTTCATGCGCCGCCTCGCCGAGCGCCCGGCCAACCTCGCGTTCTTCCTGCGGTCCCTGGCCACCCGCGGCTGAGGACCTCCCCAGACCTGCGGCCGGGGGCGACCCCGGCCGACCCGCGAGCCGCCTTTACGGTTCTTTTGGGACCGTATGGGTGGATCCTGGGGGACGGGGGAACGTACCGGGACGGCACACCTACCGCCGGTCCCCCCGGCCACCCGCCGTGGCAGCGGCCTCGGCACGACCGACGTACACCGACGTACGACAACGGAAACGATCGCGAACCGACGATCGCAAGCGTAAGGAGACACGGCCACCATGGACGCTGTGACCCAGGTCCCCGTGCCGGTGAACGAGCCGGTGCACAGCTACGCCCCGGGCAGCCCGGAGCGCTTCCGCCTGGAGGCCAAGCTCAAGGAGCTGGCCGGCAACCCCATCGAGCTGCCGATGACCATCGGCGGCGCGCGGCGGATGGGCGGCGGCGAACGCTTCGACGTCGTACAGCCGCACCACCACTCCGCCCGCCTGGGCACGTACGCCAACGCCACCGTCCAGGACGGCCGGGACGCGGTCGACGCCGCGCTGGCCGCCGCCCCCGCCTGGCGCGCGATGTCCTTCGACGACCGGGCCGCGATCATCCTCAAGGCCGCCGACCTGCTGGCCGGCCCCTGGCGCGAGACGTTGGCCGCCGCCACCATGCTCGGCCAGTCCAAGACCGCCCAGCAGGCCGAGATCGACACGCCCTGCGAGCTGGTCGACTTCTGGCGCTTCAACGTCCACTTCGCGCGCCAGATCCTCGCCGAGCAGCCCCCGGTGAACTCGCCGGGCGTCTGGAACCGCTCGGACCACCGCCCCCTCGAGGGCTTCGTCTACGCGATCACGCCGTTCAACTTCACCGCGATCGCCGGCAACCTCCCCACCGCCCCGGCCCTCATGGGCAACGTGGTGGTCTGGAAGCCGTCCCCCACGCAGACCTTCGCCGCGGTGCTGCTGATGCGCCTGCTGGAGGAGGCCGGCCTGCCGCCCGGCGTCATCAACCTCGTCACCGGCGACGGCAAGGACGTCTCCGAGGTGGCCCTGACCCACCCCGAGCTGGCGGGCATCCACTTCACCGGTTCGACGAAGACCTTCCAGTACCTGTGGAAGACCGTCGGCACCAACATCGAGAAGTACAAGACGTACCCGCGCCTGGTCGGCGAGACCGGCGGCAAGGACTTCATCGTCGCCCACCCGTCGGCGGACCGGGCCGTGCTGAAGACCGCCATGACCCGCGGCGCCTTCGAGTTCCAGGGCCAGAAGTGCTCCGCGGCCTCCCGCGCCTACGTCCCGGCGTCCCTGTGGAACGCCGGCTTCAAGGAGGAGTTCGCCGCCGAGGTTGACGCCCTGACCATGGGCGACGTCACCGACCTGGCGCACTTCATGGGCGCCGTCATCGACGAGCGCTCGTTCGCCAAGAACAAGGCGGCGATCGACCGCGCCAAGGCCGACCCGACCGTCGAGGTCGTCGCCGGCGGCACCTACGACGACGGCGTGGGCTACTTCGTCCGCCCGACGGTCCTGGTCTCCACCGACCCGGAGAACGAGATCTTCAAGGACGAGTACTTCGGCCCGATCCTCGGCGTCCACGTCTACGACGACTCCACCGAGGGCGGCTACGAGGCCATGCTCGACCAGATGGAGTCCGCCTCGGCCTACGGCCTGACCGGCGCCGTGATCGCCCAGGACCGCGCGGCCGCCGCCGCCACCTGCGAGAGGCTGCGCTTCGCGGCCGGCAACTTCTACATCAACGACAAGCCCACCGGTGCCGTGGTCGGCCAGCAGCCGTTCGGCGGCGGTCGCGCCTCCGGCACCAACGACAAGGCCGGCGCCAAGCAGAACCTGATGCGCTGGACCTCCACCCGCTCCATCAAGGAGACGCTGGTCCCGCCGACCGACTACCGCTACCCGCACATGGGCTGACGCCCTCCTGCCCGCCCGCGGCCCGGTGCCCCTTCCAGGGGTGCCGGGCCGCGGCCGTGGGGGGAGTCGGACGCGCCCGGAGCCGGCCCGTTCATGATCGCCGTCTCAAATAGTAGGAAGCCCAAGTAATTGTGCAGACATCACGGCCGGGCTGTCCTAGCTTTGTAGGAGCCGAACGTATCGCTCCACCAGCGAATGCGGATGCGGCCCCGGTGCGCCCGCGCAGGTGACCCCTGCGGCGCCGCGGCCCCCGCCCTTGCGGCCACTCGCACCACCCCACCCCTCTTCTTCGACGCACCCCAGCTTTCGCTCTCGGGGCATTGGCATTGGAGACGCGCATCATGGCCGACACCACCGTCCGCAGGACCCGTCACTCCTCCCGTCAGACCAACGACGCCGACCGCCGCAACGCCGCGGCCGCCCTCCAGCGCGCGCTGGACCGCCGGGACAACGGCGGCTCCACCGGTCACTGAGCAGCGCCCACCGCGCACCCGCACGCAAAGGGCGCCCGGGACCGTGGTCCCGGGCGCCCCTGGCGCGGTCGTGCGGGCGGTCAGCCCCGGCGGCGGGAGCGGGTCACCTCGAAGTGGTCGACGCGCTCACCCGACTCGGCGAGGGCGGTGACCGCCATCGTGGGACGGGCGCCCGGGGTGACCTCGACGGCGATGAACGAGTAGCCGGTGTAGCGGACCCGGGACCACTCGACGCTCTCCTTGGTCTTCCCCTGGCCCTTGACCCAGTGGTAGGTGTCCACGTGGTCCAGGTCCTTGACGTGGCCCTCGTAGCTGTCCGGCACGGGGAAGTCGTAGAGCGACTTCCCGGCCCCGCCGGCCGTCACGTAGACGATGCCGTCGTGCGCGGCGTCCACGGTCTCCCCGATCGGGACCCGCTTGGCGACCCGGCCGCCCTTGATGGCGTCGGTGCGCTCGTAGACGTGGTTGTGGCCGTTGACCACCAGGTCCACCTGGTGCTTCTCGAAGAGCGGCAGCCATGCCTCGCGGACCCCGCCCTCGGAGGCGTGCGAGTTGGTGGTGGAGAACGCGCAGTGGTGGAAGAAGACCACCACGAAGTCGATGCCGGCGGTGGCCCGCAGCTCGCCGAGCCGGCGGTCCAGCCAGCGGGTCTGCCGGCCCTGCGTGTAGCCCGCGTTCGCCGGGATCTCGTGGGAGACGTCGTTGGCGTCCAGGGCGACGACGGCGACGTTGCCGTAGGTGAACGAGTAGATGCCGGGCGCCCGCTCCGGGTCCGGGCCGTTGGTCGGCAGCGACCAGCGGGCGGACTGGCCGCCGTAGCCGTTGGGCGAGTACCACGCCTCCATGTCGTGGTTGCCGGTGGTCACCATCCACGGCACCGACTTCGCGACCGTCTCCGTCTGGGCGAGGAACTGGTCCCAGGCGCGGGCGTCGTAGGTGTCGTGCTCGGACCCCTGGCCGTCCGGGTCGGCGTAGCAGATGTCGCCCGCGTGCAGGTGGAACGACGGGTTCTGGCCCAGGATCAACTGGTCGTTGGCGAGGGCGTGGTAGCTGACGCCCTGGTCGCCGAAGGCAGTGAAGACGAACTTCTCGGCGCGCGCCGGCGCGGTGCGGAAGGTGCCGACGGTGGAGAAGTGGCGCACCTCGGCCGGGTCGAAGCCGTCGTGGCCGACCCCGTAGTAGTACGTGGTCCCCGGGCGCAGGCCGTCGAGCGCGGCGTGCAGGTAGAACTGGTCGACCGCCGGCAGCTTGGCGGACAGCGCCGGGGTGTGCAGGTGGCGCACCTCGGCCGGCACCTTGCGGCCCAGGTCCCACGGCGTGAGGCCGACCCGCAGGTACGGCCGCCGGACCGCGAACGGCACCTGCCAGCCGATGCGCATCTGGCTCCGCGGGTCCGCGCCGAAGGCGAGGTGGCGGCCGAACGGGGCCACCAGGTGGCCGTCGACGGCGGTGGTGGCGGGCGCGGACAGCAGCACCGGCCCGGCGGCCTGCGCGGCCGGCGCTGCGAGCAGGCCGCCCCCGGCGACCATGCCGGCGGTCACCGCGGAACTGCGCAGCAGCCCCCGGCGGGTCAGCTTGGTGCGCAGGTACTCGTGTTGCTCGGGCATGGTCATCCGGGCCGCGAGCTGCTCCGGTATGCCGACGCGGGGGGTGTGCGAGGGCAGCGGGCGCTCCCCCCGGGGAAGTGCAGTCATGTGGCCGAATCTCGCAGCGCCGGCAGACGGTCGTGCGGCGCCGGGGTGAACGCGGGATGGCCGCTGCTCGTGCGCCGGGCAACGCTGTCCGCATGTCGGACGTCACGTGTCAATCACTGGGACGGAGAGTAGGGTCCAGGCATGTCTCGCAGCATTCGCCTCGCAGTGATCCCCGGTGACGGTATCGGCCAGGAAGTCGTGGCGCAGGGCCTGAAGGTCCTCACCGCGGTCCTCCCGCAGGACGTCAAGCTGGAAACCAAGGAATACGACCTCGGGGCCAAGCGCTGGCACCGGACCGGCGAGACCCTGCCGGACGCGGAGCTGGAGGCGCTCAAGCAGCATGACGCGATCCTGCTCGGCGCGATCGGCGACCCGACGGTGCCGTCCGGCGTCCTGGAGCGCGGGCTGCTGCTCAAACTCCGCTTCGCCTTCGACCACTTCGTCAACCTGCGCCCCTCGAAGCTGTTCCCGAACACCGCGACCCCGCTCGCCGGCCGCCCCGACATCGACTTCGTCGTCGTCCGCGAGGGCACCGAGGGCCCGTACACCGGCAACGGCGGCAGCCTGCGCACCGGCACCCCGGCCGAGGTCGCCACCGAGGTCAGCGTGAACACCGCCTACGGCGTGGAGCGGGTCGTCCGCGACGCCTACGAGCGGGCCAACGCCCGGCCGCGCAAGAAGCTGACGCTGGTCCACAAGAACAACGTCCTGGTCTACGCCGGCCACATGTGGAAGAACATCTTCGACCGGGTCGGCCAGGAGTACCCCGACGTCACCACCGACTACCTGCACGTCGACGCGGCGACGATCTTCCTGGTCACCCAGCCCGAGCGGTTCGACGTGATCGTCACCGACAACCTCTTCGGCGACATCCTCACCGACCTCGCCGCGGCCGTCACCGGCGGCATCGGCCTGGCCGCCTCCGGGAACATCAACCCCACCGGCGCCTTCCCGTCGATGTTCGAGCCGGTGCACGGCTCCGCACCGGACATCGCGGGCACCGGCAAGGCCGACCCGACCGCCACGATCCTCTCCGTCGCGCTGCTGCTGCGCCACCTCGGCTTCGAGGAGCAGGCCGCCCGCATCGAGGCGGAGGTGGCCACCGACCTGGAGGCCCGGGACGGTGCGGCCCGCACCACCGACGCGATCGGCGACGCGATCGCCGCACGCGTAGCGGGCTGACGCCCGACGCACCAGCAGCACCCACAGCGCCGGGCCGGTCCACGGTCCGGCGCTGTTCGCATTGACCCGGCCCGGACCACCGGCGGGTCGGATGCCACCATCTGACGCGGGCCGCGCACACCGGTTCCGACGGCGGACACCCACGAGCGATAATCGGACGAGGGCCCGCCGTGCGGCGGGAAAGTTGGACGTCCCAGTAACGACCGGTACGACCGACTACCCACAGTGCGCGCGGCCGCTCCCCACCGCACCGGTGCCGCGAGCGGCCAACCTCCCCGACCCCCGGCCGGAGGGCTGGGCCGGCGACCCTCCCCAGCGCACGCTGGTGGGGAGCGCCCCCAGGTATCGGACCACCGCAGTGAAGGACACGCATACATGACGACGCCGACGATCGAGCTCAAGCCCTCCTCGCACCCGCTGCCCGCGGCGGAGCGGGAGCAGATCCTGGCCGCCCCGGGCTTCGGCCGCCACTTCACCGACCACATGGTGACGATCAAGTGGACCGAGGGCCGCGGCTGGCACGACGGGCAGCTCGTGCCCTACGGGCCGCTCTCCCTCGACCCGGCGACCAACGTCCTGCACTACGCGCAGGAGATCTTCGAGGGCCTGAAGGCGTACCGCCAGCCCGACGGCAGCGTCGCCACCTTCCGCCCGGACGCCAACGCCCGCCGCTTCCAGGCGTCCGCCCGCCGGCTGGCCATGCCCGAGCTGCCGGTCGAGACCTTCATCGAGGCCTGCGACCTGCTGGTCCGGCAGGACAAGGACTGGGTGCCGGCGCACGGCGGCGAGGAGTCCCTGTACCTGCGCCCCTTCATGATCGCCACGGAGGTGGGGCTGGGCGTCAAGCCCGCCAGCGAGTACCTCTTCGTCGTGATCGCCTCGCCGGCCGGCGCGTACTTCCCCGGCGGCGTCAAGCCGGTCTCCATCTGGCTGTCCGAGGACCGGGTGCGGGCCGTCCCCGGCGGCATGGGCGACGCCAAGACCGGCGGCAACTACGCCGCGTCGCTGCTCGCCCAGGCCGAGGCCGCGGCGCGCGGCTGCGACCAGGTCGCCTACCTCGACGCGGTGGAGCACACCTGGGTCGAGGAGCTCGGCGGGATGAACCTCTACTTCGTCTACGGCGCCGCGGACAACGAGAAGCCGGTGATCGTCACCCCGAAGCTGACCGGTTCGCTGCTCGCCGGCGTCACCCGCGACTCCCTGCTCTCCGTCGCCCGCGACCTGGGCTTCGCGTCGGAGGAGGGGCGGGTCTCCATCGACCAGTGGCAGAACGACTCCGCCAACGGCACGCTCACCGAGGTGTTCGCCTGCGGCACCGCCGCGGTGATCACGCCGGTCGGCACGGTCAAGCGCGAGGGCGTCGAGTGGACCCAGTCCGGCGGCGAGCCGGGCAAGGTCACGCTGAAGCTGCGCGAGGCGCTGCTGGACATCCAGCGCGGGGTGACCGCCGACGACCACGGCTGGATGCACCGCATCGGCTGACGCGTGGGCCCCTGGTCCGTACGCACACCGAGGCCGCCCCGGCACCGTGCCGGGGCGGCCTTCGTCGATGCGCCGCGCGCCGCGGGAGGCGGTCAGCCGACCTTGGTGGGCGTCTCCGCGGCGGCGGGGGACGGCACGGTGGCCGCCGCCGCGCGCAGCGGCGGGACCGGGCGCGGCTGCCGGGCGACCAGCAGCAGGTAGACGACCGCGGCGGTGGCGGCGGCCAGCAGGAAGCTCATGTCGATCCCGCCGGTGTACTTCAGCAGCGGCCCCTCGTAGGGGGAGCCCACGGCCAGCAGGCCGACCGCGGAGCCCAGCGCCCAGGCGACGGTGGCCTGGACGTTCCAGCCGGCCTTGAACCAGTACACGCCGCCGAGCGTGCCGCGGTTGTAGACCTGGAGCGAGTCCGGGTCGTAGACGCCGCGGCAGCGGACGAACCCGATCACGGTGATGACCGCCCACGGGGTGCCGATGGCGGTCATCAGCAGCACGAAGGCGGTCATCGCGTTCTGCGCGTCCCACAGGAAGTGGCCGACGTAGACGAGCGCGGTGGAGAGCGCGGCGACGACGTAGGTGGCCTGGGTGCGGGTGGCGCGCGGCAGGATCGCGTCCAGGTCCAGGCCCATGCTGTAGAGCATCAGGCCGGAGTTGCCGGCCGAGCCGGCGGAGGCGTTGAGCAGCAGGAAGACCAGGTACCACAGGGGCGCGCCGGCGACCAGCGGCCCGGCGTAGTCGGAGCCGGCGCCGACCGCGAGCGCGCTGAACGTCCCGAACAGCTGCGGCACCAGCAGGCCGAGCACCAGGCCCAGGTAGGTGGCGCCGAAGACCGCCTTGGAGCGGTGCCGGCGGGGGGAGATGTAGCGGCTGTAGTCGCCGAGCAGGGTGATGAAGGCGATCGGGCCGCTCAGGCCGGCGGAGACCGCGGCGAGCAGCCAGGTCTGCCAGTAGCCGCCCAGCGCGTAGTGGACGCCGGGGATCGATCCGGTGCTGAAGTGGTGCGAGAGGGCGAAGACGCCGATCGCCAGCAGGATCGTCAGGCCGATCGAGAGCACCTTGCTCAGCCGCAGCAGCACCTTGTAGCCGTAGACCGCGCCGATGGCGGTGGCGGCGGCCAGCACCGCGTAGACGATCGTGTACGCCGCCCCGTCGGCCGGCAGGCCGATGAGGCGGTGCAGACAGCCGACCATGGCGTCCCCGCCGACCCAGAGGGTCAGCGCGGTGTAACCGAGCGAGAGCAGCAGGCCGATCACCGAGCCGATGAGGCGGCCGCGGACGCCGAAGAAGGCGCCGCTGCTGGTGGAGAGGTTGGTCGCGCTGCGCAGCGAGACCAGCGCGAGCGGTGCGGTCAGCAGCGCGCCGACCAGGGTGCCGGCCGCCAGGGAGCTGACCGAGCCCCAGAAGTCGAGGCCGAAGGAGACGGGTAGCCAGCCGAAGATCACAACGCCGAGTGCGAGGTTCGAGCCGAGCAGGATGGAGACGAGGTCGCGAGGGCTACTGGTGCGCTCCTCGTCCGGGATCGTGTCGACTCCGCGTTGTTCTATCGGCATGAGGGCTCCCCTGAGAGGCCGGAACAGATGTGAGAAGCGGTGCTGGGCGCGGTGCTCCGTCGGTGGACAAGGGCTTCGTTCGGCGGTGCCTACGAAGCGCGTGCTCGCTACTGCGAGATCATTTGAGTGATGCTCTAAAAACGATCAGTTCAAGCCATGTTCTAGAGCGACGCTCAATATGAAGCACAGATGGCGCCTGGGTCAATGCTTTCGGAATGACTGGTTCCGAGTTAGAGTGATGCTCAATTCGAGCGGGAGGAAGGGACAGGATGCGGCTCACCCCCACGGAACGCGACCGGCTGCTGCTGTTCGGTGCGGCCGAACTGGCGCGGGCGCGCCGGGCCCGCGGCCTGAAACTCAACGTCCCCGAGGCGACCGCGTTGATCGCGGACACAGTCTGCGAGGCGGCGCGGGACGGGCGCCGCCTCGCTCAGGCCATCGAGGCGGCCCGCAGCGCGCTGGGCCCCGAGGACGTCCTGCCCGGGGTGGCCGACATCGTCACCGAGGTGCACGTGGAAGCGGTCTTCGACGACGGCTCCCGGCTCGCGGTGGTCACCGACCCGATCGGCGCCGAACCCGCCGCACCGACCGACGGTGCGGCGGCGACGCTCGCGCCCGGCGCCGTGCTGCCCGGCCCGGCCGACCCGGAGGCCCAACCCGCGGCGGTGCTCACCGTCCGCAACACGGCGGTCGTGCCGATCAGCGTGACCTCGCACTTCCACTTCTTCGAGGCCAACCCGCGGCTGGAGTTCGACCGGGCCGCCGCCTACGGCATGCGGTTGTGCGTGCCGGCGGGTTCGTCGGTGCGGTTCGACCCCGGTGGTGCGGCGCAGGTGGGGCTGGTGCCGATCGGCGGGGAGCGGATCGCGATCGGGTTCGCGGGTCTGGTCGACGGGCCGCTCGATGCGCCGGGCGCGAAGAGCGAGGCGCTGCGGCGGGCCGCGGCGTGTGGCTACCTGGGAGCGGAGGAGCAGGCATGAGCCCGGGCATCGATCCTCACGAGTACGCGTCGGTGCACGGTCCGCGCGCCGGTGACCGCGTGGTCCTGGGCGATTCCGGGCTGGTCGTCCGCGTCGAGTCCGACTCGCAGAAGCCGGGTGAGGAGTTCCTGGCGGGTTTCGGCAAGACCGCCCGCGACGGGATGCACCTGAAGGCCGCGTCGCTGCGCGAGACGTGCGACGTGGTGATCAGCAACGTCCTGGTCATCGATGCGGTCCAGGGCATCCGCAAGACGTCCATCGGCATCCGCGAGGGTCGTATTCACGCGATCGGGCGGGCCGGGAATCCCGACACCCTGGACGGGGTCGACGTCGTGGTGGGCACCGGGACGTCGATCGTCTCCGGCGAGGGCATGATCGCCACCGCCGGTGCGGTGGACACCCACGTGCACCTGCTGTCGCCGCGGGTGATGGAGGCTTCGCTGGCCTCCGGGGTGACCACGATCATCGGTCAGGAGTTCGGCCCGGTCTGGGGGGTGGGGGTGAACTCGCCTTGGGCGTTGCGGCATGCGTTCAACGCCTTCGATGCCTGGCCGGTCAACATCGGTTTCCTGGGGCGTGGTTCGTCCTCGGGCGAGGCGCCGTTGGTGGAGGCGTTGGCCGAGGGAGGTGCGCTGGGGTTCAAGGTGCACGAGGACATGGGTGCGCACGCCCGGGCGCTGGACACGGCGCTGCGGGTGGCCGAGGAGTACGACGTACAGGTCGCGCTGCACAGTGACGGTCTGAACGAGTGCCTGACGGTGGAGGACACCCTGCGGGTGTTGGACGGGCGGACCATTCACGCCTTCCACATCGAGGGGTGTGGCGGTGGGCACGTGCCGAACGTGTTGAAGATGGCCGGGGTGGCGAACGTGATCGGCTCCTCGACCAATCCCACGTTGCCGTTCGGGCGGGACGCGGTCGCCGAGCACTACGGCATGATCGTGTCCGTGCACGACCTGAAGACGGATCTGCCCGGTGACGCGGCGATGGCCCGGGACCGGATCAGGGCCGGCACGATGGGTGCGGAGGACGTGCTGCACGACCTCGGGGCGATCGGCATCACCTCCTCCGACGCGCAGGGGATGGGTCGGGCCGGTGAGACGGTGCGGCGGACGTTCGCGATGGCCGGGAAGATGAAGGCCGAGTTGGGCCCGATGGACGGCGACGGCGTGCACGACGACAACGCCCGCGTCCTGCGCTACATCGCCAAGCTGACCATCAACCCCGCCATCGCGCATGGCCTGTCGCACGAGATCGGGTCGATCGAGGTCGGCAAGATGGCGGACGTGGTGTTGTGGAAGCCGCAGTTCTTCGGCGCGAAGCCGCAGTTGGTGTTGAAGTCCGGGTTCCCCGCCTACGGCGTGACCGGTGACCCCAATGCCGCCACCGACACGTGCGAGCCGCTGGTGTTGGGGCCGCAGTTCGGGGCGCACGGGGCGACGCCGGCGGAGATCTCGGTGGCCTTCGTCGCCGGCGCCGCCGTCGAGCAGGGCGGCGATGCGATGCCCACCCGCCGACGCCGCGTCGCGGTCCGCGGCACCCGCGGCATCGGCCCCCGCAACCTCATCCACAACGCCCGGGTCGGCGACGTCCAAGTCGACGAACGCAGCGGACTGGTCACCCTCGACGGCGACCCCATGCGCTCCGAACCCGCCGACACCGTCTCCCTGTCCAGGCTCTACTTCCTCTGACGAGCCCGCCGCAGCCCGGCGGGCACCGACGAGACACCCCCGACGACGCCCGGAGCCGCCGGACCACCCGCCCCGTAACACCGTTACAGGCGCACCGGCAGGCGGCCCCACCCACCCCCTTCCGCTCCGCGACCCCCGCGCGCACCACCCGAGGACCGAGGACCCCGTATGAACACGCCCGCCGCCGACGGCTTCCGCATGCCCCCCGAGTGGGCCCCGCACGAGCGCACCTGGATGGCCTGGCCCGGCCCCAACTTCACCTTCGGCACCGAAGGCGGCGACACCCTCGCCGAGGCCCGCACCGCCTGGGCCGCCGTCGCCCGCGCCGTTGGGCAGTACGAACCCGTCACCGTGGTCGCCGGCCCCGGCCAACTGGACGGCGCCCGCGCCCTCCTCGGCGACGACGTCGACCTGGTCGAACGCCCCCTCGACGACGCCTGGATGCGCGACATCGGCCCCACCTTCCTCACCAACGACCACGGCGAACTGGCCGCCGTCGACTGGGTGTTCAACGGCTGGGGCGCCCAGGAATGGGCCGCCTGGGACCGCGACGCGAAGATAGCCGAACAGGTCGCCGACCTCGCCGGCGCCCGCCGCTACGCCACCTCGCTCGTCAACGAAGGCGGCGGCATCCACGTCGACGGCGAGGGCACCGTGCTCCTCACCGACACCGTGCAGCTCGACCCGGGCCGCAACCCCGGCCGCACCAAGGAAGAGGTCGAGGCCGAGATCCACGCCCACCTCGGCACCACCAAGGCCATCTGGCTGCCCCGCGGCCTGTACGCCGACTACGGCCAGTTCGGCACCCGCGGCCACGTCGACATCGTCGCCGCCTTCGCCCGCCCCGGCGTGGTGATGGTCCACACCCAGCCCAACCCCGACCACCCCGACCACGCGATCTGCAACGAGATCGTCAAGACACTGCGCACGGCCACCGACGCCCGGGGCCGCCAGCTCGAAGTGGTGGAGGTCCCGGCCCCCACCGTCATCGAGGAGGACGGCGAACTCGTCGACTACTCCTACATCAACCACCTGCAGTGCAACGACGGCATCGTCCTGTGCGCCTTCGACGACCCGCGCGACGAGGAAGCAGCCGCCCTCTTCCGCCGGCTGTTCCCCGGCCGCACCGTCACCCTGGTGGACGCCCGTACGATCTTCGCAGCGGGTGGCGGCATCCACTGCATCACCCAGCAGCAGCCGAAGGTCTGAGGCGCCTCGGCACCCACCCCGTCCCGACCCAGGAGGTCCCCGTGTCCGGTCCCGTACGCCGTCCCCGGCGGCGGCTCAGCCAGCCGCGCGAGCAGGTGCTGGCCGCGGCGATGGCCACCATCGCCGCCGAGGGACTGGACCGGCTCACCATGGCGGGACTGGGCCGCGAGGTCGGCATGAGCAGCGGCCACATCCTCTACTACTTCGGCACCAAGGACGAACTACTGCTCCAGACCCTCCAATGGAGCGAGGAGCAGCTCGGCGCCGAACGCCGGGCCGCCCTCGCCCGCCGCGGCCCCGTCCGCGAGCGCCTGGACACCCTCGTCGACCTCTACCTCCCCGTAGGCCACCGCGACCCCCGCTGGACGCTGTGGCTGGAGGTCTGGGTCCGCTCCCAAAACGCCGACGACGAGACCCGCGAACGCCAACTCGACCTGGAACTCGCCTGGCACCGCGACCTGGTCGCCCTCCTCGTCGAGGGCGCCTCCAAGGGCGAGTTCCGGTCCGTCGACGCCGAACGCTTCGCCACCCGCACCCGCGCCCTCCTCGACGGCTTCGGCACCCACCTCGTCGTCGGCCTCCCCGGCACCGACCGCGCCCAGGTGGGCCGCGAGGTCCGCCAGTTCCTCGACGAAGGACTCGCCCCGCCGAAGGACTGACCGCCCCGGCCGGCCCCCCGCCGACGCCCCGCGCCTATGACCACAACGCACGCAAGTAGGCGCGATCGTTGCCGCCCCGACCCTTGCCGAGCGGGCCGCTCTCCGCGACCGTGATCGGCTATGGGACGAGAGCAATGGAAGAAGATCTGGGTCGGCTCGGCCGGCAACATGGTCGAGTGGTTCGACTGGTTCGTCTACGCCAGCTTCGCGGTGTACTTCGCCGACGCGTTCTTCCCCAAGGGGAACGACACCGCCAACCTCATGAACACCATGGGGATCTTCGCCGTCGGCTTCTTCATGCGCCCGGTCGGCGGCTGGCTGCTCGGCCGGATCGGTGACCGCCGGGGCCGCAAGGCCGCACTCACCCTGACCGTGAGCCTGATGTCCGCCTCGGCCGTCCTCATCGCCGTCGCCCCGACCTACGCGGTCGCCGGCTACGGCGGCATCGCCGTGCTCCTCGTGGCCCGCATGCTCCAGGGCCTCTCCGTCGGCGGCGAGTACGCCGCCAGCGCCACCTACCTCACCGAGGCGTCCGCCCCCGACCGCCGCGGCTTCGCCTCCAGCTTCCAGTACGTCTCGATGACCGCCGGCCAACTGGTGGGCCTCGGCCTGCAGATCATCCTGCAACGCAGCATGTCCGAAGAGGCACTGCACAGCTGGGCCTGGCGCATCCCCTTCATCGTCGGCGCACTCGGCGCGGGCATCGTCTTCTACCTGCGCCGCAACATGCTGGAGACCGACGTCTACGCCGACGACGACCACGCCCAGACCGACCCCGACCGCGGCACCATGAAGGCCCTGTGGGCCCACAAGCGCGAGGCGTTCCTCGTCATCGCCCTCACCATGGGCGGCACCGTCGCCTACTACACGTACACCACCTACCTCACCAAGTACCTCTCGGGCACCGCCGGCCTGTCCAAGCCGACCGCCTCCCTGGTCAGCTTCTGCGCACTGTTCCTCTTCATGTGCCTCCAACCGCTGGCCGGCCGGCTCTCGGACCGGATCGGCCGCCGCCCGCTGCTCATCACCTTCGCGATCGGCTCGACCTTCCTCACCGTGCCGATCATGACGCTGCTCAAGCACGCCGGCTCCTTCTGGCCGGCGCTCGGCCTGTCCATGCTGGCCCTGGTCGTGGTCACCGGCTACACCTCGATCAACGCCTGCGTGAAGGCCGAACTCTTCCCCACCGGCATCCGCGCCCTGGGCGTCGCCCTCCCGTACGCCATCGCCAACGCGCTCTTCGGCGGCACCGCCGAGTACGTCGCCCTCTGGTTCAAGAACGGCGGCATCGAATCCGGCTTCTACTGGTACGTCTCCGGCTGCGCGGCGGTCTCCCTGATCGTCTACCTGACCATGCGGGAGACCCGCACCATCGACCTGCAACGGCTCGGCAAGGGCACCGCAGACGGCACCACGGACCGCGTGCTCGCATCCTGAGACGGACCGGATGACGGGGGCGGTCGTGTGCCAGACTGCCCCCGTGCTCACGTTCGCCATGATTATTGGCAGCAGGCGCGCCGGTCCGCAGTGACCGCCCGTACGACCCCCGTACGCAGCGGCCATCGTCGTCCCAGACCCGCGCGCAGACCTCTCGCACCCGCGAGGGGTCTTTTCGTTTCCCGGACCCACCCGACGCCGGGAGCGCAGCGCGAGGGATCATGGAGGGACGGTGGAACCGGGCATTCCGGTAGACCGAGACCCGACAGGAGCCAGACCAGCATGACGGACGCACCCGAAGCCGCCGTCTCCGACGACTTCCACGTTTTCGACACCACGCTGCGCGACGGCGCACAGCGCGAGGGCATCAACCTGACCGTCGCCGACAAGCTGACCCTCGCCCGGCACCTGGACGACTACGGCGTCGGCTTCATCGAGGGCGGCTGGCCGGGCGCCAACCCGCGGGACACCGAGTTCTTCCAGCGCGCCCGCGCCGAACTCGACCTCCAGCACGCCCAACTCGTCGCCTTCGGCGCCACCCGCAAAGCCGGCACCCGGGTCGAGGACGACCCCCAGGTCGCCGCACTGCTGGACTCCCAGGCCCCGGTCATCACCCTCGTCGCCAAGTCCCACCTCGGCCACGTCGAACTGGCGCTGCGCACCACGCCCGAGGAGAACCTCGCCATGGTCCGCGACACCGTCGCGCACCTGCGCTCCCACGGCCGCCGGGTCTTCCTCGACTGCGAGCACTTCTTCGACGGCTACGCCCTGGACCCGGCCTACGCCAAGCAGGTCGTGCGCACCGCCAGCGACGCCGGCGCCGACGTCGTGGTCCTCTGCGACACCAACGGCGGGATGCTCCCGGCACAGGTGACCGCGGTCGTCCGCACCGTCCTCGCCGACACCGGCGCCCGACTCGGCATCCACGCCCAGGACGACACCGGCTGCGCCGTCGCCAACACCCTCGCCGCGGTCGACGCCGGCGCCACCCACGTCCAGTGCACCGCCAACGGCTACGGCGAACGGGTCGGCAACTCCAACCTCTTCCCCGTCGTCGCCGCCCTGGAGCTGAAGTACGGCCGACAGGTGCTGCCGCCCGGCAAGCTCACCGAGACCACCCGGATCTCGCACGCCATCGCCGAGGTCGTCAACCTCACCCCGTCCACCCACCAGCCCTACGTCGGGGTCTCCGCGTTCGCCCACAAAGCCGGACTGCACGCCTCCGCGATCAAGGTGGACCCGGACCTCTACCAGCACATCGACCCCGCCCTGGTCGGCAACACCATGCGGATGCTGGTCTCCGACATGGCCGGCCGCGCCTCCATCGAACTCAAGGGCAAGGAACTCGGGATCGACCTGAGCGACGACCGGGAACTGGTCGGCCGGGTCGTCGCGCGCGTCAAGGAACGGGAACTCGCGGGCTACACCTACGAGGCCGCGGACGCCTCGTTCGAGCTGCTGCTCCGCGAGGAGGTGAGCGGCAAGTCGCTGCGCTACTTCACCGTCGAGTCCTGGCGCGCGATCGTCGAGGACCGCCCCGACGGCACCCACGCCAACGAGGCGACCGTGAAGCTCTGGGCCAAGGGCGAGCGGATCGTGGCCACCGCGGAGGGCAACGGCCCGGTCAACGCGCTGGACCGGGCGCTGCGGGTGGCCCTGGAACGGATCTACCCGCAACTGGCCAGCATGGAGCTGGTGGACTACAAGGTCCGCATCCTGGAGGGCGCCCTGGGCACCGGCTCGATCACCCGGGTCCTGGTCTCCACCAGCGACGGCCGCGGCGAATGGTCCACGGTCGGCGTCGCCGAGAACGTCATCGCGGCGTCCTGGCAGGCACTGGACGACGCCTACGCCTACGGGCTGCTGCGAGCCGGGGTCGAGCCCCAGGCGTGACCGCACCCCTCGCCGCGCGCCACGGTTGTCCACAGGCGCCGGCGAGGGACGTCACGGAGGACTACGTTCGCCGCATGCGCGGTGGAGGTGGGGGAGGGGCCTTGCCGTGGGGGTGGGGGCTCGTGGGGGCTCCGCCGGTTGGGGAGAGGGAGGGGCCCTGCCAGGAAAGCGGCCCGAGCCCACCCCTCCCACCCCCCCTTCACCCCGCCTTCACCGCCGAGATGTCGAACGTCAGCTTGACCTTGTCGCTGACCATCACGCCGCCGGTCTCCAGTGCCGCGTTCCAGGTCAGGCCCCACTCGGAGCGCAGGATCTCGGCGCTGCCCTCGAAGCCGACGCGCTGGGCGCCGTAGACGTCGGTGGCCGCGCCGTTGAATTCCAGGTCGATGGCGAGCGGGCGGGTGACGTCCTTGATCGTCAGGTCGCCGGTGATGCGGTACGTCTCGCCGTCCAGCTGCTCGACGGCGCTGGAGCGGAAGGACATCAGCGGGAACTGCTCGGCGTCGAAGAAGTCGGGGCTCTTGAGGTGCCCGTCGCGGTCGCCGATGCCGGTGTCGATGCTGGCGATCTTGACGTCGAGGCGCGCGGTGGACGCGGCCGGGTTGCCGCCGTCCAGCTTCAGTACGCCCTCGTGCTCGCCGAAGGAGCCGCGGACGTTGGTGACCATCGCGTGCCGGACGGTGAAGCCGATGCTGCTGTGGGCCGGGTCGATGGTGTAGTCGCCGGTCAGGGCGGCCAGTGCGGGGTCCACGTCCAGGACGGCGGCAGCCGCGGGGGCGGCGGCGGGGGCGGCAGGGCGCTTGCGGAACAGCGACATGGGGTTCTCCTCGGGGACGGAGCGGGGGAGGGAGCGGGCGGCGCGTGCCGCCGGTCGTCGAACGTGCCGTGGCCGACCCCATCGCCGACTTGGTTTAACGTTCAACGAGATTCACGGTAGCGGGATCTCGTTCAATTTTCAACCTTTCCTTCCGGGGTTCCTCCGAACGGGTGTCGCGGTCGCACCCCGGCGCGGTCATTGCCGCCCCGCGCGCCCCCGTGCTAGACCATCGGGAACTCCCAAGTGCGCAGCGCCACGGCCCAGTTGACGCCACGGAGAGGAGCGACCATGTCGCCCGCAGCCGCCCCGCCCCCCTGGTCGCGCCGGGGCTTCCTCACCGCCTCCGGCGCGAGCGCCGCGGCACTCGCCCTGGGCGCACCGGCCGGCCGCACCCCCGCCGCGGCCGCCGCCCGCACCACCGGCGCCGCCCCCGACGACCCCTTCGCCACCCTCCGCCGCCGCTGGTGCGACCTCGCCCTCGGCACCGGCTACGACCCGGGCGCCGCCCCCTACGCCACCGCCCTTCAGGAGACCGGCGACCTGGCCACCCGCTACCAGCGCACCCTGGCCCCCGCCGCCGGCTCCCTGTGGCCCGACAGCCCCTACGACCCGCCCTCCGGCATCACCCGCAGCTACGACCGGCTCGCCACCATGGCCCGCGCACACGCCCAACCCGGTACCGGCCGCACCGGCGACCCGGACCTCGCCACCGCCGTCCGCACCGGCCTCGACCACCTCGACCGCACCGTCTACCACCCCGCCACCACCCCCTACGGCAACTGGTGGGAATGGCAGATCGGCAGCCCCAAACTCCTCCTTGACACCCTCGCCGTCCTCGACGAACACCTCCCCGGCGGCAGCGGCGACGACCTCCGCGCCCGCTGCCTCGCCGCCGTCGACCACTTCGTCCCCGACGGCGCCCTCGGCCCGTACACCGGCACCAGCACCGGCGCCAACCGCGTCGACCTCTGCCGCGTCGTCGCCCTCCGCGGGGTCCTCGGCCGCGCCCCCGCCAAGATCGCCCTGGCCCGCGACGCCCTCTCCCCGGTCTTCCCGTACGTCACCCGGGGCGACGGCCTCTACGCCGACGGCTCCTTCGTCCAGCACACCTGGGTCGCCTACTCCGGCACCTACGGCGCCGTCCTGCTCGACGGCCTCGGCCGCCTCTTCACCCTGCTGCGCGGCTCCGCCTGGGAGGTCACCGACCCCCACCGGCAGCTCGTCCTCGACAGCGTCGAGCACGCCTACGCCCCGCTGCTCCACGACGGCCTGATGATGGACAGCGTCAACGGCCGCGCCATCAGCCGCGGCCACCTCCGCGGCGACGAACGCCACGTGCTGCGCAGCGACCACTACCACGGCCACGCCCTGATCGCCGCCGTCGCGCTGCTCGCCGAAGGCGCCAGCAGCGCCGAACGGAACCGCTGGCACGCCATGATCAAGGGCTGGATCGTCCGCGACCGCACCCTGCCGGTGCTCACCGACCGGCAGTACGCCGTCGCCGACCTCGCCCGCCTCGCCGCCGTCGACGCCGGCCCCGCGCCAGCCGCCCCCGAACCCGTCGGCCACCGCCTCTTCCCCGCCATGGACCGCGCCGTCCACCGCCGCCCCGGCTTCACCGCGGCCCTGGCCATGGCCTCCGACCGCATCACGTACTACGAGAACGGCAACGGCGAGAACCGGCGCGGCTGGCACACCGGCGCCGGAATGCTCTACTACTGGCCCGCCGGCCGGGCCGGCGACCAGTACACCGACGCCTTCTGGCCCACCGTCGACCCCTACCGCCTCCCGGGCACCACCGTCTCCACCCGACGGCTGGCCGACAACGAGGGCGGCGGCTGGGGCGAACCCAAACCCGCCGCCCGTTGGGTCGGCGGCACCACCGACGGCACCTACGCCGCCGTCGGCCAGGACCTGCGCGGCCTCGCCGCCACCCTCACCGCCCGCAAGTCCTGGTTCGCCCTCGCCGACTGCGTGGTCTGCCTCGGCGCCGGCATCACCGCCCGCGACGGCGTCCCCGTCGAAACGATCGTCGACAACCGCAACCTGGGGGAGCACGGCACCGCCACCCTCACCGTCGACGGGACGCCCCAGCCCACCGCCGCCGGCCGCAGCACCGTCCGCCGGCGCGCCCACTGGGCCCACCTCGCCGGCCACGGCGGCTACGTCTTCCCCGGCGGTGCCCCCCTTCACCTGCTCCGCGAGGACCGCACCGGCCACTGGTCCGACATCAACACCACCTCCACCACCACCCCCTACACCCGCCGCTACGTCACCCTCTGGCACGACCACGGCACCGACCCCACCGACGCCGGCTACGCCTACCTGCTGATGCCGGGCGCCACCCGCCGTGCCCTCGCCGCCCGCGCCGCCGACCGGCACTGGTTGCGCGTCCTCGCCAACGACGCCGACCGCCAGGCGATCGCCGTGGACCCGCTCGGCGTAACCGCCGCCAACTTCTGGCGGGCCGGCACCGCGGGCCCGCTCACCGCCGACGGCCCGGCCAGCGTGCTGATCCGCGAACGGCGCACCCCCGGCCGACACGACCGGACCGCAACCGTGTGCGTCGCCGCCCCCACCCGCACCGGCGACCCCCTGGCACTCACCTGGTCCCGGCCGGTCCGCGCGGTCCTGCACCACGACCCGGACGTCACCGTCCTGGCCGCCGAGGACGCCCTCCACCTGCGGCTGGCCCCCGGCACCGGCTGCGCCACCCTGACCTGCACCGTGCTGCTGCGCTGAGGGGCCCGGCCCGCCGCAAACCCGCGGACGACACACCATCACCCGGGTGGCGTTTGTCGGCACCGCACAGACGCTGGACACCGCGTCCACCCCGGCACGGCCCAGTAGTCGGGCCGCGTGCAGCGCGGTTCTGTACCGCCTGCCCACGAAATCGCGCTCGACGTTGTACGAAACCGACATCGGTGTGCGGGCCCTCGCCCACGTACCGTCGATACATGACCACTGTCGAAGATGTGCCCGCCGGCGCCAACGATGCCCGCGGGCGCGTCGCCGAACTGCACGCGATCCGTGAGCAGGTGCGGCGAGGCCCCAGCGAGCGAGCCACCGAAGCGCAGCGTGCCAAGGGCAAGCTCACCGCCCGCGAGCGGATCGACCTGCTGCTGGACGAGGGTTCCTTCAACGAGGTCGAGCCGCTGCGCCGGCACCGTGCCACCGGTTTCGGCCTGGAGGCCAAGAAGCCGTACACGGACGGTGTGATCACGGGTTGGGGCACGGTCCACGGCCGGACCGTCTTCGTCTACGCGCACGACTTCCGGATCTTCGGCGGTGCGCTGGGCGAGGCGCACGCCACCAAGATCCACAAGATCATGGACATGGCCATCCAGGCCGGTGCCCCGTTGGTCTCGTTGAACGACGGCGCCGGGGCCCGCATCCAGGAGGGCGTGTCCGCGCTCGCCGGTTACGGCGGCATCTTCCAGCGCAACACCAAGGCGTCGGGCGTCATCCCGCAGATAAGCGTCATGCTCGGCCCGTGCGCCGGCGGCGCGGCCTACTCGCCGGCGCTGACGGACTTCGTGTTCATGGTCCGGGAAACCTCGCAGATGTTCATCACCGGCCCGGACGTGGTCCGCGCGGTCACCGGTGAGGAGATCACCCAGAACGGGCTGGGCGGCGCGGACGTGCACGCCGAGACCTCCGGCGTCGCGCACTTCGCCTACGACGACGAGGTCACCTGCCTCGAAGAGGTCCGCTACCTGCTGTCGCTGCTGCCGGCCAACAACCGGGAGAACCCGCCGGCGGTGGCCTGCGAGGACCCCGCCGACCGCAGCTGCGAGACCCTGCTCGACCTCGTCCCGGCGGACGGCAACCGGCCGTACGACATGCGCAAGGTCATCGAGGAGATCGTCGACGACGGCGAGTACCTGGAGGTCCACGAGCGCTGGGCCACCAACATCATCTGTGCGCTGACCCGCTTCGACGGCCGGGTGGTCGGCATCATCGCCAACCAGCCGCAGTCGCTGGCCGGCGTCCTGGACATCGAGGCGTCCGAGAAGGCCGCCCGCTTCGTCCAGATGTGCGACGCGTTCAACATCCCGATCGTCACGCTGCTGGACGTCCCCGGCTTCCTGCCCGGCGTCGACCAGGAGCACGGCGGCATCATCCGCCACGGCGCGAAGCTGCTCTACGCGTACTGCAACGCCACCGTCCCGCGGATCTCCATCGTCCTGCGCAAGGCGTACGGCGGCGCGTACATCGTCATGGACTCCCAGTCCATCGGCGCGGACCTGACCTACGCCTGGCCCACCAACGAGATCGCGGTGATGGGCGCCGAGGGCGCGGCCAACGTCATCTTCCGCAAGCAGATCGCTGAGGCGGACGACTCCGAAGCCATGCGCACCCGCATGGTCAAGGAGTACAAGTCCGAGCTGATGCACCCCTACTACGCGGCCGAGCGCGGCCTGGTCGACGACGTCATCGACCCGTCGGACACCCGCCACACGCTCGTCCGCGCCCTGGAGATGCTGCGCACCAAGCACGCGGACCTGCCGGCCCGCAAGCACGGCAACCCGCCGCAGTAGTCCCCGCCACGACCGTCCTTCCCCCTCTCACCTCCACGGAGAATCGAGACCGCAGTGAACCCTGCCCATGCCAGTGCCGTCACCGCCGCTCCCATCCGCGTCGAGAAGGGCCAGGCCAGCGAGGAGGAGCTGGCCGCGCTGACCGCCGTCCTGCTGGCCCGCGCCGCGCACCGGCCGACGACCGGCTCGACCGGCCCGCGTCCCACGGCCGCCCGCTGGCGCCGCCTGGAGCGGCAGCTGGGCTTCCACGGCGCCACCAGCTGGCAGCGGTGACGCAGCGCCCGCGCTAGCGCACCACGCGACGGCCCCCACACGTTCGGTGTGGGGGCCGTCGCGCGTGGGGGGCCGCGCCGGGGCGTGTGCCGTTCCGCCGCGGGCCGCCCTCGGCCCGCCGGACCGGCGAAACCCTCAACTCCGCGCCACCGCAACGGGGGAGGCCCCCTCGGGCGACTCCGGCACCCGCACCTCCGCCGGCTTGAGGTACAGCGTCAGCACCGCCGCCACGACGTACAGCCCGGCGAAGATGAGGACCACGCCGGCGGGGCCCAGCGGGTCGAGGAACACGCTGACGATGGCGGGCCCGACGAACGCCGCCCCGCCGGCACCGAGGTTGAGCAGGGCCATCGCGCCGCCCTTGTTCTCGGGTGCGAGCGCCGGCACCAGGGCGGAGATGGGCACGAAGCCGGCGAGGGTGACCCCGTAGAGCATGCCGACGCCCAGGGCGACCCAGTAGTGCGGGCCGACCGCCAGCGGGACGAAGTACAGGGCGAGGGTGGTCACGGCGCAGCCCAGGCCGCCGAAGGTGGCGATCGTGCGCCGCCAGCCGATTTTGTCGCCGATGGCGCCGAAGAGCAGGTTGCAGAAGACGTTGGTGCCGTAGATGACGGCGAGCAGGGTCAGCCAGCGGCCCTCCCCGAAGCCCAGTTCCTTGCCGAAGAACGTGGGCAGGAACACCAGGAAGCCGAACTCCGGTGCGGTGTTGATGATGCGGACGACGCAGCCGACGGCGACCTTGGGATGCGTCCAGGCGATGGAGAGGCTGGAGAGCAGCGATTGGACGGGGTTGACGCCGGGCGGGGCGAGCCGCGCGAAGCCGGTGCGCTCGCGGAGGCCGAGCAGGCAGCAGACGCCGCCCAGGGCGATGATGCCGAGCGCGACCCAGAGGGTGCCCATGGGGCCGAACCAGGGGTTGGTGACGCCGGCGACGAGCGAACCGAGCGTCGGCAGCCCGCCGGTGAAGGCGACGTAGAACCAGCCCACCGCGGTGCCCATCCGGGCCGCGGGCGCGGTGGCGGTGATCCAGACCAGGAAGCCGAACGCGAAGAGCGGGTAGCCGAAGCCGCGCAGGCCGTAGAAGACCAGCATCAGCGGGTAGTTCTGGGGGCCGAGCGCGAGGGTGAGGTAGAGGACGTCGAAGACGATCCAGACGACCAGGCCCAGTTGCATCACCCGGCGCGGGCCCCACAGGTCGGAGAGGGCGCCGGAGAGCCAGGAGGCCAGCATCACCGTGACGCCGTAGGCGGTGATCACGTACGAGGCGCGGACCTCGGTGCCGGCGCCGTGGTCGGCCATGAACGGGGCGATGAAGCCGGCCTCCACCCCGTCGCCGACCATGAACAGCAACACGCCGAGATAGCCGAAGACCAGTGCCTTGGGGATGCCGATCCGGTCGAGGAGAGTGGGTGGTGCCATGGCGCGCCTCCGGCGGTTGCGGGTGGGGCGGGTGTGATGGGAGCAGCATGAATCCTGTGAACTTCACATGCAAGGTGTGATGCATGGGTTTCTTGGCGGCACTTCTCACATAGTTACGGGCTTATGCGCCCGCCAGGGGTGACGTATCTGTGATCTGGGTGTTAAATCCAACAGGGACAGAAACAAAGGAGTGTGCCTGATGACCACCGAACACGCCGGCCTCGGACACCACCCCGAGACCTTCCGCGAGGACTGGCTGGAAGGACTCGCCGACGCCTACGCACGCACGGTGCGCCGGGTCCCGGGCGCCTACGGAGTGGTCGGCCGGCACGCGCCCCGCCCCGGCAAGGTCGCACTCGTCATCGGCGGCGGCTCCGGCCACTACCCCGCCTTCGCCGGCCTCGTCGGCCCCGGCCTGGCCGACGCCGCCGCGATCGGCGACGTCTTCGCCAGCCCCAGCGCCGAGCAGATCTACCGCACCGCCCGGGCCGCGGACGGCGGCGCCGGCGTCCTGCTCAGCTGCGGCAACTACGCCGGCGACGTCATGCACTTCGGCCTGGCCGCCCGCCGGCTCGCCGCCGAGGGCACCGCGACCCGCACCGTGCTGGTCACCGACGACGTGGCCAGCGGGCCGCCGCCCGTCGAGGGCCAACCGATCGACCCGTCCCGCGACCGACGCGGCGTGGCCGGCGACTTCTTCGTCTTCAAGGTCGCCGGCGCGGCCGCCGAACGCGGCGACGACCTGGACGCGGTCACCCGCATCGCCTCCCGCGCCAACGCCCTGACCCGCACCTTCGGCGCCGCCTTCGCCGGCTGCACGCTCCCGGGCGCGACCGAGCCGCTGTTCACCGTCAACGCCGGCACCACCGAACTCGGCATGGGCATCCACGGCGAACCGGGCCTGCGCAGCACCCGCCACCTGACCGCCGCCGAACTCGCCGACGAACTCGTCGGCAACCTGCTCCCGGACCTGCCCGAACCCCCGGCCGGCGGCCGCGGCCGGGTCGCGGTCCTCCTCAACGGCCTCGGCCGCACCAAGTACGAGGAACTGTTCGTGGTCTACCGGCAGGTCAACCGCCGGCTGCGGGCGGCCGGACTGCACCCCTTCCGGCCCGAGGTCGGCGAGTTCGTCACCTCCTTCGACATGGCGGGCGTCTCGCTGTCGCTGATGCTCCTCGACGACGAACTCGCCGCGCTCTACGACGCCCCGTGCGACACCCCGGCGTTCCGCCGCCTGCCGCGGACGCCCGGGGAGGGCGACGACGAGCGGACGGCGGGAGCGGGCGAGCCGCGGCCGGCCGCCGCGACGACCGGACACCCCGGCTCCCTACGGGACGGCGTGGCCCCCGGCGGGGGGCTGCCCGTGACCACGGCGCTGCACGCCGCGCTGGAGCTGGTCGCCGCCAACGAGGACGAGTTGGGGCGGCTGGACGCGGTCGCCGGGGACGGGGACCACGGCATCGGCATCGTGCGGGGGCTGCGCGCGGCCGCCGCGGCGGCCCGCAACGCCGAACCGGGACCGGCCGGTGACCCGCGGTCGGCCGGCGCCGCCCTGCTCGCCGCGGGACTGGCGCTGGCCGACGCCTCCGGCGGCGCCTCCGGGGCGCTGTACGGCGTGCTCCTCGCCGAGACCGGCGCGGCCCTCACCCGGGCCTCCGGGGACGCCGCCGGCGCGCTGCTGCTCGCGGACGCGGTGGACGCCGCCCAACGGGCCGTCGGCGAACTCGGCGGAGCCCAGGTGGGGGAGAAGACCATGCTGGACGCCCTCGACCCGTTCCGGCGCGAGCTGCGCGCCCGCGCCGCCGAGGGCCTGGCCAAGGCGTGGCAGGCCGCCGCGGAGGCCGCCACCCGGGGCGCCGCGGACTCCGCCCACCTCACCCCCGCCCGCGGTCGCGCGGCCCGCATGGGGACCCTCGGCCACGGCCACCCGGACGCCGGCGCGGTCTCGCTCGCCCTGCTCCTCACGGCCGTCGGCACCACGCTGCGCTGACCGCTGACCGCCTGACGCTCGATGCCCGCCGAGCGTCAGGCGGAGCGCTCCCGGGGGCCCTGCCACGCCTTCGGCCAGATCAGCCAGGACTGCGTTCCCGCCGGCCCCCTGAACCACCGCACCGCACTCTGCGGCGACCTGAGGCTGAGGTGCGCCCGGCCGCTGACGCTGATCACCTGCGCCCGCCCGTCCTCGTACGCCAGCCCCCAGGCGGCGATGTGCCCGTCCATCTCCCCGCCCCCGACGGGGTACTGCTGCGCGACGGCGAACAGCCTCGGCGCCAACTCATCGGCCATGGTGACAAGTTCGGGGTGCAGGCTGCCGACCGGGTGCGGGTTGCTGGTGCGCTCGGGGCTGTTGGCCTGTGACGCTACGGTTTCCATGAGTCCTCCTGTGAGGGGTCGAAGCCCTGATGGAGAGTGGCCTTGGTCACAAGGTAGCGATCCAGTGGGATGTAGTCCATTGATTCTGTGGAATAGAGGTCAACGACCCTCGTGTGGGGGATGATTCAACGTGGTGCGAGAGAAGAGAGGGAAGGCCATGCCCCCAAGCGGTGTCCCGCCAACGGCACGACAGCGGCGGCTCGGTCGAGAGCTGCGCAGGCTGCGTGAGCAAACGGACATGACTGCCACGGAGGCAGGGGTATTCCTTGGTGCCTCTCAAGCGCGGATGAGCAGCATCGAGGCCGGACGCTATGCGGTGAGCGCTGACCGGGTCCGTGCGCTCGCCCACCACTACAGCTGCACGGACCAGGAGTTGATCGAGGCCCTGGCTGCAATGACCGGCGGCAGGACGCGCGGATGGTGGGAGGAGTATCGGGAGATTCTTCCGCTTCACATGTTGGATCTCGCTGAACTCGAACACCATGCCATCGCGTTCCGGATTGCTTCGATGCTTGTGGTACCTGGATTGCTGCAAACCACGGAATACGCCCGCGCGATCTTTGCCGCATGCGAGCCACGTTTCCCGCCGCCCGAGGTGGAACACCGCGTCTCGCACCGGATCAAGCGGCAGGCGGTTCTGTATGGGGAACGGCCTCACCCGTTGACCGTCATCCTCCACGAGGCTGCCTTGAGACTGGGTGCCGGCGGCCCTGCGGTCATGCGTGCGCAACTTGAGCACCTGATGGATATGAGTGAACGCGACGACATCACGCTCCTGGTTATCCCCTTCGGTGCAGGGGCGTTGCCCAACTCCGGTCAGTCCATCGTCTACATCGCCGGAGCTCTCCAACAACTGGACACCGTGCAGCTCGACACTGATCACGGGCAGGAACTTGTCGACGCGGAAGCGAAATTGGCGAACTATCGAATCATCTTGGATCGCATGGAATCGAGTGCACTGAAACCGAACGAGTCCCGCAGTCTGATCCATAGCATCGCCCGAGAACTCTGAAAGGGACGGCACATGCCAACGTACGACTGGCAGAAGTCTTCGTTCAGCGGCCAGGCAGCCAACTGCCTCTACGTCGCGGCCCCCGACAACTCCACCATCAAGCTCCGCGAGAGCGACGACCCCGACGTCATCCTCACGACCACCCCCGCCAACCTGAAGGCGTTCATCCTGGCCGTCAAGGCGGGGGAGTTCGACCACCTGGTTGACGACTGAGAGGAACGCGTGCCCGTGTATGAGTGGCAGAAGTCTTCGTTCAGCAACAACGCGGCCCAGTGCCTCTACGTCGCCGCCCCCGACCGCGACACGATCAAGCTGCGCGAGAGTGACGACCCGGACGTCATCCTCACCACGACCCCCGCCAACCTGAAGGCGTTCATCCTGGGCGTCAAGGCGGGGGAGTTCGACCACTTCGTCGAGGAGGGGGGAGCGCGTGGCGGAGGAGAGGTCGCCGGGTGCTCCCGTGCGCCGCACCTGTGACCTTGTCCGTGCCGTTCGCCGACGGTGAGGGTTGAGCGACAGGTCACACCGTGCGGGCGGAAGTGAGGGAACCATGGGAAAAAGGGGCGGGGACCACTCGGGCAAGCCCGACACCTCAGGGAGCGACGGGCACCGCGAGAAGCCGCCGGGCCCGACCAAACCGTACGAGCCCCCGAAGAAGTGACGGTGGGATGACCACTCAGGAGCACCTGGTCCGGACGCTGTGGGGCAAGAAGGTGTTGCCGCCGGAGTGGCAGAAGGCCGTGGCCTCGGTGGATCGTGCCCTCTTCATTCCCGACGTCATCGAAGAGGGCGACGTCACCAGGGACCCCGAGAGGTGGTTGCGGGCGGTCTACTCGGACGCGCCGGTCGTGACACAGGTCAACGGTGGGAAGAGCGCACCGGACGGGGCGTTCCGCCTGTTCACGTCGTCCTCCTCGATGCCCTCGATCATGCTGGAGATGCTGGGGCTGCTCGATGTGCACGAGGGGCACCGGGTGCTGGAGATCGGGACGGGCACCGGGTACAACGCCGCCTGGCTCTCCCACCGGTTGGGGGAGCGGAACGTGACCAGCGTCGAGCTGGACGAGGCCGTGCTGTCCCGCGCTGTGGACAATCTGCGCCGGGCCGGTTTCCAGCCGGCTACCGTGCTGGGGAACGGCCGCGACGGGTACCGCCGGGGCGCGCCGTACGACCGTGTCATCTGCACCTGCACCATGCGCGACGTGCCGGCGGCGTGGTTGGAGCAGTGCCCCGACGGGCGGATCGTCACTCCGTGGGGCAGCAGCTTCTTCAGCGGCTCGTACGCCACGTTGGACGTGGTGGACGGGGTGGGCCGCGGGGCGTTCTCCGGCTATCCGGGCTTCATGTGGGACCGCACCCACCCGGGGGGCGCCGGCCGGGTGGGGGACGTCTACCACCAGGAGCAGGGGGCGAAGAGCAGCACCGACATCGCGCCCCAGCACGTCATCCAGGATGGGCCGGCGTTCTTCACCGGTCTGCGTCTCACGGACGTCTGGTACCGGTGGTGTGCGGCGGACGACGACAGCGGGGAGGCGACGCTGTGGCTCTTCGCCGACGACAGGAAGTCCTGGGCCGCGGTGGAGTACGCACCGGATCAGGAGACGTACGAGGTGGAGCAGTTCGGCACCCGTGCCCTCTGGGACGAGGTGCGGGCGGCGTTCCTCCAGTGGTACGAGCTCGGGCAACCGGACCGGTCGCGGTTCGGCCTGTCGGTCGACGGGACGGGGCAGCGGGTGTGGCTGGACGACCCGGACAACATCGTCGGACGGCCGTAGGCGGGCGCACCGCACGAAAAGAAGCCCCCGTATCCGGCAGTTCGCCGGATACGGGGGCCTTTCGACGTGTGGGGCTGGCTACCGCAGCCGGGCCATCAGCGCGTGCTCGACGAGCGTGATGAGTGCGCTCTTCGCCTCGCTGCGGTGGCGGGCGTCGGTGGTGATGATCGGCGCGTCCGGGCCGATCTGCAGCGCCTCGCGGACCTCGTCCGGGGTGTAGGGCTGGTGGCCGTCGAAGCCGTTGAGGGCGATGACGAACGGCAGGCCGCTGTTCTCGAAGTAGTCGACGGCGGGGAAGCAGTCGGCGAGGCGGCGGGTGTCGACCAGGACGACGGCGCCGATGGCGCCGCGGACCAGGTCGTCCCACATGAACCAGAAGCGGTCCTGGCCCGGCGTACCGAACAGGTACAGGATCAGGTCCTGGTCCAGGGTGATCCGGCCGAAGTCCATCGCCACGGTCGTGGTCGTCTTGTCCGGTGCGTGCGTGAGGTCGTCGATGCCCGCCGACGCGGAGGTCATCACGGCTTCGGTGCGCAGCGGGTTGATCTCTGAGACGGCCCCGACGAACGTGGTCTTGCCCACGCCGAAGCCGCCCGCCACCACGATCTTCGCCGAGGTGGTGGAGCGGGCTGCACCGCTAGAGCTTGCGAAGTCCACTGAGCACCCTTTCGAGCAGTGTCACATCTGGCTGTCCGCCGGCGGTCTCGTCCCCGCCGGGCTGATGGATGGCGACGAGTCCGGCCTCCGCCAGGTCGGCGACGAGGATCCGGGCGACGCCGAGGGGGATGGAGAGGAGGGCCGAGATCTCGGCCACTGATTTGATCTCGCGGCAGAGGTGGCAGATGCGCTGGTGCTCCGGCAGCTGGCCCTGCAGCTTCGCGGGATCGGCGGTCGTGCTGACCAGCGCCTCGATGGCGAGCTGGTAGCGCGGCCGGGTCCGGCCTCCGGTCATCGCGTACGGCCGCACGAGGGGGTTGTTCATCCCGCCCATGGGGGCGGGCTCGGGCGCCGGCCGCGGCGGCTGCACCGGCTGGATGCGCGGCGGCTGCGGCTGGTCGTACGGCGAGGGCTGGGTCGGCCGGGGCCCGTAAGGCTGGGAGCGGTACGGGCCCTGCTGCTGAGCGGGGTGCTGCGGCGGCTGGGGCCGCTGCGGCCTGCGGCTGGGCGCCGACGGGAAGTTGAAGCGGTTGTGATGGGTCTCGCCCTGGGGGCCGGACTGCTGTCCGGATCCATACGGGTAGCCGCTCGGGGGCGTTGCCACGTCTCCTCCTCCAACTTGCCTGTCTGACGCCGGTCGCGCCACCGAACCCTATGGTGCGGTGGCGGGAAACGCACTGCCTGTCTGCTAGTTGAGAAGGCTCCCCTGCAGTTCTGCGCGCAGGTCGGGCGTCAGGACGCTGCCCGCGCGGTCGACCAGGAGGGCCATCTCGTAGCCGACGAGGCCGATGTCGCACTCGGGGTGCGCCAGTACGGCCAGCGAGGATCCGTCGGAGACGGACATGATGAAGAGGAAGCCGCGCTCCATCTCCACCACGGTCTGGTTGACCGTCCCGCCCTCGAAGATGCGGGACGCGCCGGAGGTCAGCGACGTCAGGCCGGAGGCCACCGCCGCCAGCTGATCCGCTCTGTCACGGGGGAAGCCTTCGGACATCGCGAGGAGGAGACCGTCCGCGGAGACCACGACCGTGTGGGACACCCCGGGGGTGTTCTCCACGAAGTTGGTGATCAACCAGTTCAGATTCTGCGCCGCCTGGCTCATCGGGCTCACACTAACGCTCCTGATCGTAGGTGCTGCCGGGGCCGAAGCCCTGTTGGTCATTCTGGGGGACCCCCGAGGAGGGGTCCGTGCCGGTACCGGCGCTGCGCCCCTGCTGGACACCGCGGCGCAGATTGCTCAGCCTGCCGCGGACGTCCTCCGGAGCGCGGGAGACCTGGGGGCCGCCCTGCGTACTCTGCTCCGCGGTGCCTTCGACCAAGTTGGCCTTGGGCACCCGCCGAGGGAGGCCGGAAGCGGTGACCCCGCCCGCCGACGGCTGGCGCAGTCGCCCGGCCCGCTGCCAGCGCTCGTCGTTCTCGCTGCGCCAGGTGGAGCCCTCGTTCTGGCCGGCCTCCGGTGCGGATTCCGGCTGACCGTGCGGCGAGTCGGCTCCGCGGCGCGGAAGACCGGCGTCGGTCAGCGAGTGGATCACGCTCGCGGCGGGGTCGGGACGGTCGAATGTTACGCGCTCAGACGCATCAGCGGGAGCGGCAGTTGCATTCCGGTCAGATTCCGCTTCGGTTCCGAAGTGGCCGTCGTACGCCGGGGGTTCGCCCCAGCCGCCGTGCTGGCCGGTGTCTTCGGGGGCGTAGGGGTACTGACCGGTGTCTTCGGGGGCGTAGGCGTACTGGCCGGTGGTGTCGGCGGCGGTCGGTTCGCCGAACGCCTCGGCGCCGTAGGAACGGTCGTCGTAGAGCGGCTGTCCGGACTCCGCATACCCGGCGGGAGCCGGCTGGTACGGCGCGAACGGGTCCTGCGGGCCGTCCACCGGCAGCTCGTCGCGGAACAGCGGCCGGTGGTCCAACGGCTCGGCCGCGGGCTGCCCGGTCGTCTGGGCCTCCAGCGCCGCCCGGCGCTCCTCGCGCAGCAGCGAGCGGCCCACCGGGTCCATCTCGGACGGGGTCCCGGGGTGCCCGTGGAGCCCGTCGTCGAAGCCCAGTTCGGCGGCGGTGCGGTGGTCGCCCTCGTAGACGTTCTGCTGGTGCTCGGGGACGATCCGGGAGACGGTGAAGGTGTCGTCGACCTGCCCGTCGCCGCCACCGCCGTGCGTGATCGCCTCCGGCAGCATGACCAGCGACGTGGTGCCGGCCTGCTCGCCCGAGGGGCGCAGCTGGACCCGGATGCCGTGCCGGTCGGCCAGCCGGCCGACCACGAACAGGCCCATCCGCTGGGAGATCGCGGCGTCCACGCTCGGCGGGTTGGCCAGCTTGTGGTTGATGTCCGCGAAGTCCTCGGGGGTCAGCCCGATGCCCTTGTCGTGGATCTCGATCATGATCCGGCCGTCCGGCAGCCGGGTCGCGGCCACCTTCACCTTGGTCTGCGGCGAGGAGAACGTGGTGGCGTTCTCCAACAGCTCCGACAGCAGGTGGATGAGGTCGGTCACGGTCGTGCCGTGGATCTCGCTCTCCGGGACGCCGCTGAGTTCTATTCGCTCGTACGACTCCACCTCGGAGGTGGCCGCCCGCAACACGTCGATCAGCGGCACCGGCTGGTTCCAGCGGCGGCCGGGCTCCTCGCCCGCGAGGATCAGGAGGTTCTCACCGTTGCGGCGCATGCGCGTGGCGAGGTGGTCGAGCCGGAAGAGGTTCTCCAGCTGGTCCGGGTCGGCCTCGTTGTTCTCCAGGTGGGTGATGAGCTCCAACTGGCGCTCGATCAGGCCCTGGTTGCGGCTGGAGAGGTTGGTGAAGATCGCGTTGACGTTGCCCCGCAGCAGCGCCTGCTCGGCGGCGAGCCGGACCGCCTCGCGGTGCACCTGGTCGAAGGCGCGGGCGACCTCGCCGATCTCGTCCGTGGTGGCGATCGGGATCGGCGCCACCCGGGTGTCGACGCGGCCCGGGTCGGTGCGGGAGAGCTGGTCGACCAGCATCGGCAGCCGCTGTTCGGCGACGCCGAACGCCGCATTGCGCAGCGCCCGCATGTTGCGGCTCATCCGGCGGGCCATCAGCCCGGCCACCACGAACGCGATGGCGAGCGCGGCCAGCACGATGCCGGAGTCGATGAAGGTGGACTGCTTGGCGTCCGAGGAGATCTGCGCGGCCTCGTTGACCGCCTTGTTCGCGAGGTCGTTCTCGATGGACCGGTACATGTCGAACTTGCCGGTGGCGGCCTGGAAGTACGCGTCCGGCGTGACGCCCTTGAGGGCCAGCTCGTCCGGTGCCGCGCCGGAGGCGATCAGGGTGGACATCTGGTCCATCGACGGCGGGGCGTGGAACGTCTGGCCGGCCGCCTCCGCCTGCGACTTCGCCCGGGCGACCTGCTGCTGCGCGGACTGCTGGAGCTTGGCGGCGTCCGACTTCAGCCGTGCCACGTCCTCGGGCATGCCGCCGGAGGTGTACTCGCCGATGGCGATGCCCTCCAGGTAGCGGTACGACGCGAACGCGGTCAGCTGGAGCTTGTGCTCCTTGCCGCCCTGCGGGGACGCCGGGTCGACCAGGAGGTGGGTGCCGATCGAGCGCTCCAGCGACTCGGCGGCCTTCGCCAATGCGACGGCGTAGACGGTGCGCCCGTAGGAGGTGATGTTGCCGGTGCCCAGGCCGAGTTCGTTGGCGAACTCCATCAGCGGGTGCTGGATCTCGACGTAGCCCTCTTCGGTCTGCACGCCGGGGAGCTTGGCGGTGAAGGCGACCTGCCGCAGCTGCGCCAGCTTGGGCTCGGTCTTCTCGAACAGCGCGAGCCGACGCTTCAGGCCCGGCTTGTCCGGGATGTGCTTGGCGGCGTCCTGGAAGGCCCGGCCGGCGGCGTCGGTGGTGTCCCGCGCCTCCTGGACCGCCGGGTCGTCCTTGTGGCCCTTCAACAGCGGGGCGGCGGTGCGGTCCCGCTCGTCGATCAGGGCGTTGCTGTAGGAAAGCGCGGCGCGCACGAGCTTCGCCGTGTTCTCCGCGTCCTGGGCCTCCTGCCACGTGGCGAAGGAGTTGTTGACCCGCAGGCCGCCGAAGACCAGACCGACGAGGACGGGGATCAGCAGGATGGCGTTGAGTCGGGTGGCCACCCGCCAGTTGCGGGGCGCGTACTTGCCGCCGCTGACCGGGGGCTTCGCGGCCGGGTTCGCGGGCGCGTCGGAAGCCGGAGCGCCACCCTCACGGGGTGGCGGCGTGAAGTTGCCCCGCCGCGGTTCCTGCGGCTCGGGGCTCGTCGTGCTTCGCCTCACTCGACCAACAACCTCTCGGCGACGGCACGGTCGTGCAGTGCCGTTTCTTCTGGGCGTTACTACTCCGGAGTTCAGCGAATTTCAGCACGTCAGGGCTGTGCGTTCCAAACACCGGACAGAGCCGGAGGGACCCTCCAAGAGCGCCAGATAAAAGGGGCGTTAAGGGCGAGGCGCGCCAAATGGCGGGAGAAGTGTGAGCGCAGCGAAGCCGCACATGCGCGTGCGGTGTCGAAGTCGACCCGATTCACTGTCGAAACGTTATGAAGGCCCGAACAGGCGTGTCGAAGGACACAGATCACGTTCCCCGAGAGTGGGAACCGGCCGCGGGCAGGCGTCAGGAACCCCCTACGACGCCTGCCGCATGGCCCGCACCGGACGGCGCGGGCCATGCGGCGGCCGTTACCGCAGCCGGGCCATCAGCGCGTGCTCGACGAGCGTGATGAGCGCGCTCTTCGCCTCGCCGCGGTGGCGGGCGTCCGTGGTGATGATCGGGGTCGCCGGACCGATCTGGAGGGCCTCGCGGACCTCGTCCGGGGTGTGGACCTGGTGGCCGTCGAAGCCGTTGAGGGCGATGACGAACGGCAGGCCGCTGTTCTCGAAGTAGTCGACGGCGGGGAAGCAGTCGGCGAGGCGGCGGGTGTCGACCAGGACGACGGCGCCGATGGCGCCGCGGACCAGGTCGTCCCACATGAACCAGAAGCGGTCCTGGCCCGGCGTACCGAACAGGTACAGGATCAGGTCCTCGTCGAGGGTGATCCGGCCGAAGTCCATCGCCACGGTCGTGGTCGTCTTGTCCTGGACGTGGCTCAGGTCGTCGATCCCCGCCGACGCGGAGGTCATCACGGCCTCGGTGCGCAGCGGGTTGATCTCCGAAACGGCGCCCACGAACGTGGTCTTGCCCACGCCGAAGCCGCCCGCCACCACGATCTTCGCCGACGTGGTGGAACGGGCCTGGCCCTGGTCGGGGCCGGCGTCAGAGCTTGCGAAGTCCACTGAGCACCCTCTCCAGCAGGGTCACGTCCGGCGTGCCGCCGGCCTCGCCGCTGCCGCCCGGCTGGTGGATGGCCACCATCCCGGCTTCCGCCAGGTCCGCCACCAGGATCCGCGCCACGCCGAGCGGGATGTGCAGCAGCGCGGAGACCTCCGCGACCGACTTCACCTCGCGGCACAGGTGGCAGATCCGCTGGTGCTCGGGCAGCAGGCCGGGCAGCTGGGACGGGTCGGCGGTCGTGCTGACCAGCGCCTCGATGGCGAGCTGGTAGCGCGGCCGGGTCCGGCCTCCGGTCATGGCGTAGGGGCGCACCAGCGGCTGGTCACCTTCGCTCCCGTACGGCGCTGAACTGTAGGCGCCGTACGGGCCGGAAGTGGCGGGTGGCGGGGTCATGGGTCCTCCGGACGGGACAACTGACTGTCGTCGGGTTGGGCCGGTGGGGGGTACGGCTCGGATGGATGAGGGGTCACCGGCTGCGGTGCGGCGCTGCGGACGCCGCGGGCACTCAGTTCAGCAGACTGCCCTGAAGCTCGGCGCGCAGGTCGGGCGTCAGCACCGTGCCCGCGCGGTCGACCAGGAGGGCCATCTCGTAGCCGACGAGGCCGATGTCGCACTCGGGGTGCGCCAGTACGGCCAGCGAGGATCCGTCGGAGACGGACATGATGAAGAGGAAGCCGCGCTCCATCTCCACCACGGTCTGGTTGACCGTCCCGCCCTCGAAGATGCGGGACGCGCCGGAGGTCAGCGACGTCAGGCCGGAGGCCACCGCCGCCAGCTGATCGGCACGGTCGCGAGGGAAGCCCTCGGACATCGCGAGGAGCAGTCCGTCCGCGGAGACCACCACCGTGTGGGACACCCCGGGGGTGTTCTCCACGAAGTTGGTGATCAACCAGTTCAGATTCTGCGCCGCCTGGCTCATCGGACTCAACTAACGCTCCTGCTGGTGTGTGGGATCGACAATGCCGTGGTTGCCGGTGGACGACGTCCCGGCCTGTCGGCCCTGCTGGATGCCCCGACGGAGATTGGTCAGCCGGCCGCGCACGTCGCCGGGGGCGCGGGAGACCTGCGGACCGCCCTGCGGGGCTTGCTGCTGCGCGGTGCCGGCGACCAGGTTGGCGCGCGGCACCCGACGGGGCAGACCGGACGTGGTGACGCCGCCCGAGGCCGGCTGGCGGATCTGCTCCGCCTGTCGCCACGCCGCGTCGTTCGGCGAGGTCCGCCACTGCGCGTCGGGGTCGGCCGGGGCGCCCTCGCGGGCACCGCCCGTCGGCACGCGGTCCGTCGGTGCGCCACCGGCCGGCGCCCCACCGGGTGCGGCACCGTCCTGGCCGCCCTCGCGGCGCGGCAGCGGTGGCACACCGGCGGCCGCCGCGGCCGGGGTGTTGAACCAGTTGGACTCGATGGTGTCGAAGATCGGTGTGCGGGCGTCGCCGGCCCGGTCGTCCGGGGCGCCGAGCGGACCGCCGCCCAGCGGGTCGCGGAGCGGATCGGCACCCAACGGGTCCCGGCCCGCCGGGGCCCGGTCGACGTCGGGCCGCCGGACCTGCCCGGTCTGCTCGCCCTCGGGGCGCGGGAACTGACCGGTCGTCTCGAACGGGCCGGTGCCCTCCAGCTGACGGGCGTCGAACTGGCCGGTGGTGAACTGGCCGGTGTCGACGTCGGGTCGGGGGAACTGTCCGGTGTCGAACTGCCCGGTGTCGAACTGTCCGGTGTCGGTGTTCGGCCGCGGGAACTGCCCGGTGCCCTCCGACTGGCCGTGCGTCTCGAACGGCCCGGTGCCGAACTGGCCGGTGTCGAACTGGCCCGTGTCGGCGTCCGGTTGACGGAACTGGCCGGTGTCCCCGGGGCCGCCGGCCGGCCGGCCCGGCCCGCGGCCGGCGGTCGGGACGTCGTCCCTGGCGGCGCCGGGCCGCGGCCCGTTGAAGTCGGGCCGGGGGAACGCGGCGGTGTCACCGGGGCCGGCGGCCGGCGCGGGCCGCTCGAAGCTGCCGGTGCTCTCCGGCTCCTCGTGGCCCCGCGGCCCGTCCTGCGCCTCACGGGGCGCCAGCGGCCAGTCGTCGTCCACACCGCGGTCGCGGCGCACGCCCAGGGGCGCGCCGCCCGGCCGCTGCTCGGTGCCCGCGGGCGTCGAGCCGGCCCCGCGGCCCGGCAGTTCGGGGGCCGCCGGGGAGTTCCGCGCCGGCAGCTGCGGGCGCTCCTCGCGCGGGGGCAGGCCGGCGGGCGGCGCCACGGTCGGGGTGCGGCCGTCGTCGGCGCCGCGCGGGGAGTCCGCGCCGCGCTGGGGGTCCGCACCGCGGACCGGCAGTGCGGGTCGGGCGCCACCGGCGGCCGGCGCGTCGTCGCGGGCCGGGGTGGCCGGTGCGGGGCGGCCGCCGGGAGCCGGCGCGCCGAAGGCGTTCGGGGCACCACCAGGTGCACCGCCCGGTGCGCCGCGACCGGGCAGCGCGGGCCGCCCGCCGGGGCCGGAAGCGACCTGGCCGCGCGGCTGGAGCCCGGCCAGCCGGCTGGTGGGCGCGCCACCGCCCTCGGCAGGGCTCTTGGCGGTGCTCGGCGCCGGCTTCTTGCCGCCCTGGGCGACGTCGACCGGCAGCATGACCAGGGCGGTGGTGCCGCCGGAGTCGGACGGCCGCAGCTGGATGCGGATGCCGTGCCGCAGCGACAGCCGGCCGACCATGAACAGGCCCATCCGCCGGGACACCGAGACGTCCACGGTCGGCGGGCTGGCCAGCCGCTCGTTGATCGCCGACAGGTCCTCGGGGGAGAGGCCGATGCCGGTGTCGTGGATCTCGACCAGCACGCGGCCGTCGGGCAGCGCGTGACCGGTCACCTTGACCTTGGTCTGCGGGGAGGAGAACGAGGTGGCGTTCTCCAGCAGCTCGGCCAGGAGGTGCACCAGGTCGTTGACGACCCGGCCGGCGACCTCGGTCTGCGGGACCGCGCTCAGTTCGATCCGCTCGTACTGCTCCACCTCGGACGCGGCGGCCCGCAGGACGTCGACCAGCGGCACCGGCCGGGTCCACCGGCGACCCGGCTCCTCACCGGCGAGGACCAGGAGGTTCTCGCCGTTTCGGCGCATGCGGGTGGCGAGGTGGTCGAGCTTGAAGAGCGAGGAGAGCTGGTCCGGGTCGGCCTCGCGGGACTCCAGTTCGGAGATCAGCGAGAGCTGACGCTGGATCAGGCCCTGGGAGCGGCGCGAGAGGTTGGTGAACATCGCGTTGACGTTGCCCCGCAGCAGCGCCTGCTCGGACGCCAGCCGGACCGCCTCGCGGTGGACCTCGTCGAACGCCGCGGCCACCCGGCCGATCTCGTCCCGGCTGTGCACGCCGACCGACTCGACGGAGGTGTCCACGTCCTGCGGGTCGGCCTCGGACAGCTGCTTGACCAGTTCGGGCAGCCGGTCCTGGGAGACCCTCTGGGCGGTGTCCTGCAACCGGCGCAGCGAACGCACCATGGAGCGGGCCACGACGAACGCGCCGACCAGCGAGACGCCGAGGACCAGCAGGATCACCACACCGTTGATGATCGCGTCCTGGGTCGCGGCGTTGCGCAGCTCGCGGGACTTCTGGTCCATCTCGGACAGCAGCGAGGTCTCGATCCGCGACATCTCGTCGATCTTGACGGTGTCGGAGTCGTACCAGTCGAGGTACTTGTACTCCTGGCTGCGGATGCCGTTGGCGCTGGCGAAGGCGCGGTGCGCGAACGCGTAGGCCGCCTTGATCTCGTCGTTGTTGCCGTCCAGACCGCGGGTGAGCGCCCCGGCGTTGCCGCTGTAGATCTGGGAGAAGCGGTCCCGGGCGGCCTTCTCGTTGTCCTCGGCGCTCCGGCCGAACTGCCGGTCGTTGGCCGAAAGCTGCGGCCCGCCCGGGTGCGCCAGACCGGCGCTGACCAGGGCGCGCTGGATCGACGCGTACTCCTTGGCGGACGAGAACGCCGCCAGCGCACGGGTGCTGCGGATCATCTCCGGGTTGCTGGTGGCCTGCGCCATGTCCTGCGAGAGGTCCAGCAGGGAGGCGATCAGCTGGTTGTAGGCGGTGACGGTCTGCGCGGCGTTGTTGTCGTCCTTGTAGGCGTTGGAGCGGATCTCGTTCAGGGTGTTGAGCTGGCGACCGATCTCCAAGATGGTCGCCCGGACGCCCGCCATGGTGGCGTCGTCCGGCTTGATGTCGCCGGTGGCCTGGTTGAACGAGGTCTTGGCGCGGTCGGTGGCCTCGCGCGGGGCCACCACGCTGGCGTCGTCCTTGACGTTGCCGGTGCCGGCCAGCGGCCCGGCGGACTTGTCGCGCTCGACCTGGAGGGCGTCGGCCAGCTCGGTGGCCTGCCGGGTCATCTCCGTGAGCAGCTGCATCTTGTCGAGCTGGTCGATGTTGTCCAGCTCGGTGTTGACGCGCAGGGCGCCCAGGGTCGTCGCCGCGACGACGGGCAGCGCCAGCAGGGAGACCAGACGGGTGCTGATGCGCCAGTTGCGCAGCGCTATTCGACTGCCTGGCCCACTGGGGCCGTTCTTGGGCTTGCCGCCGTCCGCGGCGTCTTCGCCCGGAGTCTGGCCGCGGTCTGTCCCGCCGCGCAGCTCCGGGTCCGCCGCAGCGTTGCCATCCCTCTTGAAACGTCCCTGCACTAGCTTCGCAACCTCTGGACCAGGCGCCCCACCGCGCGAACGGCGGGACGGTGTCGAGTCGAAGGGGGACCGCGAAGTCCCCCGTGGCGGTCGTGAGTGACCGGCGGGCCGTCCCCTCTGGCCGAGAGAGCGGCACCACCGCGCGGCGCTCCTTCGCACCCTGCGCGCCGGTGGAAAAGTGCGGCGGTCCGTGGAATTCCAGCACAGTGCCGGATCTCCAACAAGAGCGGAGCCAGCCGCCTTGCCGCGAGTGACGCACGGTGCGGAGCACGTCACGACCGGTAGAAGACGCTGCGCAAGATTTCGGACTTTTGCCCGCGAGTCGCCCGCCCTCGCACCCTGTCCCAGGTGCGGTGATCAGGAGCGGAACATGCTGTTCAATCCGGCAATGTCCGTTTCGACCACGGATGTTGATCAAGGTAAATGCGGCATATGTCACATCCCTCGTGAGGAAACTCACAGGGAGATCGTCGAGTTTCCCGCTGATACGCAGGGAATAGCGCGCTTAGCCTGACGCTTTACGCGGTTGCGTAAAACGACAACGTGCAGAAATGCAACGTTCGGCAACTCTTCCCGACCAGACGCGAGGCATACCGCAGTGAAGACGACGATGATGTTCCGCAACATAGCCAACCCGCGGCGCACCACCCTGGCCCACCTGAAGGACGCCGAGGAACTCGACGCCCCCGAGACCCAGGAACACACCGTCGACCTGCCCCGCCAGACCGCCAACCCCCGCCGCACCGTCCTGAACGAACTCCCGAAGCAGGACGTCCCGGCCTAAAGCGACGGCGATTCGCCCAGGTCCCCGCGATAGCCTGGAGTGTCAACTCCGGCCAATGATCATGAGGGGCAGCGGCAACCCGTGCGCATCGCCAGATTCTCCATCGACGGCAACGTCGGCTTCGGCGTCCTCGAACGCGACGAACTCGACGTCATCAAGGGGCATCCGTTCGCGGAATTCGAGCGCTCGGGCCAAAAGGTCCCCCTCGACAAGGTGCGGCTACTGCCGCCGGTCCTTCCCAACAAGGTCGTGGGCGTGGGCCGCAACTACGCCGAGCACGCCGCCGAACTGGGCAACGAGGTCCCCGAGGCGCCGGTCATCTTCTTCAAGCCGTCGACGTCGGTGATCGGCCCCGGCGACCCCCTCGCCTACCCCTCCTTCTCCCAGGAGGTGCACCACGAAGCGGAGCTGGCCGTCGTCATCGGCCGGATGTGCCGCGAGGTGCCCCGCGAGCGGGTCAAGGACGTCATCCTCGGCTACACCTGCGCCAACGACGTCACCGCGCGCGACGTCCAGCGCCGCGAGAAGCAGTGGGCCCGGGCCAAGGGCTTCGACGGCTCCTGCCCCCTGGGCCCCTGGATCGAGACGGACCTCGACCCGAGCGACGTCACCATCCAGTGCACCGTCAACGGCGAACAGCGCCAACTCGGCCGCACCAGTGACATGGTCCGCCCGATCGAGGACCTGATCGTGCACATCACCGAGGCGATGACGCTGCTCCCCGGCGACGTCGTCCTCACGGGCACCCCGGCCGGAGTCGGCCCGCTCAACGTCGGCGACACGGTCGCCGTCACCATCGAAGGCATCGGCACTCTCACCAACAAGGTGATCAAGCGTGGCTAACGCGACCCCCGTCCGCGTCCGTTTCTGTCCCTCCCCGACCGGCAACCCGCACGTCGGGCTGGTCCGCACCGCCCTGTTCAACTGGGCCTACGCCCGGCACACCGGCGGCCAGCTGGTCTTCCGGATCGAGGACACCGACGCGGCCCGCGACTCCGAGGAGTCCTACAACCAGCTGCTGGACGCGTTCCACTGGCTCGGCTTCGACTGGGACGAGGGCCCCGAGGTCGGCGGCCCGCACGCGCCCTACCGCCAGTCGCAGCGGATGGACCTCTACAAGGACGTCGCCGAGAAGCTGCTCGCCGCCGGCCACGCCTACCCCTGCTACTGCACCACCGAAGAGCTCGACGCCCGCCGCGAGGCCGCCCGCAAGGCCGGCAAGCCCTCCGGCTACGACGGCACCTGCCGTGACCTGAGCGCCGAGCAGAAGGCCGCCTACGAGGCCGAGGGCCGCTCCTCGATCGTCCGCTTCCGGATGCCCGACGAGCCGATCACCTTCACCGACCTGGTCCGCGGCGAGCTGACCTTCACCCCGGACAACGTCCCGGACTACGGCATCGTCCGCGCCAACGGCGCCCCGCTCTACACCCTCGTCAACCCGGTCGACGACGCCCTGATGGGCATCACCCACGTCCTGCGCGGCGAGGACCTGCTCTCCTCCACCCCCCGCCAGGTCGCGCTCTACCGGGCCCTGATCGAGCTGGGCCTGGCCTCGGCGGTCCCCGCCTTCGGCCACCTGCCCTACGTCATGGGCGAGGGCAACAAGAAGCTCTCCAAGCGCGACCCCCAGGCCAACCTCAACCTCTACCGGGAGCGCGGCTTCCTCCCCGAGGGCCTGCTGAACTACCTGTCCCTGCTGGGCTGGTCGTTCTCCGCCGACGAGGACCTCTTCACCATCCCCGAGATGATCGAGAAGTTCGACATCGCGGACGTCAACGCCAACCCGGCCCGCTTCGACCTCAAGAAGGCCGAGGCGATCAACGCCGAGCACGTCCGCCGCCTGGACCTCAAGGACTTCATCGCGGCCTGCGAGCCCTGGTTGACCGCCCCGTTCGCCAACTGGGAGCCGGAGGACTTCGACCGGGCCGCGTGGGAGGCCATCGCCCCGCACGCGCAGACCCGCCTCACCGTCCTCTCCGACATCACCGCCAACGTCGACTTCCTCTTCCGCAAGGAGCCGGTCGACGACGAGGCGTCCTGGACCAAGGCGATGAAGGGCGACCCGGTGGCCCTGCTCACCACCGCCCGCGCCAACCTCGCCGCCGCCGACTGGACCGCCGGCCCCGAGTCCCTCAAGCAGGCCGTCCTCGCCGCCGGCGAGGAGCACGGGCTCAAGCTCGGCAAGGCCCAGGCCCCGGTCCGGGTCGCCGTCACCGGCCGCACCGTCGGTCTCCCGCTCTTCGAGTCCCTGGAGATCCTCGGCAAGGAGCGCACCCTCGCCCGCATCGACGCGGCGCTGGCCCGCCTCGCCGCCTGACCCGCCCGCACCCCACGGGACCCCGGGCCCGGAAGCCACCGCGCTTCCGGGCCCGCCCCCTTTTTCTGCCGACGTTCCCCCGCCCACCCACCAGGCAATTCCCTCGCCCTCCCGCCCGACGGCCACTAGATTCCCTGGCATGCCCCTGCGTGCCGTCCTCTGGGACCTCGACGACACCCTCTTCGACTACACCGGGTCCGACCGCACCGGCGTACTGCGTCACCTGCGGACCGAAGGGTTGCTGGCCTCCTACGGCGGCGAGACGGCGGCACTGACCCGCTGGCGCCAGGCGATGGAAACCGAGTTCGCCCGCTTCCTCGCCGGCGAACAGGGCTTCCTGGACCACCGCAGGGCCCGCGCCCGCACCTTCCTCGGCACCCCGCTGGGCGACGCCGAGGCCGACGCCTGGTTCGGCCGCTACATCGCCCACTACGAGGCGTCCTGGCGACTCTTCCCGGACTCCGTGCCGGCCCTGGAGGCGCTGACCCCCCTGGTGCGCCAGGCCGTCCTGTCGAACGCCGCCACCGCCAACCAGGAGCGCATGCTCACCACCCTGGGCATCCGCGGGCACTTCGAGGCGGTGCTCTGCGCCGACACCCTGGGCCACGCCAAACCCGCCCCCGAGGCGTTCCGAGGCGCCTGCGCCGCCCTCGACCTCCCACCGGCCGACGTGCTCTACGTCGGAGACCGCCTCGACATCGACGGCCTGGGTGCCCGGGACGCCGGTCTGACGGCCGTGTGGCTGGATCGGGCGGGCGCCGAAGAGCCGCTCCCGCCCGGGGTGCACCGCATCCGTGGGCTGGCCGAGCTCCCCGAGCTGGTGCGCGGGGTTATCGGTTTTGGAGCACCCTCCACGATCAGGTAATGTTCTTCCTGCGCCGCCCGAGAGAGCCGAAAGGCCCGGACCGGAAAGCGCAGATCAAGGCAAAGCCCCCGCCTGGGGGTTGCACTTTGATGGCCTATGGTGTAATTGGCAGCACGACTGATTCTGGTTCAGTTAGTCTTGGTTCGAGTCCAGGTAGGCCAGCTCGCAGAGCTCATCTGCAAGGCCCCCGTTGTGTAGCGGCCTAGCACGCCGCCCTCTCAAGGCGGTAGCGCCGGTTCGAATCCGGTCGGGGGTACAGATCCTTCTCGGGGAGGCAGTCAGGGTCGCACCCGCTGCCACTCACGCAGGATCGCTAGGGCCCCCGTTGTGTAGCGGCCTAGCACGCCGCCCTCTCAAGGCGGTAGCGCCGGTTCGAATCCGGTCGGGGGTACTGGTCTACACCACCATGGCCTATGGTGTAATTGGCAGCACGACTGATTCTGGTTCAGTTAGTCTTGGTTCGAGTCCAGGTAGGCCAGCTCGCAGAGCTCATCTGCAAGGCCCCCGTTGTGTAGCGGCCTAGCACGCCGCCCTCTCAAGGCGGTAGCGCCGGTTCGAATCCGGTCGGGGGTACATCGAGAAAGGCCCTCCGCATCACGCGGAGGGCCTTTCTGCTGTGTCGAGAACCTTCGCTGACGGGCGGCCAACGGCGTTGCGCGGTCGGGGAGTTCGCTGCGCTGCGGCGGCAGCGGCTCGCGGCGTGCGGAGAGTTGGGCAGTTGGCCCCGCGGTGTCAAGACGCGGACCGGCCGGCCGCCGCGGGGGAGCGGGGCCGGCCGGTGGGGTGCGCGGCGGGGGCCTACGAGCCGTTGCGGCGCAGGCCCTCGGAGAGGCGGGCGGCGGCGTCGATGACCGCCTGGGCGTGCATGCGGCCCGGGTGGCGCGTCAGGCGCTCGATCGGGCCGGAGACCGACACGGCGGCCACCACGCGGTTGGAGGGGCCGCGGACCGGCGCGGAGACGGAGGCCACGCCGGGCTCCCGCTCGCCGATCGACTGGGCCCAGCCGCGGCGCCGCACGCCGGAGAGCGCGGTGGCGGTGAAGCGGGCGCCCTGCAGGCCGCGGTGCAGGCGCTCCGGCTCCTCCCAGGCCATCAGGATCTGGGCCGAGGAGCCCGCCTTCATCGTCAGCGTGGAGCCGACCGGCACGGTGTCCCGCAGTCCGGACAGCCGTTCCGCCGCTGCCACGCAGATCCGCATGTCGCCCTGCCGGCGATAGAGCTGGGCGCTCTCGCCCGTCACGTCGCGCAGGTGCGTGAGCACCGGTCCTGCCGTGGCCAGGAGTCGGTCCTCGCCGGCCGCCGCGGACAGCTCGGAGAGCCGCGGGCCGAGGATGAACCGGCCCTGCATGTCCCTCGCCACCATCCGGTGGTGTTCCAGAGCCACGGCCAGCCGGTGGGCCGTGGGTCGTGCAAGCCCGGTCGCCGCGACCAGCCCGGCGAGGGTGGCCGGACCGGACTCCAGAGCGCTCAAAACCAGAGCTGCCTTGTCGAGAACGCCGACGCCGCTAGAGTTGTCCATGCAACGATACTCGCGTCTCACACTGTGAAACGCAAGTTCAATTTTCCAGCGAAGTCGTCACTCTGTAAGTGCGGCCCTCGACCAGGGTCCGGCGTCACGCCCGCCAGGGGATATTCGCGGGTCACCGCGCACAGACGAGCAAGGCCGGCACAGCGGCCGGCCGGAGGGAATGCGATGGGACGGACACTTGCGGAGAAGGTCTGGGACGACCACGTCGTCCGGCGCGCGGAAGGCGAGCCCGACCTCCTCTTCATCGATCTGCACCTGCTGCACGAGGTCACCAGCCCGCAGGCCTTCGACGGCCTGCGCAAGGCCGGCCGCCAGGTGCGACGCACGGACCTGACCATCGCCACCGAGGATCACAACACCCCGACCCTCGACATCGACAAGCCGATCGCCGACCCGGTCTCGCGCACCCAGCTGGAGACCCTGCGCAAGAACTGTGCGGAGTTCGGCGTCCGGCTGCACTCGCTGGGCGACGTCGAGCAGGGTGTCGTCCACGTCGTGGGACCGCAGTTGGGACTGACCCAGCCCGGCACCACCGTGGTCTGCGGTGACAGTCACACCTCCACCCACGGCGCCTTCGGCGCGCTGGCGTTCGGTATCGGCACCAGCCAGGTCGAGCACGTCCTGGCGACCCAGACGCTGCCGATGGCGCCGTTCAAGACCATGGCGATCACCGTCGAGGGCGAACTGCCCGAGGGCGTCACCGCCAAGGACCTGATCCTGGCGATCATCGCCAGGATCGGCACCGGCGGCGGCCAGGGCTACGTCATCGAGTACCGCGGCTCGGCCATCGAGAAGCTGTCGATGGAAGCCCGGATGACCATCTGCAACATGTCGATCGAGGCGGGCGCCCGGGCCGGCATGATCGCCCCCGACCGGACCACCTTCGACTACCTCCAGGGCCGCGACCACGCCCCCAAGGACGAGGACTGGGACGCCGCCGTCGCGTACTGGAAGACGCTGCGCACCGATGACGACGCGGTCTTCGACGCCGAGGTCGTCATCGACGCCGCGAAGCTGTCGCCGTTCGTCACCTGGGGCACCAACCCGGGCCAGGGCGCACCGCTTTCGGCGAACGTCCCCGACCCGGCTTCGTACGAGGACGCCTCGGAGCGGTTCGCCGCCGAAAAGGCCCTGGAATACATGGGGTTGACGGCGGGTCAGCCGCTGCGCGAGATCTCCGTGGACACCGTCTTCGTAGGTTCGTGCACCAACGGCCGGATCGAGGACCTGCGCTCCGCGGCGGCGATCCTGGAAGGCCGTTCGGTCGCCGAGGGCGTGCGCATGCTGATCGTTCCCGGCTCGGTCCGGGTCGCGCTGGAAGCCGTTGCGGAGGGGCTGGACAAGGTCTTCACCGCGGCCGGCGCCGAATGGCGGCACGCGGGTTGCTCGATGTGCCTGGGCATGAACCCCGACCAGCTGGCGCCGGGTGAGCGCTCCGCTTCCACCTCCAACCGCAACTTCGAGGGTCGGCAGGGCAAGGGCGGCCGCACCCACCTGGTCTCGCCGCAGGTGGCTGCCGCAACGGCCGTTCTCGGCCATCTGGCCTCACCGGCCGACCTGTCCGACGTCGACGTCGCTACGCCCGCGGGAGTCTGAGAACCATGGAAGCTTTCACCACCCACACCGGCCGGGCCGTTCCGCTGCGCCGCAGCAACGTCGACACCGACCAGATCATCCCGGCCCACTGGCTGAAGAAGGTCACCCGGGACGGCTTCGAGGACGGGCTGTTCGAGGCCTGGCGCAAGGACCCGGAGTTCGTCCTCAACCAGGAGGCCCACAAGGGCGCCACCGTCCTGGTCGCCGGCCCCGACTTCGGCACCGGCTCCTCCCGCGAGCACGCCGTCTGGGCGCTGCAGAACTACGGCTTCAAGGCCGTCATCTCCTCGCGGTTCGCGGACATCTTCCGCGGCAACTCCCTCAAGAACGGCCTGCTGACGGTGGTCCTGCCGCAGGAGACCGTGGACCGGCTGCAGAAGCTGGTCGAGGCCGACCCCACCGCCGAGGTCACCGTGGACCTGGTGGCCCGCGAGGTCCGCGCGGCCGGCGTCACCGCCGACTTCGAGTTGGACGAGAACGCACGTTGGCGGCTGCTGGAGGGTCTGGACGACATCAGCCTCACCCTTCGGGAGGAGTCCGCCATCGACACCTTCGAGGCGAACAGGCCCTCGTTCAAACCGCGTACCATCGAGGTCTGACCTCGGGTTTTATGGCTCAAAGGCTTATTGCGTACGATGCGCCCCCTGTGCAGTTGGCGGGGGGCGCTTCGGCTTGTCGGGGCCAGTGTTGAGGCCCCGTGAAGCGACAACTCGCCGCAGATGGCACAATTAGCGCATGGAACGCGACGACCAACTCGAGCTCTACGGTTTCGTCGCCGACCGACTCAAGGACGCACACGCAAGAGTGCGGACACTGCAAGTCCCGGAGGGCGTACGGATGGCGCTGACCCGGAAGCTGCTCGTCATCACGGCTGCGGCTAAACACGATCTTGCGGACGCGGCAAGGCGTCTGGAGAGGTTCATGCGCGACCTTGACGAAGGTCGTTATCCCGAAGATGTGCATGCCGAAGGAAGTCCGTGAAGGTCGAGTCCGTTGCGGCACAAGGGTGATTAGCCCGTTTCGTGTTTGATTTGCGGTATATATCTGCCTAACGTGCGAAAAAGCTTGGACACTTTCGTTCCAGCAATGTCTCCGAAGGGGAAGACGTGAACAAGGCGCAGCTCGTAGAGGCCATTGCCGACAAGCTCGGTGGCCGTCAGAACGCCGCGGACGCGGTGGACGCCGTACTGGACGCCGTCGTCCGTGCAGTTGTCGCCGGCGACCGCGTTTCGGTCACCGGATTCGGCTCGTTCGAGAAGGTGGACCGCCCGGCCCGCTACGCGCGCAACCCGCAGACGGGTGAGCGGGTCCGGGTCAAGAAGACCTCGGTGCCCCGTTTCCGCGCCGGTCAGGGCTTCAAGGACCTGGTGAGCGGCTCGAAGAAGCTCCCCAAGGGTGGCGAGGTCGCCGTCAAGAAGGCGCCCAAGGGCAGCCTGACCGGCGGTACCGCCATCAAGAAGGCCGCGGCGAAGAAGGCCGTCGCCAAGAAGGCCGCGGCCAAGAAGGCGGCGCCCGCAAAGAAGACGGTGGCGAAGAAGGCCACCGCGGTGAAGAAGGCCACCGCGAAGAAGACCACCGCGAAGAAGGCGGCGCCGGCGAAGAAGGCCACGGCGAAGAAGACCACCGCGAAGAAGGCGGCGCCGGCGAAGAAGGCCACGGCGAAGAAGACCGCGCCCGCGAAGAAGACCACGGCGAAGAAGGCTCCCGCCAAGAAGACCACGGCGCGCAAGACCACCGCCAAGAAGACCACCGCCCGCAAGCGGTAATTCCGCGGCGGCGACGCAACGCCAGGCGCCGGGCCGGTCTCCCTCCGGGGAGCCCGGCCCGCGGTGCGTTCCGGCCCCGAGCCCCGTCTACGCTGGGCCCATGCAGGCCACCGCGTACACCTACGACGAGACCACCCGTTCCGGCAGCGTGCTGCTGGACGACGGGACCCCGCTGCCCTTCGACGCGGCGGCCTTCGACGCCGGCGGCCTGCTCCTGCTCCGCCCCGGCCAGCGGGTGCGGATCGAGACCACCGGCGACGGTGCCGACCAGCGGATCGTCCTCGTCACGCTCCAGACGCTCTGACCTGCGGCGGTACCGTACGGCCCGAGGCGGCCGGCAGTTCCACGGCCCCCAGCGCGATCGAGCGGCCGGCCGGGCTCAGCGCGCCGGCCCACTCCGCCCACCCTGGCACCCGCGGCGCCTGCCGCGCGGTGTGCGGCCCCACGCCCAGCGCCAGCGCGGCCCGCAGGTCCTCCCCGGTGTCCACGTCCCGGCGCACCGACGGCACGTCCGGCACGGAGATCTCGTGCGCCCCGGACGACCGGTGCCGAGCCCGTGACGGGCCCCCGAAAGCCGGTTCCAATTCCGTACCGGAAGTCGCGGACAGAAGTGTTGTCCCGATATCCGCCGCATCCGCGAGAAATGCCCGTGGAAATAGCGCGGCGGAATGGAGCACCCGCGTCAGCTCGGCCGGGCGCAGCGCCGGAAGGTCGGCGTTCAGCGCGGCGACGGCCGCACCGGGCCGGCGGGCCCGCACGACGGCCGCACCATGGGCCAGCGCGGCGTTCAGCCCGTTGGCCGGAGCGTCCGGCACGATGCGCGCCCCCAACGCCGCCAAGTGCTCCCCGGCCACCGGATCGTCCGTGACAACCGCCACATCCCCTACGTCCGCGCAGGCCAGCGCGGCCGCCACGGTGTCCAGGGCGAATGCCAGAGCCAACTTCGGCCGGAACTCCTCACCTGCGGCCTCAGAGAGCCTGCTCTTGGCCCGCACCAGCGGTTTCAGCGGCACTACGAGGCTCCAGCTCACATCCGCTCCGTCTCTTCGCGTCCGGATCATTCTCACCCGCCGCCGGAACCTTTCCGGAGTGGCGGGGTTACGGTGTTCTCGACATAGCGGGTACGCGGGGCGACACTTGTGCGGCTGCCGGCTCGCAGCAGCTTCGCAGGTCCCCACAAGGAGGGTGTCCCAGTGTCCCGCCGCAGAATCGGCTTCTGGTACCGCACGGCCGCGGTCATCTGCAAACCGCCGCTCTTGGTTCTGTTCAAGCGGGACTGGCGGGGAATGGAGCACATTCCAGCCGACGGCGGTTTTATTACCGCGGTCAACCACAACTCGTATCTTGATCCGCTCTCCTATGCGCACTATCAGTACAACACCGGGCGGGTCCCTCGATTCCTCGCCAAGGCCGGGCTCTTCAAGAGCGGCTTTGTCGGCATGATGATGCGCGGAACGGGGCAGATCCCGGTCTACCGGGAAACCACCGACGCCGCCACCGCCTTCCGCGCCGCCGTGAACGCCATCGAGAAGGGCGAATGCGTCGCCTTCTACCCGGAAGGCACCCTCACCCGCGACCCGAAGATGTGGCCCATGCAGGGCAAGACCGGCGCCGCCCGGGTCGCGCTGCTGACGAAGGCACCGGTCATCCCCGTCGCCCAGTGGGGCGCCAACGAGGCGATGCCGCCGTACGCCAAGGAGCACAAGCTCCAGCTCTTCCCGCGCAAGACGCTGCGGGTCCAGGCCGGTCCGCCCGTCGACCTCAGCGAGTTCTACGGCCAGGAGCCCACAGCCGAGGTGCTGCGCGCCATCACCGAGAAGATCATGGCCGCGATCACCGACGAGCTCGCCGGCATCCGCGGCGAGAGGGCGCCGGCCGAACCGTTCGACTACCGCAAGGAAATCGCCCGGGAGCGCCGTGCCGCCCGCGAGGCCGCCCGGGCCGCCGCGGCGTCCGGCACCGGCGACGCCGCCCGGGAACCGGCCGAGGCCACCGCACCGGCCGCCTCCGCGCAGCCGGCCCGAAACAACCGACAGACACAGGAGGATGAAGGCAAGTGACGCGCTGCGCCGTCTTCGGCACGGGGTCCTGGGGCACCGCATTCGCGATGGTGCTCGCCGACGCGGGCTGCGAGGTGACCCTGTGGGCGCGCAGAGCGGCCCTCGTCGACGCCATCAACACCGGCCGCACCAACCCGGACTACCTGCCGGGCGTCGAACTCCCCGAGGGCGTACGGGCCACCACCGACCCGGCCGAGGCCGCCCGCGGTGCTGACTTCACCGTCCTCACCGTGCCCTCCCAGACGTTGCGCGCCAACCTCGCCGAGTGGGCGCCCCTGCTGCCCTCCGACACGGTCCTGGTCTCCCTGATGAAGGGCGTCGAACTGGGCACCGCCAAGCGCATGAGCGAGGTCATCGAGGAGGTCGCCAAGGTCCCCGCGGAACGCGTCGCGGTGCTGACCGGACCCAACCTCGCCAAGGAGGTCGCCGCCCGGCAGCCCGCCGCCGCCGTCGTGGCCTGCGTCGACGAGGACGTCGCCCGGCGCCTCCAGGCCGCTTGCCACACCCCGTACTTCCGCCCGTACACCAACACCGACGTGGTGGGCTGCGAACTGGGCGGCGCGGTCAAGAACGTCATCGCGCTGGCCGTCGGCATCGCCACCGGCATGGGCCTGGGCGACAACGCCAAGGCGTCGCTGATCACCCGCGGACTGGCCGAGACCACCCGGCTCGGCCTGGCCATGGGCGCCGACGCGCACACCTTCGCGGGCCTGGCCGGCATGGGCGACCTCGTCGCGACCTGCTCCTCGCCGCTGTCCCGCAACAACACCTTCGGCACCAACCTCGGCCGGGGCATGTCGCTGGCGGAGACGATCGCGGTCACCAAGCAGACCGCCGAGGGCGTCAAGTCCTGCGAGTCGGTGCTGGATCTGGCCCGCCGGCACGGCGTCGACATGCCGCTGACCGAGACCGTGGTGGAGATCGTCCACGAGGGCAAGCCGCCGCTGGTCGCGCTCAAGCAACTCATGTCCCGCAGCGCCAAGCCCGAGCGGCACTGAGCGCCCGCCCGCCGTCCGACCGCGCGCCGGGCGGCGGCCCCGTTCCACGTCGCCACGCCACCGATGGCCGCCGCGGCACTGACGCACCTCCTACCAGCAGGTACCCTCAACCCGTTATGAGCAGCGAGACCTCCTCCCACAAGCCCCGCGTCGCCGTCGTGTTCGGCGGCCGCAGCTCCGAGCACGCCATCTCGGTGGTCACCGCCGGAGCCGTGCTGGCCGCCATCGACCGTGACAAGTACGACGTACTGCCCATCGGCATCACGACCGACGGCCGGTGGGCGCTGACCGCCGACGATCCGGCGCGGATGGCGATCACGGACCGGAAGCTGCCCAGCGTGGCCGAACTCGCCGAGGGCGGGGACGGTGCGGTGGTGCTCTCCGCGGACCCCACCACCCGCGAGGTCGTCTACAGCGAGCCGGGCGCGGTCCCCAAGGCCCTCGGCGAAGTCGACGTCGTCTTCCCGGTGCTGCACGGCCCGTACGGCGAGGACGGCACGCTCCAGGGCCTGCTGGAACTGTCCGGGGTGCCCTACGTCGGCTCCGGCGTGCTCGCCTCGGCCGTGGGCCAGGACAAGGACTACATGAAGCGGGTGTTCACCTCCTTCGGGCTGCCGGTCGGCCCCTACGAGGTCGTCCGCCCGCGCGAGTGGGACGCGGACCCCGCGGCCGCCCGCAAGAAGATCGTGGAATTCGCCGGCGAGCACGGCTGGCCGTTGTTCGTGAAGCCCGCCCGGGCCGGTTCGTCCATGGGCATCAGCAAGGTCGACGACCTCGCCGGACTGGACGCGGCCATCGAGGAGGCGCGGCGCCACGACCCCAAGATCATCGTGGAGTCGCTGCTGCGCGGCCGCGAGATCGAGTGCGGGGTGCTGGAGTTCGAGGACGGTCCGCGGGCCAGCGTGCCGGCCGAGATCCCGCCGGTCACCGCCCACGACTTCTACGACTTCGAGGCCAAGTACATCGACTCGGCCGCCGGGATCGTGCCGGCGCCGCTGACCGAGGAGCAGACCGCCGAGGTCCGGGCGCTGGCCGTCGCGGCCTTCGACGCGGCGTCCTGCGAGGGCCTGGTCCGCGCGGACTTCTTCCTGCAGGACAACGGCGAGTTCGTGATCAACGAGATCAACACGCTGCCCGGCTTCACGCCCATCTCGATGTACCCGCGGATGTGGCAGGAGAGCGGCGTCAGCTACCCGGAACTCGTCGACCGGCTCCTTCAGGCGGCCCTGCGCCGCTCGACGGGGTTGCGCTGAGGCGCGCCGCGCCTTCGGGGGCGGGCGAACGGATCCCCTAGGGGGTGCGCGCGCCCCCTGTGGGGCCACAACGCGGCTGGGCCGGAAGGCATTCCGTCCCGTGCGGCGCTGTGGCCCGTGCGCCATCCCGGACGATGCACCCCGGGCGCGGTCGCGGGCGCGGTCCGGTCGGCAGCGCGGGTGCCGGGCCGGCAGTGGGCCCGGCCGGCCGGCGGACGCCCGCTACACCCCGGCCGGAATGGCCTTCTGCACCGCCCCCGCGAGGTCGGGCAGCACGTTGACCTCCGGGGCGTACTTCCCCGGCACGGTCACCTCCACGTAGACCTTCCGCAGGACCGTCGTGAAGCGGTAGCCGTCGTCCTGCTTCTCGAAGAGCCACTGGACGCCGTCGACTTCCGCCGAGTCGGGGTTGGGGTTGTAATGTTCACTCCCGTGCCTGAGCACCTCCGGCTTGGGCACCCCGCAGCGCAGCTCCACGGCAGGATCGCCCCATATGGCAGTGAAGTCCGAGACCGGCTCGGCGGTACCCCGCTTCAGCCCGTCCACGGTCCGCGGCAGGTCCTGATGGAGCGCCCGGCAGTGCTGCACGGCCTCGCCGGTGGGGGAGGGCGCCGCCACCTGCGCGGCGGACGAACAGCCCGCCACCGCGCAGACCGCGGTGAGCAGGGGAAAGGCAGCCAAGTACCGGCGTCTCGCGCGTATCACCCGGCCGAGCATACGGGGGAGCTAGAGGTGGACCACCGGGCAGGTGAGCGTCCGCGTGATCCCGTCCACTTGCTGGACCTTCGCGACCACCATGCGACCCAGCTCGTCGACGGTGTCCGCCTGGGCGCGCACGATGACGTCATAGGGGCCGGTCACGTCCTCGGCCGTCAGCACACCGGGGATCTTCGCGATCACCTCGGCCACCGCCGAGGCCCTGCCGACCTCGGTCTGGATCAGGATGTAAGCCTGTACCACGGAACCTCCAGGGCGGCTACGAGGATCATGTGGGAAGAAGGGACGCCACGGTACCGCGTCACCGAGCGGAGCGGGGAGACCCGCGCGGTGGACACGGCCGGTGCGGCGCACTCGTCAGCCACGTACGGACCGTCCGTACACATGGGAAGGGCAACAGCATGAAGGGCACCGTGGGCGAGCTGGGGGAATTCGGGCTTATCAGAGAGCTCACCTCCCGGCTCACCTCCACTCCCGCCGTACGGATCGGGCCGGGGGACGACGCCGCGGTGGTCACCGCGCCGGATCGCAGGGTCGTCGCCAGTACGGACATTCTCCTCGAAGGACGGCACTTCCGCCGGGACTGGTCCACCGCCTACGACGTCGGCCGCAAGGCCGCCGCGCAGAACCTCGCCGACATCGCGGCGATGGGCGCGGTGCCCACCGCGATCCTGCTCGGCCTGGTGGTCCCCGCGGAACTCCCGGCGACCTGGGCGACCGAGCTGATGGACGGGCTGCGGGACGAGTGCCAGGTGGCCGGTGCCGCGGTGGTCGGCGGGGACGTGGTCCGCGGCGACACCATCACCGTCGCCATCACCGCCCTCGGTGACCTGCGCAACCAGGAGCCGGTGACCCGCGCCGGCGCCCAGCCCGGCGACGTGGTCGCGGTGACCGGCTGGCTCGGCTGGTCCGCCGCCGGCCACGCGGTGCTCACCCGCGGCTTCCGCTCCCCGCGCGCCTTCGTGGAGGCGCACCGCCGTCCCGAACCGCCGTACCACGCGGGCCCGGCCGCCGCGGCACTCGGCGCCACCGCCATGACCGACGTCAGCGACGGACTCGTCGCCGACCTCGGGCACATCGCCGAGGCCAGCAAGGTCCGCATCGACCTGCGCTCGGCCCTCATCGACATCCCCTCGCAGATGTCCGACATCGGCACGGCGGTCGGCGTCGACCCGATGCAGTGGGTGCTCAACGGGGGTGAGGACCACGCCATCGTGGCCACCTTCCCGTCCGACGTGAAGCTGCCGGCCCGCTGGAAGGTGATCGGCGAGGTCCTCAACCCCTCGGCGCTGCCCCAGGTGACGGTCGACGGCGCCCCCTGGGCCAAGGCCGGCTGGGACCACTTCGGCGACACCGGGGACCCCGAGTAGATTCGCGGCATGCAGACACCTCCCCGCGTGCTCACCGTCGCCGGCTCCGACTCCGGCGGCGGTGCCGGCATCCAGGCCGACCTGAAGACGATGCTGGCGCTGGGCACCCACGGCATGAGCGTGCTCACCGCCGTCACCGCGCAGAACTCCCTGGGCGTCCAAGGAGCGTGGGAACTGCCCGCCGAGGCGGTGCGCGCCCAGTTCCGCAGCGTCGTCGACGACATCGGCGTCCAGGCCGTGAAGACCGGCATGCTCTCCTCGGCCGCACTCGTCGAGACCGTCGCGGAGCTGCTCGCCGGCCTCACCGTGCCGGTCGTCGTCGACCCGGTGGGCGTCTCCAAGCACGGTGACGCGCTGCTGGCGGCCTCCGCGCTGGACGCGGTCCGCCACGAGCTCCTGCCGACCGCGACGGTCGCCACCCCCAACCTCGACGAGGTGGCGCAGCTCACCGGAGAACGGGTCGATACCGCCGACGCGATGCGGCGGGCCGCCGACGCCGTGCTGGCCTTCGGGCCGCGCTGGGTGCTCATCAAGGGCGGGCACCTCCCGAACGACGCGGCGGACGCCGCCGGCGAAGCGGTGGACCTGCTCACCGACGGCAGCGCCGCGCACTGGCTGCGCGCCCCCCGGCACGACAACCGCCACACTCACGGCACCGGCTGCACCCTCGCCAGCGCCCTCGCCGCCCGGCTCGCCCTGGGGGACACCGTCCCGCAGGCCGCCGCGGCGGCGAAGGAGTACGTCACCGGCGCGATCGAAGCCGGCTTCCGCCTGGGCGCCGGCATCGGCCCGGTCGACCACGGGTGGCGGCTGCGCACCGCCCCGTGACCGCCGGGGCCGCACCGACGTCCCGCGGTGCGGCCCCGTAGGACAATGGCAGAAGCCGGCCCACCCTGAGGTGGACCGGCTTCTCGAGCAACCGGCGGGGCTGCGCTACGGCTAAGGCGTCAGCGCGAGACCTTGCCGGCCTTGATGCACGAGGTGCAGGCGTTCAGCTTCTTCGGCGTGCGCCCGATCACTGCACGAACCGTCTGGATGTTGGGGTTCCAACGACGGTTGGTGCGGCGATGCGAGTGCGAGACACTCTTGCCGAAGCCCGGCCCCTTGCCGCAGACGTCGCAGTTGGCAGCCACGGGTCACTCCAAAGACTTCAGATGCACTTACGGAAAACCTGTCGGGTCGAGTGCATAGCCGTGCCGACGGCGACAGGAGAGGAATGGCCCGATTTTCATCGGGCAACCGGAGCAGCATACAACGGCCACTCCCGCAGGACGAAACTACCACGCACCCACCGGACCCGAGCCGGCCTCCCCGGCGTCCCGGCGACTACTGTGCGGGTGCATCCCGCGACCCCCAGGAGGACCACGTGCCCTACCCGCTCGACGCCGCCGCCGTCCGCACCTGGTGCGGACTGGCCCTGGAGGCGCTGGGGCGGGAACGCGAGCGGATCGACGCGATCAACGTCTATCCGGTCGCCGACGGCGACACCGGCACCAACCTCTACCTGACGCTGGAATCGGCCGCCCGCGCGGTCGAGGCCGCCTTCGACGGGCACGGTTCCGCCGGCACGCAGCCGGACCTCGCCGCCACCATGGGCGCCATGGCGCACGGCGCCCTCATCGGGGCGCGCGGCAACTCCGGCACCATCCTGGCCCAGCTGCTGCGCGGCATGGCCCAGGAGCTCGCGGCCGCTCCCACCGGTGGCGGCGCCGCCGCGGACGCCCTGCGCCGGGCGCTGCGCCGGGCCGCCACCGCGGCGTACGAGGCGGTCGCGCATCCCGTGGAGGGGACCGTACTGACCGTGGCGACGGCCGCCGCCGACGCTGCCGAGCAGACCGCCGGTGAGGCCGCCGAGGTCGCCCGGGCCGCCCACCAGGGCGCGGCCAGGGCGCTGCGGGCCACTCCCGGACAGCTCGCGGTGCTGGGACGGGCCGGGGTGGTGGACGCCGGCGGCTGCGGGCTGGTGGCCCTGCTGGGCGCGCTCGCCGACGCACTGTCCGGGGAGGTGAGCGCCGGGCCCGTCGCCGTACGGGCCGGTGGGCCGGTTCCGGAGGCGGCGGGCTGCGCGGTGACGGCACCGGAGGCGGACGGTTGCGCCGATCCGCACGCCGGTGGGCCCGCCTTCGAGGTGATCTACCTGCTGGAGGCCGGCGACGCCGACGTGGCCCGGCTGCGGGCCCGGCTCGACCGGCTCGGCGACTCCCTGGTGGTGGTCGGCGGGGACGGCCTGTGGAACGTGCACGTCCACGTGGACGACGCCGGGGCCGCGGTGGAGGCCGGCATCGAGGCCGGCCGGCCCTACCGGATCCGGATCACCCACTTCGGCGCGGGGCCACGCGCCAAGGAGCCGGCGCTGGCGGCCCGGGCCGTGGTCGCGGTGGTGCCGGGCGCCGGGCTCGCCGCGCTGTGCGCCGACGCCGGCGCGACCCCGGTGACGGTCCGCCCCGGGGAGCCGCCGGCCAGTGGCGAACTGGTCCAGGCGATCCGGCAGGCGCACGCCCGCGAGGTGATGCTGCTGCCCAACGACCCGGAGCTGCGGCACACCGCGGCGGCCGCCGCCGAGCAGGCCCGGGCCGAGGGCGTGCGGGTCGCGCTGATCCCGACCCGCTCCGCCGTCCAGGGACTCGCGGCGCTGGCCGTGCACGAGCCGGGCCGCAGCTTCGATCAGGACATGGTCGCGATGACCGCGGCGGCCGGCGCCACCCGCTACGCCGAGCTGGCCGTCGCCGAGCACCGGTCCTGGACGATGGCCGGGGTCTGCCAGGCCGGCGACGTGCTCGGCCTCATCGACGGCGACGTCGTGGTGATCGGGCCGGACCTCGGCCGCACCGCGATGACGGTGCTCGACCGGATGCTCTCCGCCGGCGGCGAACTGGTCACCCTGGTGCTCGGCGCGGACGTCCCCGCTTCCCTCGCCGAACGGTTGGAACGACACGTCCGACAGCGCCACCTCGCGGTGGACACCGTCGTCTACGAAGGCGGCGCCTACGCGGCGCCCCTGTTGATCGGCGTGGAATAGCGCGCCGCGGGCGTCGGTACGGCCGGCCCCATTGCCGGCCGGTCGGGAATTCCCGGCGGCGGAAGGCGACGGTGGTGGCTCGTTGTCAGTGCCGTGGTGTGCAATGGAACGCGTGGCAGCGCTCGACGAACCCCTGAAGAAGATCCTCGGTGGCACCACCGCGAAGGTCCTGGCCGAGCACCTCGGCCTGGAGACGGTCGGCGACCTGCTGCACCACTATCCGCGGCGCTACGCCGAGCGCGGTGAGCTGACCCGGCTGTCCGACCTGCCGTTGGACGAACACGTCACGGTCGTGGCCCGGGTCGCCGACGCCCGCGTGCTGACGTTCAACCACGGCCGCGGGCAGCGGCTGGAAGTGACCCTCACGGACGGCAGCGGCCGGCTCCAGCTGGTGTTCTTCGGCAAGGGCATCCACAAACCGCACAAGGACCTGCTGCCCGGCAAGCGCGCGATGTTCGCCGGCAAGGTCTCGGTCTTCAACCGCAAGCTCCAACTGGCCCACCCGGAGTACGAACTCCTCGACCGGGACGCCGACACCGACGCCGTGGACGCCTTCGCCCACCAGCTCATGCCGATCTACCCGGCGTGCCAGCAGATGGCCTCCTGGAAGATCACCAAGGCGGTCGACGCGGTGCTGCCCAGCGCCCAGGACGCCGTCGACCCGCTGCCCCCGGGACTGCGCGAGGGACGCGGACTGGTCCCGCTCACCGAGGCGCTGCTGAAGGTCCACCGCCCCGGCAGCAAGGCCGACGTCGCCGACGCGCGGGCCCGGCTGAAGTGGGACGAGGCGTTCGTGCTCCAGGTCGCGCTCGCCCGCCGCCGCTTCACCGACGCCCAACTCCCCGCCGTGCCACGCCGGTTGACCCCCGGCGGCATCCTCGACGCGTTCGACGCCCGGCTGCCGTTCACCCTCACCGAGGGACAGACGAAGGTCAGCCGGGAGATCTTCGACGACCTGGCGACCGAGCACCCGATGCACCGCCTCCTCCAGGGCGAGGTCGGCTCCGGCAAGGCCCAACCGCTCGACGCCCTGGTCCTCACCCCGCGCGGCTTTCGCCCCATGGGACGGCTCGCGGTCGGCAGCGAAGTGGTGGTGCCCAGCGGGGCCACCGCCCTGGTGGACGGGGTGTTCCCGCAGGGCGAGCGGGAGGTGTGGCGACTGGTGCTCGGTGACGGCAGCACCGTCGAGTGCGACGACGAGCACCTGTGGATCGTCTCCTCCCGCGCCACGGGGGAGCGGGTGCTGACCACCCGCGAGCTGCGGACCGCGCTGCTGGACGACGACGACGGCCGGCCGCGCTGGTCGATCGCCCCGGCCACCCCCGTGGACCTCGACGACGGCGGGCACCGCCCGCTCGACCCGTACGCACTGGGGCGGACGCTGGGTGCGGGCGGCCACGGGCCGGCCGGCGCGAGCGTCCCCGCCGCCTACCGCAACGCCCCCGTCAAGGACCGCCGGGCGCTGCTGGCGGGCCTGCTGGCCGCCGCCGGCGAGCCCGCGGGCAGCGGCACGCTCGTCCGCGCCGTCCCGGAGCCGCTGGCCGCCGACCTCGCCTGGCTGGCCCGCTCGCTGGGCGGCACCGCCCGCACCACCCCGGTGGACGGCGGCCATGACGTCACGGTGGCGACGCCCGAGGAAGGCGGCGCCGGCGACGCGGACGACGGAGCCTTCCACCGCACCGTCCGGGCCGTCGAGCACGTCGGCCGCAAGCCCGTCCAGTGCATCAGCGTCGCGCACCCCTCCCACGCCTACGTGACCGACCACTTCACGGTCACCCACAACACCATGGTCGCGCTGCGCGCCATGCTCGGCGTCGTCGACAGCGGCGGCCAGGCCGCGATGCTCGCACCGACCGAGGTGCTGGCCCAGCAACACCACCGCTCCGTCACGGAGATGATGGGCGACCTCGCCGAGGGCGGCATGCTGGGCGGCGCCGAGCGGGGCACCAAGGTGGTGCTGCTGACGGGGTCGATGGGGGCCGCGGCCCGCCGCCAGGCGCTGCTGGACCTGGTCACCGGCGAGGCCGGGATCGTGATCGGGACGCACGCCCTGATCGAGGACGTGGTGCAGTTCCACGACTTGGGCCTGGTCGTCGTCGACGAGCAGCACCGCTTCGGCGTCGAGCAGCGCGACGCGCTGCGCGCCAAGGGGAAGCAGCCGCCGCACCTGCTCGTGATGACCGCGACGCCGATCCCGCGGACGGTCGCCATGACCGTCTTCGGCGACCTGGAGACCTCGGTCCTGGACCAGCTCCCCGCCGGCCGCTCGCCGATCGCCAGTCACGTGGTCCCCGCCAAGGACAAGCCGCACTTCCTCGCCCGCGCCTGGGAGCGGGTCCGCGAGGAGGTGACCGCCGGCCACCAGGCCTACGTGGTCTGCCCACGGATCGGCGACGACGAGGACGCCGCCGCACCCAAGGGGAAGAAGGCCAAGGACGCCCCGGCGGAGCCGAGTTCACCGGAGGACCTGGCCGAGAAGCGCCCCCCGCTGGCGGTCCTGGACATCGCCGAGCAGCTGCGCAAGGGCCCGCTCACCGGCCTCCGGGTGGCGGTGCTGCACGGCCGGATGGCCCCCGACGACAAGGACGACGTGATGCGCCGGTTCGCCGCCGGCGAGCTGGACGTGCTGGTCGCCACCACCGTCATCGAGGTCGGCGTCAACGTCCCCAACGCCACCGCCATGGTGATCATGGACGCGGACCGCTTCGGCGTCTCCCAGCTCCACCAGCTCCGCGGGCGGGTCGGCCGCGGCTCGGCGCCCGGCCTGTGCCTGCTGGTCAGCGAGATGCCCGAGGCCAGCCCGGCCCGCGCCCGGCTCGCCGCGGTCGCCGCCACCCTCGACGGCTTCGAGCTCTCCCGCATCGACCTCGAACAGCGGCGCGAGGGCGACGTCCTCGGCCAGGCACAGTCCGGCGCCCGGTCCTCGCTGCGGATGCTCGCGGTCATCGAGGACGAGGAGGTGATCGCGGCGGCCCGCGAGGAGGCCACCGCCCTGGTCGCCGCCGACCCCGAACTGACCGACTGCCCCGAACTGCGGACCGCACTGTCCGCCTTGCTGGACGACGAACGGGAGCAGTATCTGGACAAGGGCTGACCCGCGGGCCCGTACCGCTCGCGGCCCGTGCCGTGAGAACGATCACGGTCGGCCCGAGCCGAGCGCGGACCCGCCCCCCGGGGGACGGACATATCGTGGGAGGGCGGAGCCCGCCGGGCGCCCGCCCCTTCGACCACCGCGCAACGTTAAGGACGGGCCCATGACCCGCGTGATCGCCGGTACGGCCGGCGGCCGCCGCCTCGCCGTACCGCCGGGCAACGGCACCCGCCCGACCTCCGACCGGGCGCGCGAGGGCCTGTTCTCCACGTGGGAGTCGCTCGACGGCCCGCTGACCGGCGCCCGCGTGCTCGACCTCTACGGCGGTTCCGGCGCGGTCGGCCTGGAGGCCCTCTCCCGCGGTGCCGCGCACGTCCTGCTGGTCGAGGCCGACGCCCGGGCCGTCCGCACCATCCGGGAGAACGTCAAGGCGGTCGGTCTGCCCGGCGTCGACGTCCGGGTCGGCAAGGCCGAGCAGATCGCCGCGACCCCGGCCCCCGGAGCCCCCTACGACGTCGTCTTCCTCGACCCGCCGTACGCGGTCGGCGACGACGACCTCCGCGAGATCCTGCTCACACTCCGTGGTCAGGGGTGGCTTGCCGAGGAGGCACTCGTCACCGTGGAGCGGAGCACCCGGGGCGGCGCCTTCGCCTGGCCGGACGGATTCGAAGCGATCAGGGCCCGTCGCTACGGCGAGGGGACGCTTTGGTACGGTCGCGCCGCTTCGGCGTCCGCCGAACCGACGTCAGCAACCGTGTCATGAACGGACCGGAGAGCGAGGAGACGAAGTTGCGCCGCGCCGTCTGTCCGGGGTCCTTCGACCCCATCACCAACGGGCACCTGGACATCATCGCCCGGGCCTCCAAGCTGTACGACGTCGTCCACGTCGCCGTCATGATCAACAAGTCCAAGCAGGGCCTGTTCACGGTCGAGGAGCGGATCGACCTGATCCGACGGGCCACCGCCGAATACGGCAACGTCGAGGTCGAGGCGTTCCACGGCCTGCTCGTCGACTTCTGCAAGCAGCGCGACATCCCGGCCATCGTCAAGGGCCTGCGCGCGGTCAGCGACTTCGACTACGAACTCCAGATGGCCCAGATGAACAACGGCCTCTCCGGGGTGGAGACGCTCTTCGTGCCGACCAACCCCACCTACAGCTTCCTCTCCTCCAGCCTGGTCAAGGAGGTCGCGGCCTGGGGCGGCGACGTCTCCCACCTGGTCCCGCCGTTCGTCCTGGACGCGCTGACCGAACGGCTCAGCAAGCAGTCGTGACCCGGCATCCGGTGCGGTAGGACCGACGCCTGCCTGACGGGTCGTCAGCAGGTGTCGGGGCGGGGGCTCCTGGCCGTACAGTCGACCCGTTCCGTCCTTCCGATCCTGCAGAGAGTGGCGAGTCCAAGGTGGACGTCCAGAAGAAGCTCGACGACATCGTCGCAGCCGTCGGCAGCGCCCGGTCCGTACCCATGTCGGCCTCGTGCGTGGTCAACCGCGCCGAGCTGCTCGCCCTGCTGGAGGAGGTGCGCGGCGCACTGCCCGGCTCCCTCGCGCAGGCCCAGGAACTCCTCGGCGGACGCGAGCAGATGGTGGAGCAGGCGCGCGTCGAGGCCGAGCGGATCATCGAGTCCGCGCACAGCCAGCGCGGTTCGCTGATCTCGGACACCGAGGTGGTCCGGCAGTCCCAGGACGAGGCGGACCGGATCCTGGCCGAGGCCCGCCAGGAGGCCGACGAGGTCCGCGTCCAGGCCGACGACTACGTCGACAGCAAGCTCGCCAACTTCGAGGTCGTGCTGACCAAGACCATCGGCTCCGTCGACCGCGGCCGCGAGAAGCTGCTGGGCCGCGGCCCCGGCCTCGACGAACTGGGCCACGAGGACGTCGAGGCCCCCGAGCGCAGCGCCGACCCGGAGACTCTCAAGCAGCGCGCCGACATCTACGTGGACGCCAAGTTCGGCGCCTTCCAGGCCGTGTTGACCAAGACCCTGGAGGCGGTCGGCCGCGGCCGGGAGAAGCTCCAGGGCGCCCGCCCGGTGGACGAGCTCGGCGCCCACCTCGCCGTGCAGAGCGACCCGCAGACCGGCGCCCCGCTCCAGGCCGACGCCGACTACCTCGCCGGCCTGGCGGGCGTCACCACCTTCCAGGAGGCCGAGCAGCCGGCACCCCAGGAGGTGCCGCAGGCCCCGCAGCCCGGTTACTACGACGGCCAGGCTGCCGCCTACCAGCAGCCGGACCCCTACCCCTACCCGCAGCAGCCCGAACAGCTCCCCTACACCCAGCACCAGGACCCCTACGGCTACGACTGGCAGCAGGCCCAGCAGCCGGCCGCGCAGCTCCCCCAGCAGGGCTACGACCCCGGCGCCGGCTACCAGGTGCCGCAGGTGCCCGGACAGCCCCAGCACGCCCCCCAGCCCCAGGGCGCCCAGCCCGGCGCCCTGGACGAGACCAGCCTCTTCGACACCAGCCTGATCAACCTCGACCAACTCCGGCAGTACGAGGAAGGCCGGCACTAGGTCCGGCCCACCGGCCCCACCGGCCCCACCGGCCGGGCCGGGAGGGTCGCGGAGGCGGATTGGGCCTATCGGGGGCCGTCCAGTATCCTGGCTCTTCGGTCGCGTGTATGCCCGTGATCACTGCTGCCCGCAGGTCGTATTCCGGCCGTGGACAGCTGTTACCGCAGTACAGAAAGCAGGAAAGCCATCAACGCCCGCCTCGACCACCGTTCCCCGCTCGTGTTCGACACACGCGAGCTGGGTCGTCGTCCCGGCACGCTCAAGCGGCTCTCCCGCTCCGTCGAGGCCCCCGCGGACCTCGGCAACGAGGTCATCGGAGTGCCCGTGGGCGGTCCGATGGAACTCGACCTCCGCCTGGAATCGGTCATGGACGGGGTGCTCGTAACGGGTACCGCCCGTGCGACCGTGGCGGGGGAGTGCGTAAGGTGTCTGGAGCCGCTGGAGCGAGTGCTCGAAGCGGACTTCCAGGAGCTGTTCGCCTACCCCGACGCCGACGCCCGGACCACTGAGTCCGGCGACGACGCCGAGGACGAGGAAGACAGCTTTCACCTCGAGGACGACCTGTTCGACCTCGAACCCGTGCTGCGGGACGCGGTGGTGCTCGCACTGCCGCTGCAGCCGGTGTGCCGGGAGGACTGCCCGGGTCTGTGCCCCGATTGCGGAGCGCGGCTCGTGGACGATCCGGACCACCGCCACGATGCCGTCGACATGCGCTGGGCGGCATTGCAAGAACTCGTCGAGTCCAACCAGGACCGCGAGAAGGACGACGTACCCCGCGACGGCGGGGATGAACCTCAGGAGAAGTAGCCGTGGCTGTTCCGAAGCGGAAGATGTCGCGCAGCAACACGCGCCACCGCCGGTCGCAGTGGAAGGCTGCGGTCCCCACCCTGGTTGCGTGCGAGCGCTGCCAGGAGCCGAAGCAGCAGCACATCGCGTGCCCGAGCTGCGGCACCTACAACAAGCGCCAGGTCATCGCGGTCTGAGCGGCTGGTGACAGGCACTGTGTCTAGCCCGAAGAAGGCAGTAGACGCCCCCTCGTCGGACACGGCCTCGTCTCTCTCGCTTCTGGAAGGGCGGCTCGGGTACACACTTGAGTCCGCCCTTCTGGTGCGTGCATTGACGCACCGCTCGTTCGCCTACGAGAACGGCGGCCTGCCCACCAACGAGCGGCTCGAATTCCTCGGGGATTCGGTCCTCGGCCTGGTGGTCACGGACACGCTGTACCGCATCCACCCCGACCTGCCGGAAGGCCAACTGGCCAAACTGCGGGCCGCGGTGGTCAACTCGCGGGCGCTCGCCGAGGTGGGCCGCGGCCTCGACCTCGGCGCCTTCATCCGCCTCGGACGGGGCGAAGAGGGCACGGGCGGCCGAGACAAGGCCTCCATCCTCGCCGACACCCTGGAAGCGGTGATCGGCGCGGTCTATCTCGACCAGGGCCTCGACGCGGCCGGCGAGCTGGTACACCGGCTCTTCGACCCGCTCATCGAGAAGTCCTCCAGTCTGGGCGCCGGCCTCGACTGGAAGACGAGTCTCCAAGAGCTCACCGCGACCGAGGGCCTCGGTGTGCCGGAATACCTGGTCACCGAGACCGGCCCGGACCACGAGAAGACCTTTACTGCTGCTGCCCGCGTCGGTGGTGTCTCGTACGGCACCGGCACCGGCCGCAGCAAGAAGGAAGCCGAGCAACAGGCTGCCGAGTCCGCATGGCGCGCGATCCGCGCCGCGGCGGACGAGGCGGCGGGGAAGGCGCCGGACGGCGACGACCCGGCTCCGGCTTCCGGCGACACCGCGTCGCCGGCGAACTGAAATCCCGCTTCTGACCCCTCCCGGGCGGCCCGACGGCCGCTCCGGGCGGGGTCAGAAGTCTTTTCCGAGAGTCCTGTGACTCTTCGTTGAGGAGCGTGAGGAGCACCTGTGCCCGAGCTGCCCGAGGTCGAGGTCGTCCGCCGCGGACTGGAGCGCTGGGTCACCGGCCGCACCATCGACACCGTCGAGGTCCGCCATCCGCGCGCGATCCGGCGGCACACCGCCGGTGCGGACGACTTCGCCGCCCGGCTCAAGGGACTGCGCGTCGGCCCGGCCCGGCGCCGCGGCAAGTACCTCTGGCTCCCGGTGGCCGGCGGCGGCCCGGCCGCGCAGAGCGCCGCCGAGGGCATCACCCCGGTCCTCACCCCGTCCGTCACGCACGGCCTGGCGATCCTCGCCCACCTCGGGATGAGCGGACAGCTGCTGGTCCAGCCGCAGGACGCCCCCGACGAGAAGCACCTGCGGATCCGGATCGGCTTCCTCGACGCCGGCACCCCCGCCGAGGCCGCCGGCACCGAGCTGCGCTTCGTCGACCAGCGCACCTTCGGCGGCCTCTCGCTGCACGACACCGTGCCCGGCGACCCCGACCTGCTCCCCGACGTGATCGCGCACATCGCCCGGGACCCGCTCGACCCGGCCTTCGACGACGCCGCCTTCCACGACGCGCTGCGCCGCCGCCGCACCACGATCAAGCGCGCGCTCCTCGACCAGACCCTGATCAGCGGCGTCGGCAACATCTACGCCGACGAGGCGCTCTGGCGCTCCCGGCTCCACTACGACCGGCCGACCGCCACCTTCACCCGCCCCCGCACCGCCGAGCTGCTCGGGCACGTCCGGGACGTGATGACCGCCGCACTGGCCGTCGGCGGCACCAGCTTCGACAGCCTCTACGTCAACGTCAACGGCGAGTCCGGCTACTTCGAACGGTCGCTGGACGCCTACGGCCGCGAGGACGAACCCTGCCGCCGCTGCGGCACCCCCCTTCGCCGCCGGCCCTGGATGAACCGGTCCAGCTACTTCTGCCCCCGCTGCCAACGCCCGCCGCGCCCGAGCTGACCGTGGCCGGGCGGGTCCGTGGCGAGGGGCGTCAGAAGCCGAAGTCCTGCGTCCACCACGGGCCGCCCGGACCGAAGTGGGCGCCGACGCCGAGGGTCTTGTACTCGCAGTCGAGGATGTTGGCGCGGTGCCCGGGGTCGTCCATCCACGAGTCCATCACGGACCGGGCGTCGGCCTGTCCCCGGGCGATGTTCTCCCCGCCGAGATCGGCCACGCCCTGGGCGCGCGCCCGGTCCCAGGGAGTGTGGCCGTCGGGATCGGTGTGGCCGAAGAAGCCGCGCCGCGCCATGTCGTCGCTGAACCGCTGTGCCAGACCGGCCAGTTCACCGCTGGTGGTGACCGGGGAGCAGCCCGCCCCGGCGCGTTCCTGATTGACCAGCGAGAGCACCTCGGCCTCGGCCGCGGACTCCGGGCCCCCACTGGTGGCCGCGGGGACGGTCGGGGACGCCGAGGGCCCGGGCGTCGCGGTGGTCGCCCCGTCGGTGGGGCGCGCGGAGGGCCGGTCGTCGGTCGCGGGGGACGGGGACGCCGAGGGCCCGGGCGCCGACGGGGAGGCGCCGGGGGAGTGGGGGGAGGAGGCCACGGAGCCCGGGGCGTCGGGGGCGTCCGGCACGGGCGTCCGGTCGGTGCCCCGGGACGCGGGGTCGCCGGCGCCGCGGCCGGCCGCGACCGTGGCCCCGGGTATCGGCGCCGCGGAGCCCTCCTGCGGCTGGGCGTCCGGCAGCGCACCGGCGCGCACCCGCTCGGTGGGGCCGCCGCCGCTCACCTCGAACCGGCCGCCGCCGGGGGCCAACCCGGACGCCACCGCCACCGCGCCCATCGCCACCGCGGCGGAGGCGCCGAGCAGTCCGGTGCGCACCGGCGCGGTCCTACGGGCCGCCCGGTGACCGCGGTGCCCGGCGGGCGCGCCCGCACCTGTCGGTCCGTCAACCTGCCCTGGACGCAGGTGTTCCGGAGCGTGCGGAGCAGAGCGTCGATGGCGGCCCATCCGTGGGAGTTCCTTCCGTGCAGCGCCGAAGGTGACTCACTCGAAAGGGTGAGCCCTCGCTGTCGGGGGACTGTACGCCACGGCGTCAGGGGCGGATGTGCTTGCTGAGCAATTGGCCGGTTAACGTGCACACATGGAAGAAGAGGTGCGGATGACCGCGTGGGTACGCGGGTTGGTCCAGGAAGTGGGGTTCCGCTGGTTCACCCGAGCGAACGCCTTGCGCATCGGCGGGCTCGCCGGTTTCGCCGTGAATCTCGGTGACGGACGCGTCCAGGTCGTCGCCGAGGGGGCGAAGGACCGTTGCGATCAGCTCCTGGAGTGGCTCCGCACCGGGGACACGCCCGGGGCCGTCGACGGCGTCACTGAGATTTGGGCCACTCCGCGAGGCGGCTACGACGGCTTCGAGATCCGCTGACCGGGCCCGAAAAGGCCCCCCGGACGGGCGTGTCAAGGGCTTCGGCCGGTGCGTCACCCTGAGCTACTTGCGGGAGATAAGCCCTGGTGGTTGCCAACTCGGCCGACCCGTGCAAGGCTGCCGCTGTACGGATGATCTCCACACCCCGCGGGTCCTTTCTGGAGAGTCGGCGCCCTTTCGTGGCTGCTGCGCACTCTCGGGCGCCCGAGGATACGGGGTGTGATCGTGTTGACCGCCCATCCGTTTGGTGAGACTCTGGAATCCCCGCGCACCTTAGCTGTTTGGCATTGAGTACACCTGGAGAATGACAAGCACCGCGGGTGCGAATCCCTCACGACCCACACCGCTTCGGTCGGTCACTCATTGTGGAGGACCATCCATCATGGCAAAGGCGCTTCTCGGTTACGTCGGCGGCTCCGACCCCCGAGTCCTCGCCGAGATGCGACGGCTTCAGCAGCGCGTCCAGGACCTCGAATCCGAACTCATTCGGATGCAGGCCGAGAATGACATGCTCTCCGCTGCCACGCGTCGCGACGACTCGGTACTCGACATCGACGTACCCCAGGCGGAGCCCGCGCTCACCTGACCCCGATCGCCTCACCCGATCCACGTTCCGAGATCACGGTCGGACGGGCTGCATGCCAGCCGCTTGAGGCACCGCTCTTCAAGATCTGCAAGGGACGCTTCGGCGTCCCTTCGTCGTTGTCCCCGTTCCGTCCGCGCCGTCTTCGGCGATCTTCGCGGTCGTGCGCCGTGCCTTTGCCGCGGTCTTTTCGCGCCGTTCGACACCTCGGTGCCCTTCGGTCACTTCCGTCGCGCGGTGTTTCCCCAGCCCCTTGGTTCGTCCTTACCGCATGATGTGCCCCTCCCCTTACCCGGTGAAACCGCAGCCCGCTTTTCCCGGTGAACCGGCGGCCAACGGCGGTCCACGTCAGGGAGCCGCAGGGGGAGCGGGGCGGTCGCCGGAATGTTGCGGAGGGGCCCCGAGGGGCGGCCGGTAGAGTTCAACGGCGTGCATCTGAAGAGTCTGACCCTGCGAGGCTTCAAGTCCTTCGCCTCCGCCACGACGCTCCGGTTCGAACCGGGCATCACCTGCGTCGTGGGCCCCAACGGTTCCGGCAAGTCCAACGTCGTGGACGCGTTGTCGTGGGTCATGGGGGAGCAGGGCGCCAAGTCGCTGCGCGGCGGGAAGATGGAGGACGTCATCTTCGCCGGGACGACCGGGCGGCAGCCGCTCGGTCGCGCCGAGGTCTCGTTGACGATCGACAATTCCGACGGGGCGCTGCCCATCGAGTACGCCGAAGTCACGCTGACCCGGATCATGTTCCGCAACGGCGGCAGCGAGTACCAGATCAACGGTGACACCTGTCGGCTGCTGGACATCCAGGAGCTCCTCTCCGATTCCGGCATCGGCCGCGAGATGCACGTGATCGTCGGGCAGGGCCAGCTCGATTCCGTCCTGCACGCCGATCCGATGGGCCGCCGGGCGTTCATCGAGGAGGCCGCCGGGGTGCTCAAGCACCGCAAGCGCAAGGAGAAGGCGCTGCGGAAGCTGGAGGCGATGAAGGCCAATCTCGCCCGGGTGCAGGACCTCACCGACGAGCTGCGGCGGCAGCTCAAGCCGCTGGGGCGGCAGGCCGCGGTCGCCCGGCGGGCCGCCGTCATCCAGGCCGACCTGCGGGACGCCCGGCTGCGCCTGCTCGCCGACGACCTGGTCGTGCTGCGCCGGGCGCTGGCCGCCGAGATCGCCGACGAGGCGGCGCTGAAGGAGCGCAAGGAGGCGGTGGAGGCGCGGCTGCGCGCCGCACAGCAGCGTGAGGCGGCCATGGAGGCGGAGGTGCGCGCCCTCGCGCCGCGGGTGCAGCGGGCCCAGCAGACCTGGTACGCGCTGTCCCAGCTCGCCGAGCGGGTGCGGGGCACCGTGTCGTTGGCCGAGGCCCGGGTCCGTAGCGCCGCGGTGGCCCCGCCGGAGGAGCGGAGCGGTCGGGAGCCCGAGGACCTGGAGCGGGAGGCCGCCCGGATCCGTGAGCAGGAGGCGGAGTTGACGGCCGCGCTGGAGGCGGCGAGCCGGGCGCTGGAGGACACCGTCGAGCACCGGGCCGCGCTGGAGCGGCAGTTGGCGGCCGAGGAGCGGCGGTTGCGGGACGTCGCGCGGGCCCTGGCGGACCGGCGCGAGGGCCTGGCCCGGCTGAGCGGACAGGTCACCGCGGCCCGCGGCCGGGCGGCTTCGGCGCAGGCGGAGATCGGGCGGCTGGTCGAGGCCCGGGACGGCGCCCGGAGCAGGGCGGTCGGCGCCCAGGAGGAGTACGAGCAGCTCAAGGTCGAGGTCGACGGGCTGGACGCGGACGACGCGGAGGTCACCGGGCGGTACGAGGCGGCCCGGCAGGAGCTGGCGGCGGCCGAGACGGACGTCACCTCCGTGCGGGAGGCGCTGAGCGCGGCCGAGCGGGAGCGGGCCGCGACCGCCGCCCGGCACGACGCGCTCGCCCTCGGGCTGCGCCGCAAGGACGGCACCGGTGCGCTGCTGGCCGCCGCGGACCGGATCGGCGGGGTGCTCGGACCGGCCGCCGAACTGCTGACGGTCACACCGGGCTTCGAGGTGGCGGTGGCGGCCGCGCTGGGTGCCGCGGCGGACGCGGTGGCGGTCACCGATCCGGCCGCCGCGGCGCAGGCGCTGCGGCTGCTGCGGAAGGAGGACGCCGGGCGGGCGGCGATGGTGCTGGGCGGCACCCGGCCGGCGCGGGTGCCGGCGCCGGCACGGGCGCGGGACGCCGTGGTGGCGGTGGAGGTCGCCGAGCGGGCCGGCGGCGAGTCGTCGGTCGGGGCCGGTGGGGCCGCCGGGAGTGGTGCGGCCGGCGGGTCGGGGAGCGTCGACGGGCCGGTTCCCGCCCATGAACTGGTGCACGGTCCGCGGGAGTTGACCGCATCGCTGGCCCGGCTGTTGCGGGACGTGGTGGTGGTCGGGTCGCTGGCGGAGGCCGAGGAGCTGGTGGTGGCGCGGCCGGAGCTGATCGCCGTCACCGCGGAGGGCGACCTGCTCGGGGCGCACTTCGCGCAGGGCGGGTCGGCCGGGGCCCCCAGCCTGCTGGAGGTCCAGGCGTCGGTCGACGAGGCGGCCGCGGAACTCACCGGGCTGGCGGCCCGCTGCGACGCCCTGGCCGAGGAGCGGCGGGCGGCGGAGCGGCGGCGGACCGAGTGCGCCGCGCTGGTCGAGGAGCTGGACGGTCGGCGGCGCGCCGCCGACCGGGAGAAGTCGAAGGTCGCAGGGGACCTGGGGCGGCTCGCCGGGCAGGCGCGGGCCGCCGCCGGCGAGGCGGAACGGTCCGCCGCCGCGGCCGCGCGGGCCGAGGAGGCGCTGGCGCGGGCCACCGAGGAGGCCGAGGAACTGGCCGCGCGGCTGGTCGCGGCCGAGGAGGCCCCGGGTGCGGACGACGAGGAGCCCGACACCTCGGTGCGCGACCGGTTGGCGGCCGATGGGGCCAATGCCCGGCAGACGGAGATGGAGGCCAGGCTCCAGGCCCGGACGCACGAGGAGCGGGTCAAGGCGCTCGCCGGGCGGGCGGACGGGCTGGACCGGGCGGCGCGGGTGGAGCGCGAGGCACGGGCCCGTGCCGAGCAGCGGCGGGCCCGACTGCGCCACGAGGCCGCGGTGGCGGGGGCGGTGGCCGCGGGCGCGCGGCAGCTGCTGGCGCACGTCGAGGTGTCGGTCGTCCGGGCCGAGGAGGAGCGGGCCGGGGCGGAACGGGCCAAGGAGGAGCGGGAACTGACCCTGGCCACCGAGCGCGAGCAGGGCCGGGAGCTGACGAGCGAGCTGGACAAGCTGACCGATTCGGTGCACCGCGGCGAGGTGCTGGGGGCCGAGAAGCGGCTGCGGATCGAGCAGTTGGAGGCCCGGGCGCTGGAGGAGCTGGGGGTGGAGCCGGCCGCGCTGGTGGCGGAGTACGGCCCCGACCAGCCCGTCCCGCCGTCCCCGGCGGCCGAGGGCGAGGCGCTGCCCGAGGACCCGGAACACCCGCGGAACCAGCCGGTTCCGTACGTCCGGGCCGAGCAGGAGAAGCGGTTGAAGGCCGCCGAGCGGGCGTATCAGCAGCTCGGGAAGGTGAACCCGCTCGCGCTGGAGGAGTTCGCGGCGCTGGAGGAGCGGCACCAGTTCCTCAGCGAACAACTTGAAGACTTGAAGAAGACCCGCTCCGACCTGCTGCGGGTGGTCAAGGAGGTCGACGAGCGGGTCGAGCAGGTCTTCACCGAGGCGTACCACGACACCGCGCGGGAGTTCGAGGGTGTCTTCGCGCGCCTCTTCCCGGGCGGCGAGGGACGGCTGGTGCTGACGAACCCGGACGACATGCTGGCGACCGGGGTGGACGTGGAGGCGCGCCCGCCGGGGAAGAAGGTCAAGCGGCTCTCCCTGCTGTCGGGCGGTGAGCGGTCGCTGACCGCGGTGGCACTGCTGGTGTCGATCTTCAAGGCGCGGCCCAGCCCGTTCTACGTGATGGACGAGGTCGAGGCCGCGTTGGACGACACCAACCTGCAGCGGCTGATCCGGATCATGGAGGAGCTCCAGGAGAGTTCGCAGCTGATCGTGATCACGCACCAGAAGCGGACGATGGAGGTCGCCGACGCGCTCTACGGCGTGTCGATGCAGGGGGACGGCGTCTCGAAGGTGATCAGTCAGCGACTGCGGTGAGCCGGTCCGGTGGCTCCGTCGCACCGAGGCCGGTGACCGGTCCTTCCATTCCCTGAAGATCAATTCAGAACTTGAATGAAGCCTGCGGTAGTCGGGTGAGGAAGACGTCAGCTTTGGGGTATTGACTTCGAAACTTAAAGGCATAGTCTCTGCAACGTTGCTTTTACCTTCAAGTGGTGGGTACCCCCAACGTGTGCACCACTTGTAGGGCCAGCCCCCTACGCCCGGCAGCGCAGCCGGGCCACTGGAGTTCACGTTGACCAGCACCGCGCAGCCGACGGTCCCGGAAGGCCGCAAGGCCCAGCCGGACCACCTCGGCCATGTCATCTTCATCACCGCGGCTGCCGCGATGGGCGGCTTTCTCTTCGGCTACGACAGCTCCGTGATCAACGGCGCGGTCGAGGCGATCCGCACTCGCTACGACGTCGGCTCCGCCGTCCTCGCGCAGGTGATCGCCATCGCCCTGATCGGCTGCGCCATCGGTGCCGCCACCGCCGGCCGGATCGCCGACCGGATCGGGCGGATCCGGGTCATGCAGATCGCCGCGGTGCTGTTCACCATCAGTGCCGTCGGCTCCGCGCTGCCGTTCGCCCTGTGGGACCTGGCGATGTGGCGCGTCCTGGGCGGCATCGCGATCGGCATGGCCTCGGTCATCGGCCCGGCCTACATCGCAGAGGTCTCGCCGCCCGCCTACCGCGGACGGCTCGGCTCCTTCCAGCAGGCCGCCATCGTCGTCGGCATCGCCATCTCCCAGCTCGTGAACTGGGGCATCCTCAACCTCGCCAACGGTGAGCAGCGCGGCAAGATCGCCGGCCTGGAAGCCTGGCAGTGGATGCTCGGCGTGATGGTCGTCCCCGCCATCCTCTACGGCCTGCTCTCCTTCGCGATCCCCGAGTCGCCGCGCTTCCTGATCTCCGCCGGCCGGCTCGACCGCGCCAAGGAGGTGCTCTCCGAGGTCGAGGGCCGGACCGTGGACCTCGACGCCCGGGTCTCCGAGATCCAGGACGCGATGCGCCGCGAGCACAAGTCGACCTTCAAGGACCTGCTCGGCGGCAAGGGCGGCTTCCTGCCGATCGTCTGGGTCGGCATCGGGCTCTCCGTCTTCCAGCAGCTGGTCGGCATCAACGTCGCCTTCTACTACTCCTCGACGCTGTGGCAGTCGGTCGGCATCAACCCCGAGAGCTCGTTCTTCTACAGCTTCACCACCTCGATCATCAACATCATCGGCACCGTGATCGCGATGATCTTCGTCGACCGGATCGGCCGCCGACCGCTGGCGCTGATCGGTTCGGCCGGCATGGCCGTCGCGCTCGCCCTGGAGGCGTGGGCCTTCTCCGCCAAGACCGCGGCCGGCACGCTGCCCTCCACCGAAGGCACCGTGGCCCTGATCGCCGCGCACGGCTTCGTCCTCTTCTTCGCCCTCTCCTGGGGCGTCGTGGTCTGGGTCTTCCTCGGTGAGATGTTCCCCAACAAGATCCGGGCCGCCGCGCTGGGCGTCGCCGCCTCCGCGCAGTGGATCGCCAACTGGGCGATCACGGCCAGCTTCCCCAGCCTCTCGGACTGGAACCTGTCCGGCACCTACGTGATCTACATGGTCTTCGCTCTGCTCTCGATCCCCTTCGTGCTCAAGTACGTGAAGGAGACCAAGGGCAAGGCGTTGGAGGAGATGGGCTAACCCCCCGCCAGCCCTCTCCTCAGTTGTCGCTGCTGCCCCGGCTCATCCGAGCCGGGGCAGCGGTGGTTCGTGCGGGCGGGCGCAGCGGGCCCGCACTACGCCAGGAGGGGGCTGCCCGCGGGTATCTCCACCCAGCGGTGCGGCGGCCCGCTCACCGGCCGCGGGCCCGTCACCCGTAGGCCGGCCGCCGCGGCGGCGTACCCCAACGCGCCGGCGCCGTACCGCTCCTGCGGTCGGGACCGGCTCCAGAAGCGATAGCGCCAGTGCCCCTCGGGCTCGTCGCCGTACGGCGGGAGGCCGATCTCCTCGGTCGGCTCGGTGCGGCCGTCGCGGGAGAGGGTGCCGAAGGTGCCGCCGCCGGGGTTGAAGTACAGGCCGTACGCGGTGGCGCCGGCGGAGAGCGCGGCCAGCGCCGCATCGGTGCCCAGCAGATACGAGCCCGGCTGGAGCAGGACGCAGCCGCCGGCCACCCCCGTCACCCCCACCCGGCGGTGGGCCGCCGCGGGGTCGTGGGGGACCGCGCTGGCGTCCGGCGGCCCCGCCGTGCCGTCGTGCGGGTCCCGCCCCAGCCGCCGGACCGCCTCGGCCTCGTCGATCCCCGCCACGAACGCCACCGAGACGCCCTCGGTGTGCACCCCTCGGAACACCGCTGCCCGGGCGTCCGCCTCCCGCTGGGCGGCGCGCTCCCCGGGCGTCAACGGCACCGCCCCCGGCAACCCGGCGAAGAGCGGGGCCAGCTCGCAGGTCAGCGCCAGTCGGCCGGGGGAGCGGTCGCCGAGCTGCGGGGTCCAGGCGTCGGCGCCGGCCCGCAGCAGCTCCGCGTTCTCCCCGGCGCCGTGGCGTCCGGCCAGATCTCCCGCGCCTCGCCGGCGGCCGCCCGCAGCGGTCCGGCGTCGAGCACGGTGACGGTCTCGGGCACCTGCGCGTCCGGCCACTCGACGACCAGCTGGGTGACGCCGGCGGGCGGCAACTGCGAGAGGTGCAGCTCCAGTTCGTAGTGGAAGGCGCCGCCGCTGCCGCCGCTCAGCCGCAGCGTCGGGCGGGCGGGCCCGGCGAGCGGCAGGGACGGCCCGTCGAGCGTGGTGACCTTCCGCCCGTCCGCCAGCAGCAGCCCGCAGCGCAGCGCCCCGCTGCCCGGAGGGCCGTACGGCGACGTCCGCCCGCCGGCCCCGATCCGCCGCAGGAAGACCGACAGCCGCATCGTCACCGACCCCGGCCAGACCTGCCAGCCGGTGAGCACGATCCGGACGTCCGGCCCCGCGCCGGCCTCGGCGACCTGCGCGAGCTGCGCCGGCACGAACCAGTGCGAGGGCGCGAACTCCTCGTCCGACCCGGGTGCGTAGGAGCCCAACTCCAGGGTGTCGTCGAGGGGTTCGAGCGGCGGGTCGAAGGCGGGCAGTCCGTCGAAGAAGCTCATGCCTCGATCGTGGCACCGGCCACTGACAATCGACCGTGCCACCGCGCCGCCCGGCGCATCAGTCCGTCAGCCGCGGAAGCACCTCCTGCGCGAACAGCCGCAGCGAACGCCACCCCTCCTCGACGGGCATCCCGCCGCACAGCGGATGCAGGATCAACGTGCCCCGGGCGCCGTCCTCTTGGGCCAGCTTGACGCACTCGTCCGGGGTGACGATGCGGTACACGCCCTCCGCGCGCAGCGCCGCGACGTCCTGCGCGGTGGACCGCACCGCGGAGCGGGCGTCGGCCGACTGCCAGGCCGCGTACCGCTGCGCCTCGTACAGCAGGTGGCCGCCGTGCGCGGCCCAACTACGGTCCGGGTCCTCACAGACGTGCAACAGGCAGGTGCGCGGCGGGGGTTGGAGCACCCAGCCCTCGGTCCCGGCCGCGGCGCACTGCTCGTGGTAGTAGCGCACCAGCTCCGGCAGGTGGGCGCTGGGGAAGAACGGCAGCCCCAGGCGCGCCGCGCGTCGGGCCGCCGGCCGCGAGGCGCCCCCGACGAGCAGCGTCGGATGAGGCCGTGAGTACGGGCGCGGGGTGACCTGGACCGTGCGCCCCCGATAGCGGAACGGTTCACCGGTCCAGGCGTCCAGGAGCGTCTGGAGCACCTCGTCCTGGAGGGCGCCGCGGCGCTGCCAGTCCTTGCCGTGGGCCGCGTACTCCTCGGGTCGGTAGCCGAGTCCGGCGACGGTGACCAGGCGGCCGGCGCCGAGCAGGTCGAGCACGGCGAGGTCCTCGGCCAGCCGCAGCGGGTCGTGCAGCGGGCTCAACAGGGCCGAGACGGTCACGCCGATCCGGCTCGTGGTGCCGAGGACGGCGCCCGCGAAGGCGAGCGGGGAGGGCATCCAGCCGTTGTCGGTGGCGTGGTGCTCCTCGGTCTGGACCATGCCCACGCCGTGCGCGTCCGCGTACGCGGCCATCTCGACGGCGGCCCGGTAGCGGGCGGACAGCTCCTCGGGTGCGACCGGCGGGCCGGCGAGGTTGAAGCGCACGACCGTGGTGGGTGAGGTGTTGCCGGCGGACATGACGGATCCCCTTCGCCGGAGCAGGTGGCGAAGGGGACCGTAGCTGACGATACGTCAGTTGACCAGGTGGGTGGTCGAGAACCGGCCGGGGATCAGCCGACCTCCACCGCCGGGCGCTCCTCGGTGCCCTCCGTCGCGGGGGCCGGGGCCGGGGCCTCGTTCTCCCGGGCGGCCGGCAGGGCCACGAAGACCACCGCGGCGATCAGGATGGTGACCACCCAGCCCAGGCCGTTCTCGCCGATCCAGGTGTCGGCGAGCGGGCCGGAGAACCACTGCACCTTGGTGAAGCACAGGCCCACGATCAGCGCGATCGCCCAGGCCGACAGGGCCTGCCAGCAGAACCCGCCCTTGTACCAGTACCGGCTGCTGGGCCCGATGGTCATCAGGCTCTCCGGGTGGTAGCGGACCGCCATCTTCCGGCGGCGGACCATGTCCATGGCGTAGACGCCGATCCAGGCGGAGAAGGAGACCGCGAGCAGCGTCAGGAAGGCGATGAACTGGCCCACGAAGTCCTTGGCCACCAGCATCATGAACAGCCCGCCGATCAGGCTGATGGCGGCGTTGATGCTGACCGCCAGGGCGCGCGGCAGCTTGACGCCCATGGTCTGCGCGGTGAAGCCCGCGGAGTACATCGACAGGCTGTTGATCAGCATCATGCCGATCAGCGCGGTGATCAGGTACGGGATCGCGATGGCCGACGGCAGCACCTGGCCGAGGAAGGACATCGGGTCGGTGTTCTGGTTGGCCAGCTCCGGGTTGGAGACGGCCATCACGCCACCCATGACCACCATCGGGACCAGTACCAGGGCGGCGCCCGAGACGGTGGTGCCGACGATCTTCTTGCCGGAGGCGGAGTGCGGCAGGTAGCGCGCGAAGTCCGGACCGGTGGGCACCCAGCTGAGGCCGCCGGCCGCGATGGTGCCGATGCCCGCGATCATCATCGCGCCGCTGCCCGGCGACTTGGCGAAGATGGCGCCCCACGGCATCTCGACGATCAGGTAGACCAGGACGACGACGCTGATCAGGCTGAAGAGGTACGTGGAGTACTTGTTGCAGACGTTGAGCGCCTTGCGGCCCATCCCGCTCACCAGGAAGGTGCAGGCGACGAAGCCCAATAGGGTCACGACGACCAGCGCGTTGTTGGCCTTGATGCCGAACACCAGGTGGAGCACGGTCAGGATCGCGTAGGCGCCGCTGACCGCGTTGATGGTCTCCCAGCCGAAGCGGGCGACCCACAGGATCGCGCCCGGGAAGTAGTTGCCGCGCACGCCGAAGGCGGCCCGGGAGAGCATCGCGCCCGGTGCGCCGCCCCACTTGCCGGAGACCGACAGCAGGCCGACGATCCCGAAGGAGAGGCAGGAGGCGATGGCCGCGACCACCAGCACCTGCCAGAAGTTCAGGCCGTTGTTGATCACCAGTGAGGCGCCCATGGTGAGCAGCAGCACGCTGATGTTGGCCGCCACCCAGGTGGGGAAGAGCTCGCGCACCCGCCCTCGGCGTTCGTGATCCGGAACCGGCTCGATGCCGCGCGTCTCGACGGCGCCGTCGACTTCCGGGGTGGACGTGGATGCGGACGTGGTGCTGGTGCCCATGGGTGCAGCTGTCTCCGTGCGGGGGTCTGGGGGCACCCCCGGGAGCGGGGGTGTAGGCAACGGCTGTGGTGCCTGGCCAGAAAGTGGTTGCCAGGACTCTACGCGCGTTGCGCAGCCGTCCACCATCGTACTTTGATCCAACTTCTACCGGTCCGCCCCCTTGGACTCCCTGACGATGACACGGACCGCACGCTCTTGTCGATGAATCCAGTCACACCGCCCTGATCAGGACATACGGCGCGCACTGGACCGCTGCAAGGTGAAGCGGAGACTCCACTTCCGCCGTAGCGGGCCGTTCCGCCGTCTCGTCGGGGGCCCGTCGGAGAGACGCATGTCTCGTTTGAGCGCCGTCGAGCGGCCGTGGCCGGGGCGTCGCCGGGACCCGCCGCGGCGGGTTGTCCACACCCCGGGCACGGCGCACCGGATGTGGTGCAAGGTGAGCTGGATGAACGACAGCGAACGCCCGCAGGAGGCCGACGTGTCCGGTGTGTCCGGCAAGACGTGTCAGTGGTGCCAGGGCACCGGCTATGTGTCCCAGGCCCTGGCCTACGCCCCCGGCGTCGACCCGTTCCGGGGCCCCTACGAGACCGTCCAGCGGGCCGGCGAGTGCCGGCACTGCCGGGGATCGGGCACCTACGACTCCCACTGCGACCCCACCTTGGAGCGCTGGCGCACGGAGGAGAGCCGGGAGTCCTGACGCCGCGCGCGCAGCGGCCGCCGGGCCCCGGGACACCCCGCCGAGGCCCGGAGCCGAGCCCCGGGCGCGTGCGGCTGTTCGCAGCGGGGTGTGGCTGATACTGGAGGGGTTATGGAAACCGTCATCCTTGCCGTAGTCATCGCCGTGGTCGTGCTCGGCGCGATCAGCGGGCTCGTCGTCAGCGGCCGCAAGAAGAAGCAGCTGCCGCCCCCGACGGCCGCCCCCAAGCCCTCCGTCACCGCGCCCCCCGCCGAACCGCACGTCGGCGAGGAGGCCGAAACCCCCCGCGACGAAGAACGTCGCACCATCGAAGAAGTCGAACTGCCGACGGCCGAGGCCCCCGCGGCCGAGGCCGAGGCGCCGGTCGCCGAGCCGGAGGCGCCCGCGGCGCCCGAGATCGAGGTCCCCGAGCCCACCGCCGGTCGCCTGGTGCGGCTGCGCGCCCGGCTCGCCCGCTCCCAGAACACCCTCGGCAAGGGCCTGCTGACCCTGCTGTCGCGGGAACACCTCGACGAGGACACCTGGGAGGAGATCGAAGACACCCTGCTGACCGCGGACGTCGGCGTCACCCCCACCCAGGAACTCGTCGAGCGGCTCCGCGAGCGGGTCAAGGTGCTGGGCACCCGCACCCCCGAGGACCTGCGCCAGTTGCTGCGCGAGGAACTGCTCGCCCTCATCGGCACCGACGCCGACCGGACGGTGCACACCGACGGCGCCGTCGGCAACGGCGGCACCGAGATCCCCGGCGTCGTGATGGTCGTCGGCGTCAACGGCACCGGCAAGACCACCACCACCGGCAAGCTCGCCCGCGTGCTGGTCGCCGACGGCAAGTCCGTCGTCCTGGGTGCGGCGGACACCTTCCGCGCCGCCGCCGCCGAGCAGCTCCAGACCTGGGGCGAGCGGGTCGGTGCCCGCACGGTCCGCGGCCCGGAGGGCGGCGACCCCGCCTCCATCGCCTTCGACGCGGTCAAGGAGGGCATCGCCGAGTCCGCCGACGTGGTCCTGATCGACACCGCCGGCCGGCTGCACACCAAGACCGGTCTGATGGACGAGCTCGGCAAGGTCAAGCGGGTCGTCGAGAAGCACGGACCGGTCGGCGAGGTGCTGCTCGTCCTGGACGCCACCACCGGTCAGAACGGCCTCGTGCAGGCCCGGGTCTTCGCCGAGGTCGTGGACATCACGGGCGTGGTGCTCACCAAGCTCGACGGCACGGCCAAGGGCGGCATCATCATCGCCGTCCAGCGCGAACTGGGCGTTCCGGTCAAGCTGGTCGGCCTGGGCGAGGGGCCGGACGACCTGGCACCGTTCGAGCCCGAGGCGTTCGTGGACGCGCTGATCGACTGATCCCGCGGCCCGGCACGACGGCGGCGGCCCCCGGTACCTGTGGATGACGGGTACGGGGGCCGCCGCCGTTTCCGTAGGTGGGGTGGGGTGAGGTGGCGCGGAGCCCGGCCCCGGCCGCACCGCCTGCGGCGTCCGAAGGCGTATGGAGGCCTGTGGAAGCCTGTGGAGGCGTGCGGATCAAGCCAAGACGCAGGTCCGGGTGCGTCAACCCGCTGACGAAACGATCTGCCTCCGGCTCAGCACGGCGGTGGGCCGGGCACCGCCGCGTCGGTGGCTCCCCGGCCGCCCGCCGACCGGTGGCACACGTACGCCAGGGTCCCCAGCAGTAACCGGGCCTGCGGCGGTCGACTGGCGGTCTCCAGGGTCGGCGGGCGCAGCCAGCGCATCGGCCCGTGGCCGCCGAAGTCGGACGGCGGGGCGGCGACGTGGTCACCGCGCCCCAGTGGACGCAGGTCCAGGTCCGCGTCGTCCCACCCCATGCGGTAGCGGAGGTCGGGCAGCGCGGCGGCCGCGCCCGGGGCGACGAAGAACAGGGCCCGCCCGGTCGGCGTGGCCGCCACCGGCCCCAGCGGCAGCGCCATCCGCTCCAACCGCACCAGCGCGCCCCGCCCGGCGTCCTCCGGCACGTCGAGGACGTCGAAGGAGCGGCCCACCGGGAGCAGCACCGCCGCGCCCGGCGTCTCGCCCCAAGCGGCCAGCGCCTTCTCCAGCGTCGCGCCCGCCGGCACCTCCCGGGCGAAGGAGAGCGGGTGCGCGCCGGGGGACGGGCAGTCGGCGTCCCCGCACGAACACTCCGTCCGGCCACCGGCCCGGACCGCGCGGGCCCCCGGGACGACGTCCCACCCCCACAGTCCCGTGTACTCGGCCACTGCGGTGCCCTCGGCCGAGCGGACGCGACGGCGCGTTCCGGAACGGAGGTCCCGGATGCCGCCGATCGTGAAACCCATGCCCCCTCCAACGGGTGGTGCGTACGAGTGGTGACGAGTCGGGGAGTTGACGAGGAGACGGTTCTTCACTCTGGTGTTCACGCTCCGTCGACGGGCCGTGGAACCGGTGGTGTGCCGTCGTACGCCGGGTGGTGCGACGCGGTGTGCGCGCCGCGGCGTGCTCCGCTCCGCCCGTTCCCGTACGACCTGTGTCAAGTCAATCGCGAGAGCGGGCCGGGGAGTTCACGCAAAGGGGTGGCGAATGGTGGCGTTTCCGCAATCGACCTCCCGACGGGCGTGATCGTAGGATTACTTTCAGTGCACGAACCCCGGAGGGGCATTCTTCGTACGGGTATGCCGGTGGCAAGGCCAGGGGGCGGCGACCCAAGGTGTGGCCGGAATCCGCGGTCGGGTAGATGTACCGCGGAACGGGCGCTGCAACAGGCGGCATCCTGTGGGGGGTTCGCGGACGAGAGCTATCGGAATGGGGGCATCCCTGTGGGCGGCACTGGTGGCACCGCCGGCTCCAACAGCACGGACGGCACGGACGGCGCGGACGCCGTCAAGCGTCCCAACGCGCAGTTGGGTTCGTGGTTCATGCGCAGCGGCTGGTCCAAGGGCGAGCTGGCGCGGCAGGTCAACCGCCGGGCGCGTCAGATGGGCGCCCACCACATCAGCACCGACACCTCCCGGGTGCGCCGCTGGCTGGACGGCGAGCAGCCGCGGGAGCCCATCCCACGGATCCTCTCCGAGCTCTTCTCCGAACGCTTCGGCTGCGTGGTCGGCATCGAGGAGCTGGGGCTGCGCTCGGCCCACCAGTCGCCGTCCGTCTCCGGCGTCGACCTCCCCTGGGCCGGCCCCCAAACCGTCCACCTCATCGGCGAGTTCACCCGCAGCGACCTGATGCTGGCCCGTCGGGGTTTCCTGGGCACCTCCCTGGCCCTCGCCGCCGGCCCCACCCTGATCGAGCCGATGCAGCGCTGGTTGGTGCCGGTGCCCGTGGGCCCGACCGAGGCCGCGGCGCAGCCCGAGCGGGCCCGCCGTCCGGCCCGCCTCTCCGACCCGGAGCTGGACCTGCTGGAGGCGACCACCGCGATGTTCCGGCAGTGGGACGCCCAGTGCGGCGGCGGCCTGCGGCGCAAGGCGGTGGTCGGTCAGCTCCACGAGGTCACCGACCTCCTCCAGGAGCCCCAGCCGCCGGCGGTCGCCAAGCGCCTCTTCAAGGTCGCCGCCGAACTCGCCGAACTCGCCGGCTGGATGAGCTACGACATCGGCCTCCAGCCGACCGCCCAGAAGTACTTCGTGCTGGCCCTGCACGCCTCCAAGGAGGCCGGCGACCGCCCCCTGGGCTCGTACATCCTCTCCAGCATGAGTCGGCAGATGATCCACCTCGGCCGGCCCGACGACGCGCTGGAGCTGATCCACCTCGCCCAGTACGGCAGCCGGGAGACCGCCACCGCGCGCACCCAGGCGATGTTGTATGCGATGGAGGCGCGCGCCTACGCGGGCATGGGCCAGCCCAGCAAGGTCAAGCGGGCGGTGCGGATGGCCGAGGACACCTTCTCCGACGCCACCCCCGGCGAGCCGGAGCCGGACTGGATCCGCTTCTTCTCCGAGGCCGAACTCAACGCCGAGAACGCCCACTCCTACCGCGACCTCGCCTACGTGGCCGGTCGCAGTCCCACCTACGCCTCGCTTGCAGAACCCGTCATGCAGCGCGCCGTCGAACTCTTCGGCAAGGACCCCGAGCACCAGCGCTCGTACGCCTTCAACCTCATCGGGATGGCCACCGTCCACCTGCTCCAGAAGGAGCCCGAGGCGTGCGCCGTGATGGCGCAGCAGGCGATACCGTTCGCCCGGCAGGTCCGGTCCGAACGGGTCAACACCCGGTTGCGCAAAACGGTGGACACCGCGGTGCGCGAGTTCGGCAGCGTCCCCGAGGTGATCCAGCTCGGCGACGAACTCTCCCGGCAGCTTCCGGAGACCGCCGTCGCAGGCTGACCGGGCCCGACCGCCGGACCTCGCAATTCACCGGCGCGTAACACTCCGGACGGCTTCGTCACCCCGGTGAAACACCGGCAAGGTTTGGCCGAAACGGCGCTGCGACACCCTCATCGCGAAGCCGGCCCACCCACACCCGCACGGGCCGCATCGACGACGAGGAGACGCCGATGCCCCCAGGCATCCTTACGCTCGCAGACGGCCTCGCGGAAAAAGCCACGCTCAGCCCCGCCAACACCGGGTTCATGCTCATCTGCTCCGCCATGGTGATGCTCATGACCCCGGGCCTGGCCTTCTTCTACGGGGGCATGGTCCGGGTCAAGAGCGTCCTGAACATGCTGATGATGAGCTTCATCAGCCTGGGCATCGTCACGGTCCTGTGGGTGCTCTACGGCTTCGGGCTCACCTTCGGCACCGACGCCGGCGGCGTCATCGGCTGGAACGGCGACTTCGCCGGCCTCGGCCACATCGGCCTGACCCAGCTGTGGGGCACCACCACCATCCCCATCTACGTCTTCGCCGTCTTCCAGCTGATGTTCGCGGTGATCACCCCCGCGCTGATCAGCGGCGCCCTCGCCGACCGGGTGAAGTTCACCGCCTGGGCGCTGTTCGTCGCGCTGTGGGTGACCGTGGTCTACTTCCCGGTCGCGCACTGGGTGTGGGCCGACGGCGGCTGGCTCTTCAAGCTCGGCGTGATCGACTTCGCCGGTGGCACCGCCGTCCACATCAACGCCGGCGCCGCGGCGCTCGGCGTGCTCCTCGTCGTCGGCAAGCGCATCGGCTTCAAGAAGGACCCGATGCGGCCGCACAGCCTGCCGCTGGTGATGCTCGGCGCCGGTCTGCTGTGGTTCGGCTGGTTCGGCTTCAACGCCGGCTCCTGGCTCAACAACGACGACGGCGTCGGCGCGGTGGCCTTCGTCAACACCCAGGTCGCCACCGCCGCCGCGATGCTCGGCTGGCTGGCCTACGAGAAGCTGCGGCACGGTTCGTTCACCACCCTGGGCGCCGCGTCCGGAGCCGTCGCCGGCCTGGTCGCCATCACCCCCGCCTGCGGCGCGGTCAGCCCGCTCGGTGCCCTCGCGGTCGGTGCGATCGCCGGCGTGCTCTGCGCCATGGCCGTCGGCCTCAAGTACCGGTTCGGCTACGACGACTCGCTCGACGTGATCGGCGTCCACCTCGTCGGCGGCATCGTCGGCTCCCTGCTGATCGGCCTCTTCGCCACCGGCGGCGTGCAGAGTCACGCCAAGGGGCTCTTCTACGGGGGCGGCTTCGGCCAACTCGGCAAACAGGCCATCGGAGTGGTCTGCGTCCTGCTGTACTCGCTCGTCGTCTCCTACGTCCTTGCCAAGGCCATCGACGTGGTGATGGGCTTCCGGATCGGCGAGGACGAGGAGATCACCGGCGTCGACCAGGCCGCGCACGCCGAGACGGCGTACGACTTCGCCGGCGCGGGCGGCGGCACCGCGGCCCGCAGGACCACGGCACTGGGCGAATCCCCGACCAAGAAGGTGGACGCGTGAAGCTCATCACGGCAGTAATCAAGCCGCACCGGCTCGACGAGGTGAAGGAGGCCCTGCAGGCGTTCGGCGTGCACGGCCTGACCGTCACCGAGGCCAGCGGCTACGGGCGGCAGCACGGGCACACCGAGGTGTACCGGGGCGCCGAGTACACCGTGGACCTGGTGCCCAAGATCCGGATCGAGGTGCTGGTCGAGGACGCGGACGCCGAGGAACTCGTGGAGGTCGTCGTCCAGGCCGCCCGCACCGGCAAGATCGGCGACGGGAAGGTGTGGAGCGTCCCCGTCGAGGAGGCGGTGCGGGTGCGGACCGGGGAGCGCGGACCCGACGCGCTGTGAGCCGCGGGCCGCGGGCGGCGGGGGCGGACCGGAGCGCGGTGGGGGACAACACGACCGAGGAGAGCCCGAGTTGACCGAGAGCGCCGAGCACACCGCAGCACCCGTCACCGCCGCCCCCGCGGGCGGCGGCTACCCCGCCGCCCGCCTGCGGCTCCTCCAGGACGTCGGCCCCACCGGCCCCACCGGCCCCGACCGCCGCGCCGCCCTCGCCGGGCTCACCGACGCGTGGCTCGCCGCCCTGCTGGCGGGGGCGACCGCGCCGGCCGCCCCCGGCACCGCACTCGTGGCGGTCGGCGGCTACGGCCGCGGCGAACTCTCCCCCCGCAGCGACCTCGACCTCCTGCTGCTGCACGACGGCCGCGCGAGCGCCGCCGACCTGGCGGCCCTCGCCGACCGCCTCTGGTACCCGGTCTGGGACCTCGGCCTGGACCTCGACCACTCCGTCCGCACCCCCGCCGAGGCCCGCCGGGCCGCCCGCGACGACCTCAAGGTGCAGCTGGGCCTGCTCGACGCCCGCCACCTCGGCGGGGACCCCGACCTGACCGCCGCGGTCCGCACCGCCGCCTACGCCGACTGGCGGGAGAGCGCCCCCAAGCGGCTGCCCGAACTCCGCGAACTGTGCCGGGACCGCGCCGCCCGCCAGGGCGAACTCCAGTACCTCCTGGAACCCGACCTCAAGGAGGCGCACGGCGGCCTGCGGGACGCCACCGCCCTGCGCGCCATCGCCGCCTCCTGGCTCGCCGACGCCCCCCGCGACGGCTTGGAGACCGCGCGCACCCGGCTCCTGGACACCCGGGACGCCCTCCACCTCACCACCGGGCGCGCCACCGACCGGCTCTCCCTCCAGGAGCAGGACCAGGTCGCCGGCGCCCTCGGCCTGCTCGACGCGGACGCCCTGCTCCGCCGGACCTACGAATCGGCCCGCACCATCGCCTACGCCGCCGACGTCACCTGGCGCGAGGTCGGCCGGGTGCTGCGCGCGCGGTCCGTCAAACCCGTGCTGCGCGGGCTGCTGGCCGGTCGCACCGCCGGCCGCGGCGAACGCTCGCCGCTCGCCGACGGCGTCGTCGAACTCGACGGCGAGGCGGTGCTGGCGCGCACCGCCCGCCCCGAACGGGACCCCGTCCTGCTGCTGCGCGCCGCGGCCGCCGCAGCCCAGGGCGGAGTGCCGCTGGCCACCCACGCGATCCGCCGCTGCGCCGCCGCCGCGCCCCTGCCGGTGCCGTGGCCGGCCGAGGCCCGCGAGCAACTGGTCACCCTCCTGGGCGCGGGCGCGCCCACCGTGCCCGTGTGGGAGGCGCTGGAGGCCGAGGGCGTCATCGCCCGGTGGCTGCCGGACTGGGAACGCGTCCGCTGCCGCCCCCAGCGCAACCCCGTGCACACCTGGACCGTGGACCGCCACCTGGTCGAGACCGCGGTCCGCGCCGCCGCGCTGACCCGCCGCGTCCACCGGCCCGACCTGCTGCTGGTCGCCGCCCTGCTGCACGACATCGGCAAGGGCTGGCCGGGTGACCACGCGGTGGCCGGCGAGACCATCGCCCGCGACGTCGCCGCCCGGCTCGGCTTCGGGCCCGGCGACACCGCGGTGATCGCCGCCCTCGTCCGCCACCACCTCCTGCTCGTCGAGACCGCCACCCGGCGCGACCTGGACGACCCGGACACCGTCGGCGCGGTCGCCGACGCCGTCGGCAGCCCCGGCACCCTGGAACTCCTGCACGCCCTGACCGAGGCCGACGCGCTCGCCACCGGGCCCGCCGCCTGGAGCACCTGGCGCGCCGGACTCGTCGCCACCCTCGTCCAACGCGTCGCCGACCGGCTCGCCGGGGAGCCCGCACCGGACCCCCGCGACACCGACCTGCCCACCGCCGAGCAGGAACGCCTGGCCTGCGAGGCCGCCCGCACCGGCGGCCCGGTGCTGACCCTGCGCCCCCGCCCCGAGGACGGCCCGCCCGGCCCCGTGGACGGCACCGCCGCCCCCACCGGTAACGGCGTCCCCACCGGTGACGACGCCCGCGAACCGGTCGGCGTGGAACTCCTCATCGCCCTCCCGGACCGCCCCGGCGTGCTGCCCGCCGCGGCCGGCGTCCTGGCCCTGCACCGCCTCACCGTCCGCGCCGCCGACCTGCGCACCCTGGACCCCCTCGACCGGGGCCCGGTGCTGCTGCTGAGCTGGCGGGTCGCCGCCGAGTACGGGTCGCTGCCCGAGGCCGGTCGGCTCCGCGCCGACCTGGTCCGCGCCCTGGACGGTTCCCTGGACGTCCCCGGCCGGCTCGCCGAACGCGAACGCGCCTACGCCCGTCGCTCCCGCACCGCCCCGACCCCGCCGCCCCGCGTCACCGTCGCCGCCGGCAGCTCCCGTACCGCCACCGTCATCGAGGTCCGCGCCCAGGACGCGCACGGCCTGCTGCACCGGATCGGACGGGCCCTGGACGCGGCGGGGGTCCGCGTGCGCAGCGCCCACATCAGCACGCTGGGCGCCAACGCCGTGGACGCCTTCTACGTCACCGGCCCGGACGGGGCTCCGCTGCCCGAGGCGGTGGCCCGGGAGGTGGCCGCGGCGGTGGAGTCCGCGCTCCAGTAGACCGGGCGCACCACCCGGCCGGCGCCCCGCTGCACCGGGTGGGAGCGGGCGAGGGCGGGTTCGCTTGCGTGGCCGGATACCCTAGAACCCGACTGACCTACGCCCCCGACCCCGAGGATCGACGACCGCCGTGTTCGATACGCTTTCCGACCGCTTGGCGAGTACTTTCAAAAACCTCCGGGGCAAGGGCCGCCTGAGCGAGGCGGACATCGACGCCACCGCGCGGGAGATCCGGATCGCCCTGCTGGAAGCCGACGTCGCCCTGCCGGTCGTCCGTGCCTTCATCAAGCAGGTCAAGGAGCGCGGCCTGGGCGCCGAGGTCAGCCAGGCGCTGAACCCGGCCCAGCAGATCATCAAGATCGTCAACGAGGAGCTCGTCGGCATCCTCGGCGGCGAGACCCGGCGCCTGCGCTTCGCCAAGCAGCCCCCGACCGTGATCATGCTCGCCGGCCTCCAGGGCGCCGGCAAGACCACCCTCGCCGGCAAGCTCGGCCGCTGGCTCAAGAGCCAGGGCCACACCCCGCTGCTGGTCGCCTGCGACCTCCAGCGCCCCAACGCCGTCAACCAGCTCCAGGTCGTCTCCGAGCGCGCCGGCGTCGGATTCTACGGTCCCCAGCCGGGCAACGGCGTCGGCGACCCGATCCAGGTCGCCAAGGACTCGATCGAGTACGCCCGCACCAAGCAGTTCGACGTCGTGGTCGTCGACACCGCCGGCCGCCTCGGCATCGACGCCGAGATGATGCAGCAGGCCGCCGACATCCGGGACGCGGTCAGCCCGGACGAGGTCCTCTTCGTCGTCGACGCGATGATCGGTCAGGACGCGGTCAACACCGCCGAGGCGTTCCGCGACGGCGTCGGCTTCGACGGCGTGGTCCTCTCCAAGCTGGACGGCGACGCCCGCGGTGGTGCCGCGCTCTCCATCGCGCACGTCACCGGCAAGCAGGTCATGTTCGCCTCCAACGGCGAGAAGCTGGACGAGTTCGACGCGTTCCACCCGGACCGCATGGCGTCCCGCATCCTCGGCATGGGCGACATGCTCTCGCTGATCGAGAAGGCCGAGCAGACCTTCAGCCAGCAAGAGGCCGAGAAGATGGCGGCCAAGCTGGCGAAGGGCCCCAAGGAGTTCACCCTCGACGACTTCCTGGCCCAGATGGAGCAGGTCCGGAAGATGGGCTCGATCTCCAAGCTGCTCGGCATGCTGCCCGGCATGGCGCAGATGAAGGACCAGATCAACAACCTCGACGAGCGCGAGGTCGACCGCACCGCCGCCATCATCAAGTCGATGACCCCGGCCGAGCGCCAGGACCCGACGATCATCAACGGCTCGCGCCGGGCCCGCATCGCCCGGGGTTCCGGCGTCGACGTCAGCACCGTCAAGGGCCTCGTCGAGCGGTTCTTCGACGCCCGCAAGATGATGTCGCGGATGGCCCAGGGCGGCGGACTCCCGGGCATGCCCGGGATGCCCGGCATGGGCGGCGGCGCCTCCCGCAAGAAGAAGCAGATCAAGCAGGCCAAGGGCAAGCGCAAGAGCGGCAACCCGATGAAGCGCAAGGCCGACGAGGAGGCCGAGGCGGCGCGCCGCGAGGCGGCCGCGGCCGGCAACCCGCTGGGTCTGCCGCAGGGCGGCGACCAGGACCCGCAGAACTTCGAACTCCCCGACGAGTTCAAGAAGTTCATGAACTGACGCGACGCCGTACGCACTACGGGCGAGCCCCCGACCCTCCCGGAGGGTCGGGGGCTCGCCCGTAGTGCGTACGGCCCCGGCTAGGGGGTGCGCGCGATCAGGTACCGGAAGACGTTCGCCATCCAGACCGTGCCGTCCGCCTGCTGGTACGGATGGAGCGCCTCGGCCAGTTCCTTCTCCACCTGCCGCGGGCCGGCCACCTCCAGCGCCGCGTCGAACAGCCCCGTCGACAGCATCCCGCGCACCGCGCTCGCCAGGTCCGCGTACCCGAACGGGCAGGCCACCCGCCCCGATCCGTCGGGCCGCAGTCCGGCCCGGGCCGCCAACTCCTCCAGGTCGTCCCGCCCGGCCGGCCGCCATCGGGCACCGAAGCCCGCCGCCGGGGCGGTCAGCCGCTCCGCCACCCGCAGCACCCCGGTCGCGGCACACCGCTCGACCGGGCCCCAGCCTCCCAGCACCACCGCGCTGCCGCGCTCGGCCAGCGCCGCCGCCGAGGTCAGTGCCCCGGTGAGCTCCTCGGCGTCACCGCCGCAGCCCACCGGGTGGAACGCAGTGATCACGGTGAACGCGGTGTCCTTGGGGGCGGCGTCGGCCAGCCCGCCGCTGACCAGGCGGGTGACCTCCGGCATGCCGTCCGGCGTGAGCCGTTCGCGGGCCAGCTCCAGCCGGCACTCGTCCGCGTCCACGCCGCTGACCTGCGCCCCGCGCGCCGCCGCGAGCAGCAGCGCCAGCCCCGACCCGCAGCCCAGCCCCAGCAGCCGGGTGCCGGGACCGATGCCGAGCCGGTCGTACGCGGCCTCGTAGAGGGGCACCAGCATCCGCTCCTGGATCTCCGCCCAGTCGCGGGCGCGGACCCCGGCCGGCGCGGTCGGCGCGGCCGGGCCGTCGGCGCGCCCGGTCCCGGTGTTCGGTAGCTGGTGCCGCACGAGCGTGGGTGACATCGAAAGCGCCCCTATTCGCCGAGAACCCGAAGCTGATCCGTACCGTCCGCCCCCGTGTTTCCGAGCGTTGTGCGCCCCCGCGATCCAGACAACTGCGCTTCCGCCCGGCCGTCCAGAGGGTGCGCCGGGATTGGCTCCCGCGCGCCCCTGCGTGCGCCGGCCCCCGTGCCCCCGGAGCGCCGTTCCAGGGTGCCTTGGGGAGTGCGGTCGCGCCACGGCAGGCGCCCGGCCCCGGCGCGCCGGCCGCACGCATCCCCCCTGCGAACGCCCCGTCCCCCTGCCCTACCGTGGGGGACGGGGCCGATGTCCGCAGCATTTCCTACCGTCGGTAACATCGGCGCGCGCCCGTCCCCCGACGTGCGGACGGCTTACGCCATGTGGCGTACGCGGGGGTACGTGCCCTACGTACCGGCTTGCCGCTCTCAGGTGTCTTCTCCTCAGATCGGCGCACCGCGTACGAGCCACGCCCCTCGCCCAGAAACTGACTGGTACGTGCAAAATATTTGGGATGCCCCGGAATCGGAACACTGGGCGACTCCGACTCGTTGTCACGACGTGAGCACGACACCGCCTGTTCTCGCCGCCGAGCTGGCGCTCGCGTGGGCCGACATTCAACGGCACCACCCCGAGCTGCCGGACCTGGCCGCGCCCGAATCCCTGATCGGAGAGTCCTCGTCCGCCTGCGGCGCCGAACTCTCCTTCGAACGGCTGCTCCACGAGGCAGTCCACGGCATCGCCGCCGCCCGCGGCATCCGCGACACCTCCCGGGCAGGCCGCTACCACAACCGCCGGTTCCTGGCGATCGCCGAGGAGCTGGGCCTGGACCACTCCGACGAGCCGCATCCCAGCAGCGGCTTCTCGCTGGTCACGCTCAACCCCGAGGCGAGACGGCGCTACCGCCCCACCATCGAGCGGCTGACCAGAGCCCTCAAGGCGCACAGCGCCGCCACCGCCACCGACACCACCCGCAGCTTCCGCGGCCCGGCCGCCCGGCACGGCTCCTCCGGGGGCGGCGTGCGCGTCAAGGCCGTCTGCGACTGCGGGCGCAACGTCCGGGTCGTCCCGTCCGTACTGGCCCAGGCACCCATCGTCTGCGGTGGATGCGGCAAGCCCTTCCGGATCCCCGAGGTGGCCGCGGTCGGCTGACCTTCGAGCGTGTGGCACAATTGCCTGCTGTACTCGACAGTCGCACAGGACCCCTCTCTCCTCCGGCTGACGCGTCCATCGGGGCCCCGAGTACCGCAACCCCACGTGGCATCTCGTTGTGCCCCACCACGTCAAGACCAGGAGACACCACTCCAGTGGCAGTCAAGATCAAGCTGAAGCGTCTGGGCAAGATCCGTTCGCCTCACTACCGCATCGTCGTCGCCGACTCCCGCACCCGCCGGGACGGCCGCGCGATCGAGGAGATCGGCCTGTACCACCCGGTGCAGAACCCGTCCCGCATCGAGGTCGACGCCGAGCGCGTCGCCTACTGGCTGGGCGTCGGCGCGCAGCCGACCGAGCCCGTGATGGCCATCCTCAAGGTCACCGGCGACTGGCAGAAGTTCAAGGGTCTGCCGGCCCCGGCGCCGATGAAGGTCGCCGAGCCGAAGGCCGACAAGCGCGCCCTCTTCGAGGCTGCCGCCAAGGCTTCCGGTGACGAGCCGAAGGGTGAGGCGATCACCCCGAAGGCGAAGAAGGCCGACAAGAAGGCGGACGAGGCCGCGGCTGAGTCCACCTCCGAGTCCACCGAGGCCTGAGCGTGCTTGAGGAGGCCCTTGAGCACCTCGTCAAGGGCATCGTCGACAACCCCGACGACGTGCAGGTGGCTTCGCGCACCCTGCGTCGCGGGCGCGTGCTGGAGGTCCGGGTCCACCCCGACGACCTCGGCAAGGTGATCGGCCGCAACGGCCGGACCGCCCGCGCACTGCGGACCGTCGTCGGTGCCATCGGCGGCCGGGGCATCCGCGTCGACCTCGTCGACGTGGACCAAGTTCGCTGATCAAGTTGAACACCGGCTCGGGCCGGGGAGGGCCTCACGGTCGTCCCCGGCCCGTGCTCGTATGCCACCGTGGAACCACGGCCCCGTCCGTTCCACACCCCATGGGACCCACCGCCGTCACCCTGGAGGAACCCCGGCGTTCCTCCACCCCCGTCCGCGCGAGCGGCGGCGGTTTAGCCGCAAAGAGGAGCACAGTGCAGCTGGTAGTCGCCCGGATCGGCCGCGCCCACGGCATCAAGGGCGAGGTCACCGTAGAGGTGCGCACCGACGAGCCGGAACTCCGGCTCGCCCCGGGCGCCGTCCTCGCCACCGAACCGTCCGCCGTCGGGCCGCTGACCATCGCCACCGGCCGGGTCCACAGCGGCCGGCTGCTGCTGCGCTTCGAGGGCGTCGCGGACCGCACCGCCGCCGAGGCGCTCCGCAACACCCTGCTGATCGCCGAGATCGACCCCGAGGAACTCCCCGAGGACCCCGAGGAGTTCTACGACCACCAGCTGATCGACCTCGACGTCGTCACCCGCGACGGCACCGTCGTCGGCCGGATCGCCGAGGTCTCCCACCTGCCCTACCAGGACCTGCTGGTCGTCACCCGCCCCGAGGGCGGCGAGGTCATGATCCCGTTCGTCAGCGAGATCGTGCCCGAGATCGACCTGGAGGAGCAGCGCGCGGTCATCGACCCGCCGCCCGGCCTCCTCGACGACGCCCAGGCGGAGATCGCCTCCAGCCGCGAGGACAGCTGATGCGGCTCGACGTCGTCACGATCTTCCCCGAGTACCTGGAACCGCTGAACGTCTCGCTGGTCGGCAAGGCCCGTGCCCGCGGACAGCTCGACGTCCGCATCCACGACCTGCGGGAGTGGACGCGCGACAAGCACCACACCGTCGACGACACCCCCTACGGCGGCGGCCCCGGCATGGTGATGAAGCCCGAGCCGTGGGGCGCGGCGCTCGACGACGTCCTGGCGTCCGGGGAGGGCGAACCCGTCCTCGTCGTGCCCACCCCCAGCGGCGTGCCCTTCACCCAGGAACTCGCCGTCGAGCTCTCCGGCAAGCCCTGGCTGGTCTTCACGCCGGCCCGCTACGAGGGCATCGACCGCCGCGTCATCGAGGAGTACGGCGACCGCCTGGACGTCCGCGAGGTCTCCATCGGCGACTACGTGCTCGCCGGCGGCGAGGCCCCGGTCCTGGTCATGGTCGAGGCGGTGGCCCGGCTGCTGCCCGGCGTCCTCGGCAACGCCGCCTCCCACCAGGACGACTCCTTCGCCCCCGGGGCGATGGCCGACCTCCTGGAGGGCCCCGTCTACACCAAGCCCCCCGAGTGGCGCGACCGCACCATCCCGGAGGTGCTGCTCAGCGGCCACCACGGCAAGATCGCCCGCTGGCGCCGGGACGAGGCGTTCCGGCGCACCGACCGCAACCGCCCCGATCTGATCGAGCGCGCCGACCCCGCCGCCTTCAACAAGAAGGACCGGGAAATCCTCTCCATACTGGGCTGGGCCCCGCGCGAGGACGGCCGATTTGGGCGGACGAGTCAGTCCGTGGAAGAATGAGCCGCTGCTGACTCCGCCCGGCGCGCGCCCCTGCCACAGGGGGAACGACGTCCGCCCGGCGATCTGACAGCGAACCAACTTTTCCGATGATTCCGCTGATGACCTGTGGCATCAGCGAAGAAAGCAGTGGGTCATGAACCTCCTCGACTCTGTCGACTCCGCGGCGCTGCGCAGCGACGTCCCCGCCTTCCGCCCGGGTGACACCGTCAACGTCCACGTCCGCGTCATCGAGGGCAACCGCTCTCGTGTGCAGCAGTTCAAGGGCGTCGTCATCCGCCGTCAGGGCGCCGGCGTGCGCGAGACCTTCACGGTCCGCAAGGTCAGCTTCTCGGTCGGCGTCGAGCGCACCTTCCCCGTGCACACCCCGATCGTCGAGAAGATCGAGGTCGTCACCCGCGGTGACGTCCGTCGCGCCAAGCTCTACTACCTCCGCGAGCTGCGCGGCAAGGCCGCCAAGATCAAGGAGAAGCGCGAGCGCTGAGCCGCGCCGCACCGGGCCGCGGGAGACCGCCCCGGTGCACCGCGAGGCCACGCTCGCGGCCGGCGTCCGGGCCAGGCCGGATAGGCTCTGGACCCCATGGACACCGACGCACAACTCACGGAGCGCGACCCCGCTTCCGACCCCGTCGAGGGTTCGGGACGGCGGTCGCGCTTCGCGCGTTTCCGGGCCGTGGCGGCGCAGCTGCGGTACCGGCCGGTCACCCTCTTCGCGCTGTGCCTGGCCTTCCTGTTCCTGCTCAGCAACTTCGTGGTGCAGCCGTTCCTGATCCCCAGTACCTCCATGGAGAACACCCTGCAGGTCGGCGACCGGGTCCTGGTGAACAAGCTGGCCTACCGCTTCGGTGCCACCCCGCAGCGCGGCGACGTCATCGTCTTCGACGGCACGGGATCTTTCGTTCACAGGGAGTCGGGGGAGAATCCCGTGACGGGACTGCTGCGCAAGGCCGGTGCGGCACTGGGCCTGGCCCGGTCCGACGACACCGACTACGTCAAGCGCGTCATCGGCGTCGGCGGGGACCACGTGACCTGCTGCGACAAACGGGGGCGGATCAAGGTGAACGGAGTGCCGGTGACCGAGGGCTACCTCCATCCCGGGGACGCGCCCTCCGCCGTCCCCTTCGACATCGTGGTGCCGAAGGGCCGGCTCTGGGTCATGGGCGATCACCGCGCCCGGTCCAGCGACTCCCGCGACCACCTGGGCGAGGCCGGCGGCGGCACCGTCCCGGTCGACCGGGTCATCGGCCGCGCCGACCTGATCAGTTGGCCGTTCGACCGCTGGAGCACCCTCACCACCCCCGGCGACCTGGCCCGCATACCGGTGCCGGCAGGCCCCCATGGGTAGCCGCGGGCGGCCCCGCCACGGGCACGAATCCCTCCCCGACGACGGGACGCAGGACGGCGACCTCCTCGATGGGGCACCGGCGGTCGGGGCGGACGACGGCGAGCCGGACGCCCGGGCGGCGACCGGTGGGCGGGCCGAGCGGCGCCGCCAGGCCCAGCGCATCAAGCGCCGCAGACGCCGCTCCTACCTCAAGGAGATCCCGATCCTGATCGGGGTGGCGCTGGCCATCGCGCTGGTCCTGAAGACCTTCCTGGTCCAGGCGTTCGTGATCCCGTCCGGCTCCATGGAACAGACCATCAAGATCGGCGACCGGGTGCTGGTCGACAAGCTCACCCCGTGGTTCGGCGCCGAACCGCACCGCGGCGACGTCGTCGTCTTCAAGGACCCCGGCGGTTGGCTCAAGGGCGAGCAGAACCAGTCCACCGGGGGCTCCGGCCCGATCAACGACGTCCTGACCTTCATCGGGCTGCTGCCGTCCGCCAACGAGCAGGACCTGATCAAGCGCGTGGTCGCGGTCGGCGGGGACAGCGTGCACTGCTGCGACACCAAGGGCCGGATCACGGTCAACGGCACCCCGCTCACCGAGCCGTACGTGCACCCCGGAAACCCGCCCTCCGAGCTGAAGTTCACGGTCAACGTCCCCACCGGACGGATCTTCGTCATGGGCGACCACCGCTCCAATTCGGCGGACTCGCGCTACCACCTCGACGAGCCGTACCGCGGCACGGTGTCGGAGGACAACGTCGTGGGTCGGGCCGTGGTCATCGCCTGGCCGTTCAGCCACTGGCAGTTCCTGAAGGAGCCCGACACCTTCGCCGACGTGCACGACGCGCCGGGTGCGAAGGCGTCGGCGGCTGGCGCAGCGCATAGGGTGTCATCCGAGAGTTTGGCGGTACTCCCGACCCCTGCGGAACTCCCGCTCGTTATGGGAGTGGTGGGCCTGCACCGGTTGACGGGCGGGCGAGAGCGCGGAGTGAGGAGCAGATGTGGGGGACTTGGCGGTCGGCGCGCGGTCCGGAACCGAAGAGCCCGAAGAGCCCGCAGGGCGCGGTGAGTCCGCGCAGCAGGCGACGAGTTCCGTGCATCAGCCACAGGCGCAGTCAGGCGGGTCCGCACCGGCCGGACCGCACACCGATCCATCGAAGCAGTCGGACCAGGCGGCCGACGAGGAGGCGACCGGCAGCGTGACCAAAGGCAAGAAGCCGCGTGCCTTCTGGAAGGAGCTGCCGATCCTCATCGGCATCGCCCTGCTCCTCGCCCTGCTGATCAAGACGTTCCTGGTACAGGCGTTCTCCATCCCGTCCGACTCCATGCAGGACACCCTCCAGCGCGGCGACCGGGTGCTGGTCGACAAGCTCACCCCGTGGTTCGGCGCCAAGCCGCAGCGCGGCGAGGTCGTCGTCTTCCACGACCCGGGCGGCTGGCTCAACGAGACGCCCACGCCGCAGCCCAACCCGATCCAGAAGGTCCTCAGCTTCATCGGCCTGATGCCCTCGGCCGAGGAGAAGGACCTGATCAAGCGGGTCATCGCGGTCGGCGGCGACACCGTCGAATGCCAGGGTGTCGGCCCGGTCAAGGTCAACGGCAAGGTCCTCAAGGAAGATTCCTACGTCTTCCCCGGCGCCACCCCCTGCGGTGACCGCCCGTTCGGCCCGATCCACGTCCCCAAGGGCCGGATCTGGGTGATGGGTGACCACCGCGACGACTCCCTCGACTCCCGGTACCACCAGAACCTCCCCGGCAACGGGACGGTCTCCGAGAACGAGGTCGTCGGTCGCGCCTTCACCATCGCCTGGCCCATCAACCGCTGGTCGACCCTCCCCGTACCGGACACCTTCGACCAGCCCGGGATCAACAAGGCCATGGGTGCCGCTCCGGCCGCACTGGGTCTGGCCGGCGCGGTTCCGCTGGTGATCTGGCGGCGCCGGAAGCTGACCGCAGGGCGTAACCCCAGGTAAGGTGCCGTCCCGGATCTTCGACGCGGGCCCACCCCGCGGGGCGGGAGCGCTGGGATGAGCAGCAGTACGGAACGTACGACGGACGGCCGCGGCCGGACCACGGGCAGTGTGCTGTCCGGTCTGGCCGTGGCCGTCGGCTGTGTGCTGTTCCTGGGGGCATTCGTCTGGGGGGCGCTGCTCTACCGCCCCTACACGGTGCCGACCGACTCCATGTCGCCGACCATCGCCCCGGGCGCCCGCGTGTTGGCCGAAAAGGTCGGTGGCTCCGCGATACGCCGCGGCGACGTCGTCGTCTTCAAGGACAGCACCTGGGGCGACCTGCCGATGGTCAAGCGGGTGGTCGGCGTCGGCGGCGACAAGGTCGCCTGCTGCACGAAGAAGGGCCTGCTGACGGTCAACGGAACCCCCGTACAGGAGCCCTACCTCCAGGGCGACGGCCCCGCCTCGCCCATCGGCTTCAAGGCCGTCGTGCCCACTGGCCAGCTCTTCCTCCTCGGCGACCACCGCAACGACTCCCTCGACTCCAGGGTCCATCTCACCGACGGCGACCACGGGGCCGTCCCGCGCAGCGCCGTGGAAGCCCGGGTCGACGCCCGCGCCTGGCCGCTCGACAGCCTCGGCGTGCTCCAGCGCCCCGAAAGCTTCGCCGCGCTTCCCGGCGGCACCTCGCAGCCGGGGCCGGTCCAGCCTCTCGTCCTCGCGGTCGTCGCCGGCGCCGTGCTGATCCTCGGGGGTGCGGCGTACGGGCCGATCGCGCGGCGGAAGGGGCGTGGACGTGGATGAGCGGGCGCGGGAGAGGGCAGCGCGGCAGGGGGGTCAGGGAGGGGTCGGGGCAGTTCCTGAGATGGATGGCGGGGTGACTGATGAGAGCGCCGTGGGGGGTGCTGGAGGGGCAGATTCAGGCCACCGGGCGGAGGGTGCGGAAGGCGGAGCCGCTGGCGCCCTTGCGGCGGACGGGGGTGCTTTCGGGGGCGGCGCTGCCGGTGCTGCGGACGGCGGTGCTGCCCGGAGCGGCACTGCCCGGAGTGGCGCTGCCGGTGCGGTTGAGGAAGCCGTCGAGGTGCGTCAGGTGTCCCGGGTCCTGCTGCTCGATCCGGAGGACCGGATCCTGCTGCTGCACGGCTTCGAACCGGACCGTCCGGCCGAAACCTGGTGGTTCACCCCCGGCGGCGGTCTGGAGGGCACCGAGACCCGCGAGGAGGCGGCCCTCCGTGAGCTCGCCGAGGAGACCGGCATCCGCGGGGTCACCCTCGGGCCGCTCCTGTGGAAGCGCCGCTGCGGCTTTCCCTTCGACGGGCGACGCTGGGAGCAGGACGAGTGGTACTTCCTGGCCCGGACCGATCGGACCGCCACCGACACCGCCGGCCACACGGACCTGGAACGGCGCAGCGTGTCGGGGTTGAAGTGGTGGACCTCGGAGGAACTGTCGGCGTCGCATGAGACGGTGTACCCGACCAGACTCGCCGAGCTGCTGCGCACACTGCTCGACGAAGGGCCCCCGAGTGCGCCGGTGCTCCTGGAGACCGAGAGGGTCTGACGCACAATAGGGGGACGCACGGCTGAAGGGGATCTGCCATGAGCGCCGAGGACCTCGAAAAGTACGAGACCGAGATGGAGCTGAAGCTCTACCGGGAGTACCGAGACGTCGTCGGGCTGTTCAAATACGTGATCGAGACCGAGCGGCGCTTCTACCTCACCAACGACTACGAGATGCAGGTGCACTCGGTCCAGGGTGAGGTTTTCTTCGAGGTCTCGATGGCTGACGCCTGGGTGTGGGACATGTACCGGCCGGCCCGCTTCGTCAAGCAGGTGAGGGTGCTCACGTTCAAGGACGTGAACATCGAAGAGCTGAACAAGAGCGATCTCGATCTTCCGGGGAGCTGACGGGCTCCTGCGGGGCGGGGCGGGGCGGGGCGGGTTCGGAGTCCGGGTCGGGGCCGCGGCTGGAGCTGGGCTGGGCGGGCTGTACTGGGCTTTCGGCGTCGCTGTGTGGTGCGCACGCGGGGTTGCCAGTTCGACCAGGCCGCCGCTGTGAGTCGCCCTGGCGGGTGACCGAGTTATCCACAGCCAGGCGGTTATCCACCAAGATCCAATAGATCTGCGCGGAGGCGTCACTGTCGGTGCCGGAGGTGGTACCGAATGAACGCCACAGAGAGCGGCCGTCGCGCCGTGGACACCGGACGCAGCGGGAAGCGGACACCGGGGGACGCCTGCGCCGCGCCCCGGGCAGCCCGTGGGGCGGGCACAGCCCCGACGACGCGAGCAGCAGCGAAGACGAAACGACCGGCCGCGCCGACGACGTCCCGCACCGCGCTGGGAAGGTATGGAGAGGACCTGGCCGTCCGGCGCCTCACCGAGGCCGGCATGCGGATCCTCGACCGCAACTGGCGCTGCCGTGACGGAGAGATCGACATCGTCGCCGTCGACGGCGACGCCCTGGTCGTCTGCGAAGTCAAGACCCGTCGGGCGGGCTGGTACGAACACCCCATGGCCGCCGTCCGAGCCGAGAAGACCGCGCGACTGCGCCTCCTCGCCGAGCGCTGGCTGGAACGGCACGGCGGACCACCACCCGGGGGTGTCCGCATCGACGTCATCGGAATCCTGCTGCCCGCCCGCGGCGCCCCCGTGGTCGAGCACGCCAGGGGGGTGGCGTGATGGGATTCGCCCGCACCTGCTCCGTGGCCCTCGTGGGCGTCGAAGGAGTCGTCGTCGAGGTCCAGGCCGACCTGGAACCCGGCGTGGCGGCCTTCACCCTCGTCGGGCTCCCCGACAAGAGCCTGGCCGAGTCCCGGGACCGCGTCCGCGCCGCGCTCGTGAATTCGGGCGCCGAGTGGCCCCAGAAGAAGCTCACGGTCGGCCTCAGCCCGGCCTCCGTACCCAAGAGCGGCAGCGGCTTCGACCTCGCCGTGGCCTGCGCGGTCCTGGGCGCCGCCGAACGCCTCGACCCCCGCGAACTCACCGACCTGATGATGATCGGCGAACTCGGCCTCGACGGTCGCGTCCGCCCCGTCCGCGGCGTACTGCCCGCGGTCCTCGCCGCCGCCGACGCCGGATACCGCCAGGTCGTCGTGCCGGAGCCGACCGTCGCAGAGGCTTCACTCGTTCCCGGCGTCTCCGTCCTCGGCATCCGCAGCCTGCGACAACTCATCGCCGTCCTCACCGACGAACCGGTCCCCGATGAGGAGGAGCCGTCCGGCGAGGGCCGCCCCGACCCCCTGCTGGCCGGCCTCGTCATGCCCGGTATGAGCGCCACGGCGGGACTGCCAACGGATGGCCACGCCCTCGACCTCGCCGACGTCGTGGGCCAGCACAACGCTCGGCGCGCTCTGGAAGTGGCCGCCGCCGGACGCCACCACATCTTCTTCAAGGGCCCACCGGGCGCCGGCAAGACCATGCTCGCCGAACGCCTCCCCGGACTCCTGCCACCGCTGACACCCAAGGCGTCCCTGGAAGTGACCGCCGTCCACTCGGTCGCCGGCACCCTCCCTCCGGGGCAGCCGCTGGTCCACCGCCCGCCCTACTGTGCCCCGCACCACTCCGCGACCACGGCCTCCCTGGTCGGCGGCGGAACCGGACTGCCCCGCCCAGGAGCCGTCTCGCTGGCTCACCACGGCGTGCTCTTCCTGGACGAAGCGGCAGAATGCAGCCCGCGAGTCCTGGACGCCTTACGCCAACCACTCGAATCCGGCCACGTCGTCGTGGCCCGCGCAGGCGGCATGATGCGGATGCCCGCCCGCTTCCTGCTCGCGCTCGCCGCCAACCCCTGCCCGTGCGGCCGGCACGGCACGACCGCGGGCGGCTGCGAATGCCGCCCCTCATCCATCCGTCGCTATCGCGCCCGGCTCTCCGGGCCGTTGATGGACCGGGTGGACCTGCGGATCGCCGTGGAACCGGTCGCCCGTCGTGAACTCCTCGCGCTCGGCCACGCCAGCGAATCCACCGCCACCGTCGCCGAGCGCGTCCGAGCCGCCCGGCAGCGCGCCGCGGCACGCCTCGCCGACACCCCCTGGCAGACCAACAGCGAAGTTCCGGGCCACGAACTCCGCACCCGTTGGCCCGTACAACCCGGCGTACTCGCCCAGGCCGAACGCGACCTGGATTGCGGCCTCCTGACGGCCCGCGGCCTCGACCGCGTCCTCCGCGTCGCCTGGACCGCCGCGGACCTTGCCGGCCGCGACCGCCCGACGAAGGAGGACGTCAACTGGGCTCTGGAACTCCGCACGGGGGTACGCCGCGGTGCGGTGGCGGTGGGAACGGCAGCAAGGACGGTCGCAGGTACGGCAGCAGTAGCGGCTGCTCGCGCCGGAACGGGTGAGTCCGCGACGGCCGGGACGCACGGGCCGGCGCGAGCCTTTCCTCGGGCGAGCGCACCGGACGAAAGGGAGCCGGGAGCAGGGAGGGGCCAACAAACGACGGCGGGGGAGAAGAGGCCGCGAACGCCAGGGGCCATGGCGGAAACGCCGACCGCGCCAGCGCCGGGCGAACGGCTCCGCACGACACCGGATTCCCGTCCGTGCGTCGCACTCGTCCGCCCCGTGCAGAGCCGAGGTGAACGATGAACTCCCTCGACGAATGGGGCTTCGTCACGCACGAGGCGGGGCCCACACGGCCGCATCGCTCGCAGCCAGCACCGCAGCCGGGCGCGAATGCGGAAGCCCGGCAGAAAGGGACATCGGCGGCAGGGGGTGGAGAGTCGACACCGGCGGATGTGCATTCCATCGGGCCTGGTGGACGGTGCCCCACCCGCCGGGCCTTGGCGGGCCTCAACGACGCCAGCGCCCCAAACCCTCCGCCTGCCCTGGCTCGGAAACGCCCCGCCGCCCGCCGGGCACTGGCCGAACAGCGCAGCTACGAACCACACCGAGCGGCTCGCGCCGCACTCACCCGCATCATCGAACCCGGCGACGAGACCGCCGGTCGCTGGCTCCGCGAAATGGGCCCGGTAGCGCTCTGGCACGCGCTGTCCCAAGACGACGTGCCCCCGCCCATCGGCGCGAGCCCGACCAAGGTCGCAGGACTCCGGCTGCGCGCCGCGCGGGCTCGCCCCGCAGTCGACCTCGCCGCCGTCGCCACGCTCGGAGGTCGTTTCCTCTGCCCGGGCGACGACGAATGGCCCGGTCAGCTGGACGACCTCGGCGACGCTCGCCCCATCGGACTCTGGGTCCGAGGCCGGGCCAACCTGCGGATCTGGGCGCTGCGCTCAGTGGCCGTGGTCGGCGCACGTGCCTGTACCGACTACGGTGCCCACCTCGCCACCACGCTCGGTGCCGGACTCGCCGACCGCGGCTGGACCATCGTCTCCGGAGCCGCGTACGGCGTCGACGGCGCTGCCCATCGGGGTGCGCTCGCCGCGGACGGACCGACCGTCGCCGTGCTCGCCTCCGGCGTCGACCACCCCTACCCGCGCGGACACACCGAGTTGATCGACCGCATCGCCGAACAGGGCCTGGTGGTAGCCGAGTTGCCGCCCGGCGACCATCCCACCCGCAGTCGGTTCGTCCAGCGCAACCGTGTCATTGCCGCCCTCACGCGCGGCACGGTCGTCGTGGAGGCCGAACTCCGCAGCGGGTCACTGGTCACCGCGCGGCGCGCGCTGGCCCTGGGGCGCTTCACGATGGGCGTGCCGGGCCCCGTCACCAGCGGGCTGTCCGCCGGAGTGCACCAACTCCTGCGCGGTGAAGCGGCGGTGGTCACCGACGCCGACGAGGTGGTCGAACTCGTCGGCAGCATCGGAGACCTCGCCCCAGAGCGTCGAGGTCCGACCCTTGCCCGCGACCTGTTGGACCCGGTCGCCCGCCGCGTGCTCGAAGCGCTGCCCGCACGCGGTGGCGCGGATGCCGACCATCTGGCTCGAGAGTCGGGCACACCCCGCGACCTCACCCGCGACAAGCTCTTCGAGCTGCAATCGCTCGAATTCGTTCAAAGGTGCGGTGGGCGCTGGGAGTTGGTGCGACGGGCCAACTCGACCGAAGGTTCCCGGCGAGGCGGTACTTGACCTGGCGCGAACGGGTGAAAGGGTGAGGGGAATGACCGCAGAATCCAGATTTGGCGTGCTTCGGTGCGTGTGGCCGGTCCGTTGTGTGTCGGCGGTGCGACCCGGTACGCGCACGGGTTCCCGCCGGACGCATCGACACCTCCGTCCGCGCCACCCTCCCGGGGTGCGTGTCCGGCGAGCGTGTCTCCGGCGCCCCTTCCGGGTGCCGCCGTGTTGCGCGAAGTAACCCTGGGGTGCGGGCAGCGGAACGTATCTGCGTACACCCAACCTGCCTTCCTCGCACACCGCGACGTCACGGTCACGCTACGCTCACGACAGTTCAAGCCCCATACATCCATCCACCCCCGTCTCGGCAGAACGGCTCAAGGCGACGAATGCCCCAGCACACCTCCGGGTCTGACCGTGCGGCAGTACCACCCGCCGCGCGCGGCAGCGTGCGCCCCGCCCCGCCCACCTCGGTCGACGAGCTGTGGCGCTCCTACAAGGCGTCCGGCGACGGACGCCTGCGGGAACAGCTGATCCTGCATTACTCACCGCTGGTCAAATACGTGGCCGGCCGGGTCAGCGTAGGACTGCCGCCCAACGTCGAACAGGCCGACTTCGTCTCTTCCGGAGTCTTCGGACTGATCGACGCCATCGAGAAGTTCGAGCCAGAACGCTCCATCAAGTTCGAGACGTACGCGATCACCCGCATCCGCGGCGCAATGATCGACGAACTCCGTGCGCTGGACTGGATCCCCCGATCCGTACGGCAAAAGGCGCGCGCCGTGGAGCGTGCCTACGCCACCCTCGAAGCGCAGCTGCGCCGGACGCCGACCGAGGCGGAGGTCGCCGGCGAGATGGGCATCCAGCTGGAGGAACTCCACGGCGTCTTCAGCCAACTGTCCCTGGCGAACGTCGTCGCGTTGGAGGAGCTCCTCCACGTTGGCGGTGAAGGCGGCGAACGCCTCAGCCTCATGGACACGCTGGAGGACACCGCTGCCGAGAACCCCGTCGAAATCGCCGAGGACCGCGAACTGCGGCGGCTACTGGCGCGCGCCATCAACACCCTGCCCGACCGCGAGAAGACCGTGGTCACCCTCTACTACTACGAGGGCCTCACGCTCGCCGAGATCGGCAACGTTCTGGGCGTCACCGAGAGCAGGGTCAGTCAGATCCACACCAAGTCCGTGCTCCAGCTCCGCGCGAAGCTGGCAGATGTGGGGCGCTGAGAGCCGGAGGTCTGTGTGGGGCCGAGGCGACTGGTGGGGTGGCTAGGAGGAGAGTCCGGGTGCGCGCGACAAAACCGATTCTCGGGCCCCGGGCCGGGGCGTGGTCAGGGGTGGTGGGGTGAGCGCGGTGCGAGGAAGAACCAGTGGTGGTGCGGGACCTGATCCGAGGGTGTGAGGGGGCGGCAAGGCATAGGGGTCCTGATCGCCCCGCCCTGATCGGTCGACGGTTCTCTCGTCTGTGCGGATGGCGTCTGTTTGAGAGCGGCGGGCCAAACGGACTCCACGGAGTGCATCGGCGGCGAGGTGTGTTGCGATGCGGCGTGCCATGGCGAGGACGCCATCCGTAGAGTGGTGGCGTGCCCAGGATTCGAGCGGCCTCGGTGGCCGAGCACCGGACGATGCAGCGCGGCGCCCTCTTGGACGCCGCCCGCACCTTGCTGTCCGAGGGCGGAACGGAAGCGCTGACCTTCCCTGCTCTCGCCGAACGGACGGGGCTCGCGCGCTCCTCCGTATACGAGTACTTCCGCTCCCGAGCAGCCGTCGTCGAAGAACTGTGCGCCGTCGACTTCCCCGTGTGGGCCGCCGAAGTCGAGACCGCGATGGAGGGCGCCGAGACGCCCGAGGCAAAAGTCGAAGCGTATGTGCGTCGACAACTGGCACTGGTGGGAGACCGCCGTCACCGAGCCGTCGTCGCCATCTCCGCAGGGGAACTGGACGCGGGCGCCCGGGAGAAGATCCGTGCGGCGCACGGCGGACTGATCGCCATGATCGTCGAAGCGCTGGCCGCCCTCGGCCATGCCCAGCCCCGGCTCGCGGCGATGCTGCTCCAGGGCGTGGTGGACGCAGCAGTTCGCCGCATTGAACTCGGTGCCGCCGAAGACCCGGAAGAGATCGTTGAGGCAGCGGTGGCTATGGCCCTCACTGGGGTCCGCGGCTGAAATCCTGCCGACCGGTGAGGCACGGCCGGCCCTGTGTGGGACTGGCGGGTGATTGGGGGATGTCGGCCTACGGTGTGGTTGCTGATGGGGCGTCGGGCTGGGTTGCTTGATCGCCCCGGTCCCTCCCCTGGGCCCCTCCCCCCACCCCGCCCCTCCCCACCGGTAACGCTCGTTTGCCCCGCAGCCCGCAGCCCGCAGCCCGCAGCCCGCAGCCCGCAGCCCGCAGCCCGCAGCCCGCAGCCCGCAGCCCGCAGCCCGCAGCCCGCAGCCCGCAGCCCGCAGCCCGCAGCCCGCAGCCCGCAGCCCGCAACGAGCTGGAGTCGGTTCGTTGCCCCGTTCGACAGGTGCGTGTTTTCGGGCGTCGCATTGGGGCGTACTCGTTCAAGCCGTCCGCGTCGGCGTCTCCTCTCTACGTTGGGCCTGCCCTTCTTTGCGGGTGGGGTCGTCGCTTGTGCGGCCTGGCCGTCTCCTTCGGTTCGGCATGCCTATGGCGGGGTCATGTCTCCTGGCTGCAGGTTTCCGTCTTGGTTCGCGGTGGAGGCGGCCCAATGCCCACAGCGTGGTGGCGGTGAGTGTGATCGCGCCGAGTAGGGCTGCGCTTGTGGTGTCTCGTGGCGAGTCCTGTGCGGTGTGGGCCGTGGGTGCTGGTTGATCAGAATGTGGATGGATGAGTCCGGGGTTCGGGACTGATTTTGGCTCGGGGACGTCGAAGACCGGCAGGAGTCGTGAGGGGCCTTTGCGGAGTGCGGTTGGCGGCAGCAGTGCGAGGGGGTTCAGGTAGGTCGTGCCGCGTCGTAGGCCCCAGTGGAGGCACGGTTCGCGGCAGTGGTAGGGGCCTTCCTCCAGTAGGCCGACGGGTTGGCCGGCGGTGACGTGCTGGCCTTTGTGGGTGGTGGCGCGGATCGGCTCGTAGGTGGTGCGTAGCGGGGGGCGGCCCGAGTCGGACACTTCGATGGTGAGGACGCCGCGGCCGGCGACGGTGCCGGCGAACGTGATCTGTCCGGGCGCGGCGGCTTTGACGGTGGTGTCTTTGGCTGCCGCCAGGTCCACGCCGCGGTGCCCTGCTGCCCAGGGGGTCGGTGGAGGTTCCCAGCCGCGCAACAATTTGGGTGGTGTCCCCGCTGGGCCGGTGACGGGCCAAGAGCGGTCTGGTGTCGGAGCTGCCGGGGTGGTGCTCTGTCCGGCGTTGACGCGTGGGGAAGCCGCCTCGGCCACGTTTGGCGCGCCGGCTGCTGCCGCTATCGGCACGGTGTGCAGGACACACAGGGCGAGGGCGGGGAGGGGACTTCGTCCACTCCGGCGGACTCGAGTCCCAGGCCGCCGCGACCGCGTCAACAGTGTGGGAGTGGGGGGCGGGTCCTCTGGTGGGCTCGGTGGGTGTCTGGGGTGTCGATTCGCAGGCAGGGGGTGGTGCGGGCTGCCGCGTTGCCTGCCGAGGGGCCGGTCCAGTGGTGCGGCAGGGTGTGTTCGTCGTTGCCGCTCGGTGTCCCGTTCCCACGTGGGGGTGGAGTCGTGCGGGTGGGGCAGCGGCTTTCGTGGAGGCGGAAGCCGGGCGGGGAGGGGGCGGTCGGATTGCTGCTCGGTGTGGTCGGTGCGTCGTTGCATGTGTTGACGATGGCGGATGCCGGACGGGCGTGGGGATCTTGGTGAAAAGCTGTGGATGACGGACCGCTTGTGGACAACGGCGTCACCCTGCAGGGGCGCGAAATGGTGCGTGTCGCCCGGTGCATCGCCCGTCCCGTACACTTCTGATGGCGATCCGGGTCACCGGGTCGACTTCGCACGCCCCGCCACCTGTGCACCAGTCCCGTTCGGGCAGCACATGGCCGCGCTCTCGGTCCTCGGAAGGTTCCGCTCGGTTCCTCCCCTGGCAGGCGCGTCGGGGCGTCAGGCACTGCGGCCGACCGGTCGCGGTGGAACCGAGAACAACGAGGAGTACGGCCATGGCCGTCGTCACGATGCGGGAGCTGCTGGAGAGCGGCGTCCACTTCGGGCACCAGACCCGCCGCTGGAACCCGAAGATGAAGCGCTTCATCTTCACCGAGCGCAACGGCATCTACATCATCGACCTGCTCCAGTCGCTGTCGTACATCGACCGCGCCTACGAGTTCGTCAAGGAGACCGTTGCCCACGGCGGCTCCGTCATGTTCGTCGGTACGAAGAAGCAGGCCCAGGAGGCCATTGCTGAGCAGGCGACGCGCGTGGGCATGCCCTACGTGAACCAGCGCTGGCTCGGCGGCATGCTGACCAACTTCTCGACCGTCTACAAGCGTCTGCAGCGCCTCAAGGAGCTCGAGCAGATCGACTTCGAGGACGTGGCCGCCTCCGGCCTCACCAAGAAGGAGCTCCTGGTCCTCTCGCGCGAGAAGGCCAAGCTGGAGAAGACCCTCGGTGGTATCCGCGAGATGCAGAAGGTGCCCAGCGCCGTCTGGATCGTGGACACCAAGAAGGAGCACATCGCCGTCGGCGAGGCGCGCAAGCTCAACATCCCGGTCGTCGCGATCCTCGACACCAACTGCGACCCGGACGAGGTCGACTACAAGATCCCGGGTAACGACGACGCGATCCGCTCCGTCACCCTGCTCACCCGCGTGATCGCCGACGCCGTCGCCGAGGGCCTGATCGCCCGTTCCGGTGCCGCCACCGGCGACCAGAAGCCGGGCGAGAAGGCCGGCGAGCCGCTGGCCGAGTGGGAGCGCGACCTGCTCGAAGGCGACAAGAAGTCCGACGACGAGGCTGCCAAGGTTGAGGCTCCGGCCGCTGAGGCTGAGGCTCCGGCCGCTGAGGCCGAGGCTCCGGTCGCCGAGGCTGAGACTCCGGCCGCTGAGGCCGAGAAGCCGGCCGAGCAGGGCTGACCTCCAAGACCGGTTGATGACGGCGGGGGAAGGTGCCACAAGCACCGCCCCCGCCGTCCACCCGTAGATCTTTCGACTTTCGCGATTCCGAGAAGAGATTCACAGACCATGGCGAACTACACCGCCGCTGACGTCAAGAAGCTCCGCGAGCTCACCGGCGCCGGCATGATGGACTGCAAGAAGGCCCTGGAAGAGGCCGAGGGCAACGTCGACAAGGCCGTCGAGGTCCTGCGCGTCAAGGGTCAGAAGGGCGTCGCCAAGCGCGAGGGCCGCTCCGCCGAGAACGGCGCCGTGGTCTCCCTGATCGCTGACGACAACACCTCCGGCCTGATCCTCGAGCTGAAGTGCGAGACGGACTTCGTCGCCAAGGGCGAGAAGTTCCAGGCCGTCGCCAACGCCCTCGCCGCGCACGTTGCCAAGACCAACCCGGCCGACCTCGAGGCCCTGCTCGGCTCCGAGATCGAGGCCGGCAAGACCGTCCAGGCCTTCGTCGACGAGGCCAACGCGAACCTCGGCGAGAAGATCGTCCTGGACCGCTTCGCGCAGTTCTCCGACGGCTACGTCACGGCATACATGCACCGCACCATGCCTGACCTGCCGCCGCAGATCGGTGTCCTCGTCGAGCTCGACAGGGAGAACGCCGAGGTCGCCAGGGGCATCGCGCAGCACATCGCCGCCTTCGCCCCGAAGTACCTGGCCAAGGACGACGTTCCGGCCGAGGTCGTCGAGGCCGAGCGTCGCGTCGCCGAGGAGACCACCCGCGCCGAAGGCAAGCCCGAGGCTGCGCTCCCGAAGATCGTCGAGGGTCGCCTCAACGGCTTCTTCAAGGACGCGACGCTGCTCGGTCAGCCCTACGCGCTCGACAACAAGAAGTCCGTCGAGAAGGTCCTCCAGGAGGCCGGTGTCACCCTGAAGCGCTTCTCGCGCATCAAGGTCGGCATCTGAGCCTGCCGCGAGGCAGCGAATGACTTGCGGCCCCGCTAGGGTCGTACGCAGTCGGCCGCTCATCGGTCGGCCGCAGATGTGACGAGGAGGCCATTGCCGGACAGGGATCTGACCCAGACCCACGGCAATGGCCTTCTTCGTATGTGCACGAGGAGAGCTCAATGAATCACGGTGCCGACGGCGCGGACACACACAAAGCCGGGAACGGCGGCAGGCGCCGCTTCCTTCTGAAGCTGTCGGGCGAGGCCTTCGCCGGTGGCGGCGGACTGGGTGTCGACCCCGATGTGGTGCACGCCATCGCCCGCGAGATCGCCGCGGTGGTGCGTGACGGCTACGAGATCGCCATCGTGATCGGCGGCGGCAACTTCTTCCGCGGCGCCGAACTGCAGCAGCGCGGCATGGACCGGGCACGCTCCGACTACATGGGCATGCTCGGCACGGTCATGAACTGCCTGGCCCTCCAGGACTTCCTGGAGAAGGAGGGCATCGACTCCCGCGTCCAGACGGCGATCACCATGGGCCAGGTCGCGGAGCCGTACATCCCGCTGCGCGCGGTGCGCCACCTGGAGAAGGGCCGGGTCGTCATCTTCGGCGCCGGCATGGGCATGCCGTACTTCTCCACCGACACCACCGCCGCCCAGCGCGCCCTGGAGATCGACGCCGAGGCCATGCTGATGGGCAAGAACGGCGTGGACGGGGTCTACGACTCCGACCCGAAGCAGAACCCGGACGCGGTCAAGTTCGACGCCCTCGAATACGGCGAGGTCATCACCCGCGACCTGAAGATCGCCGACGCCACCGCCATCACGCTGTGCCGGGACAACAAGCTCCCGATCCTCGTGTTCGAGCTGCTCGCCGAGGGGAACATCGCGCGTGCGGTGAAGGGTGAGAAGATCGGCACGCTCGTCAGCGATCAGAACACCCGGGCCTGACGGCCTCAACTGCCGTGATTCCGTAGGGGCGTCGGCCCGTACGGGCGGCAACCCCCGGTCGTGGGAAGACCTCGGTACGGGGATGGACAACCGCCTGCCGGTCGGACACCGTGCAGGAGAAGACGCGCGGCAGGGGCGAGGCTCTGCTTCTTACCGATAAGACCAGGAGCAAGTGGTGATCGAAGAGATCCTCCTCGAAGCCGAGGAGAAGATGGAGAAGGCCGTCGTGGTCGCCAAGGAGGACTTCGCCGCGATCCGCACCGGGCGTGCGCACCCGGCGATGTTCAACAAGATCGTGGCGGACTACTACGGCGCCATGACGCCCATCAACCAGCTGGCGTCGTTCTCGGTTCCGGAACCGCGGATGGCCGTGGTGACCCCGTTCGACAAGAGCGCGCTGCGCAACATCGAGCAGGCGATCCGTGACTCGGACCTCGGCGTCAACCCGAGCAACGACGGCAACATCATCCGCGTGAACTTCCCGGAGCTGACCGAGGAGCGCCGTCGCGAGTTCATCAAGGTCGCCAAGAACAAGGCCGAGGACTCCAAGATCTCGATCCGTAGCGTGCGTCGCAAGGCCAAGGAGTCGCTCGACAAGCTGGTCAAGGACAAGGAGTCCGGCGAGGACGAGGTGCGCCGCGCCGAGAAGGAGCTCGACGACGTCACCGCGAAGTACGTCGCGCAGGTGGACGAGCTCCTCAAGCACAAGGAATCCGAGCTCCTAGAGGTCTGATGAACGAGTCATCCTGGGGGACCCCGCCCGGCTCCGGCCAGTGGGGACCGCCCGACCACGGACCGGCCGCCTCGCTGCGCGGGGCGGCGCCTCCCGTCCCGGCGGGTCCCGTGCACGACGGAGGCGGCGCGGCGCAGACCCGGCCCATGCCCCTCGTGCCCGAGCCGGGCGGACACCAGGACGACCATCGGGACATCCGGGACATCTCGGACAACCGGGGGGCTGCTCGCCTGAGCGGCCCCCTGTTCCGCGACGACAGGCCGCAGGAGCCCATGCCCACCTCGCTCCCCGGGTCCGACAACGACCCAGTGAAACCGCAGAAGAAGAGCGCGGGACGCAACCTGCCCGCCGCCATAGGGGTCGGCGCCGGGCTCGGCGTGGTCATCGTCGCCTCGCTCTTCGTCTACAAGCCGGTGTTCATCGGTGTCATAGCGATCGCCGTCGTCGTGGGCCTGTGGGAGCTGACCTCGCGGCTGGCCGAGCGCAAGGACATCCGGGTCCCGATGGTCCCGCTCGCGCTCGGCGGTACCGCCATGGTGGTCGCCGGGTACGTGCGCGGCGCCGAGGGGGCCTGGGTGGCGATGGCGCTCACCGCGCTCGCCGTCCTCGTCTGGCGGATGACCGAGGCGCCCCAGAACTACCTCCGCGACGTCACGGCCGCCATCTTCGCGGCCTTCTACGTCCCCTTCCTGGCGACCTTCGTGGCGCTGATGCTGGCGGCCGAGGCGGACGGACCGCAGCGGGTGCTGACCTTCCTGCTGCTGACGGTCGTCAGCGACACCGGCGCCTACGCGGTCGGCTGGCGCTTCGGCAAGAAGAAGCTCGCGCCGCGGATCAGTCCCGGCAAGACCCGCGAGGGACTCGTCGGGGCGGTGCTCTTCGCGATGGTGGCGGGCGCGCTGTGCATGCAGTTCCTGATCAAGGGCGGCATCTGGTGGCAGGGACTGCTGCTCGGCCTGGCGGTTGCGGTCAGCGCCACCCTCGGTGACCTCGGTGAATCCATGATCAAGAGGGATCTGGGCATCAAGGACATGGGCACCTTGCTGCCTGGTCACGGCGGCATCATGGACCGGTTGGACTCGCTCCTGCCGACCGCTCCTGTGGTCTGGCTGCTGTTCGTGATCTTCGTGGGATCGGGCTGAGCGTCGCCGGTTACCCTTGAGGGGCGCGTCGCTCGATCGCGGCGCGCCCTTTCCGTCCTCGCGACCGCGGGGACGATCCGTGAGGTCTCCCGGTTCCGGCCCGTCCGGACCCTGGTCACGCGTCGGCAGAAGCCGCCCGGCCTTGTCGCACAGAGGAGTTTCCGCCCATGGCACGCCCGGCCCCGGGAGAACTGACGTTCGTCGCCCCCCGCGGCGCCAAGAAGCCACCTCGGCACCTCGCCGACCTCAACCCGGCCGAGCGCCGTGAGGCGGTGGCGGCGATCGGTGAGAAGCCGTTCCGCGCCAAGCAGCTGTCGCAGCACTACTTCGCCCGCTACGCGCACGACCCCGCCCAGTGGACCGACATCCCCGCGACGGCGCGCGAGAAGCTCGCCGCCGAACTGCTGCCGGACCTGATGTCCGTGGTGCGGCACATCTCGTGCGACGACGACACCACCCGCAAGACGCTGTGGCGCCTGCACGACGGCACCCTCGTCGAGTCCGTCCTGATGCGCTACCCGGACCGGGTCACCATGTGCATCTCCTCGCAGGCCGGCTGCGGCATGAACTGCCCGTTCTGCGCCACCGGCCAGGCCGGCCTGGACCGGAACCTCTCCACCGCCGAGATCGTGCACCAGATCGTCGACGGGATGCGGGCGCTGCGCGACGGCGAGGTGCCCGGCGGACCGGCCCGGCTGTCCAACATCGTCTTCATGGGCATGGGCGAGCCGCTCGCCAACTACAAGCGGGTGGTCGGCGCCATCCGGCGGCTGACCGACCCCGAGCCGGACGGGCTGGGCCTCTCCCAGCGCGGCATCACCGTCTCCACCGTCGGGCTGGTCCCGGCGATGCTGCGGTTCGCCGACGAGGGCTTCAAGTGCCGGCTCGCGCTGTCGCTGCACGCGCCCGACGACGAGCTGCGGGACACCCTCGTACCGGTCAACACCCGCTGGAAGGTCCGTGAGGTGCTGGACGCGGCGTGGGAGTACGCCGAGAAGTCCGGCCGCCGGGTCTCGATCGAGTACGCCCTGATCCGCGACATCAACGACCAGGCGTGGCGCGGTGACCTGCTGGGACGGCTGCTCAAGGGCAAGCGGGTGCACGTCAACCTCATTCCGCTCAACCCGACGCCCGGCTCGAAGTGGACCGCCTCGCGGCCCGAGGACGAGCTGGCGTTCGTGCGGGCCATCGAGGCGCACGGCGTGCCCGTGACCGTGCGGGACACCCGGGGCCAGGAGATCGACGGCGCCTGCGGACAGCTCGCGGCCTCGGAGCGCTGAGCCACCCGCTGGTACGGTGTCGTCGAACAAATGCACATTCCGACAGGGGAGCGCCACAGCGCTGAGAGTGCGGACACGTCGTAGCCCTACGGCGCCGCAGACCCTTGAACCTCGCCCGGGTCATTCCGGGTAGGAAGTTCGGTCATCACTCATGCTGTTGCGCCCTGCCCACCGTCCGCTGCCGAACGTCTCCGACGAAGAACGCAACGCAGCGGGCACCGGGCGGGGCCGCGTCTCTTCCTGGCCAGCCAGGAGGAAATCAGTGAGCACCACCAGAAGGATCACCGCGGCAGCGCTCGCCGCCGCGGCCGGCATGACCGCACTCGCCGGGTGCGGCAGCGCCGGCGACAGCAGCGCCGACACCAAGACCGTCACGCTCGTCAGCCACGACTCGTTCAACGCCTCCAAGTCCGTCTTGGCCGCCTTCGAGAAGGAGAGCGGCTACAAGGTCAAGGTGCTCAGGGGCGGGGACGCCGGCGAAGCCGTCAACAAGGCGATCCTCTCCAAGGACAACCCGCAGGGCGACGTCTTCTTCGGCATCGACAACACCCTGCTCTCGCGCGGGCTGAACGCCGGGCTCTTCACCCCCTACAAGGCCAAGGGCCTGGACAGCGTGCCGGCTGACCTCCAGCTCGACAAGGGCGGCCACCGGGTCACGCCCCTCGACTACGGCGACATCTGCGTCAACTACGACCGCGCCTACTTCACCCAGCACAAGCTCGCGCCGCCGCAGACCTTCGACGACCTGCTCAAGCCGCAGTACAAGGGCCTGCTCGTCACGGAGAACTCCGCCACCTCCTCCCCAGGGCTCGCCTTCCAGCTCGGCACCATCGCCGCCCACGGCGAGGCCGGCTGGACGGACTACTGGAAGAAGCTCAAGGCCAACGGCGTCGAGGTCGTCGACAGCTGGGAGCAGGCGTACAACGAGCGGTTCTCGGGCTCCGCGGCCGGCAAGGGGAAGGGGGACAAGCCGCTGGTCGTCTCCTACGCCTCCAGCCCGCCCGCCGAAGTGATGGGCAAGAACCCCGCCCCGAAGGAGGCGCCGACCGGCGTCGCGACCGGCACCTGCTTCCAGCAGGTCGAATTCGGTGGTCTGCTCAAGGGCGCCAAGAACGAGAAGGGCGGCAAGGCGCTGCTCGACTTCCTCCTGTCGAAGACGTTCCAGGAGGACATGCCGCTGCAGATGTTCGTCAACCCGGCACGCAAGGACGCCAAGGAGCCGGAGCTGTTCACCCGCTACGGCGCCAGGATCGACAAGCCGGCGACCCTCGCACCCGAGACGATCGCCAAGAACCGTGACCAGTGGGTCAAGCAGTGGTCCTCGCTCGTTCTGAAGTAGCCCGCACCCGGCGCCGGGGGACCGCGCGGGCCACGGCGGTGCGGCTCGGCCTGATGGCCGTGCCGTTCGTCTTCTTCGCGGTGTTCTTCGCCTACCCGGTCGCCGTGATCGTCGGCCGGGGGCTGAAGGACGGCGGGCAGTGGCAACTCGGTCGCTTCGGTGCCGTGCTCGGTGATCCGGACGTCCTCCACGTGCTGTGGTTCACGGTGTGGCAGGCCGCTGCTTCGACCGCCTTGACGCTGCTGATCGCGCTGCCCGGTGCCTACGTCTTCGCGCGATTCGCCTTCCCCGGCAAGCAACTGCTGCGGGCGGTGGTGGCGGTGCCGTTCGTGCTGCCCACCGTCGTCGTCGGCTCCGCCTTCCTGGCACTGGTCGGCAGGGGCGGGCTGCTGGACGACCTGTGGGGCGTCCGGCTGGACACCTCGGTGTGGGCGATCCTGCTGGCGCACGTCTTCTTCAACTACGCGGTCGTCGTCCGCACCGTCGGCGGCCTCTGGGCCCAGCTCGACCCGCGTCAGGAGGAGGCGGCCCGGGTCCTGGGCGCCGGACGGTTCGCGGCCTGGCGGAAGGTGACGCTGCCCGCGCTGGGGCCGGCGGTGGCCGCCGCGGCCCTGATGGTGTTCCTCTTCACCTTCACTTCCTTCGGAGTGGTGCAGATCCTGGGCGGACCCACCTTCTCCACGTTGGAGGTGGAGATCTACCGGCAGACCGCCGACTTCCTGGACCTGCCGACGGCCGCCGTGCTCACCCTGATCCAGTTCGCGGCCGTACTGGGACTGTTGGCGCTGCACGCCTGGACCGTGCGGCGCCGCGAATCCACCCTGCGGCTCGTCGACGCCTCCCGGACCGCCCGTCGTCCGCACGGAGCAGGCCAGTGGGCGCTGCTCTGGGGCACCCTCACCGTCATCGCGGTGCTGCTCGTCCTGCCGCTCGCCGTGCTCGTCGAGCGATCCTTCGCCGGCCCGGACGGCTTCGGGCTGGTCTTCTACAAGACGCTGCGTGACGCGGCGTCCGCCGACAGCACCTTCGCCGTCGCCCCCCTCGACGCCCTCTGGAACTCCCTCGCCTACGGGGCGGCGGCCACCGCGATCGCCCTTCTGGTCGGCGGCCTGGCCGCGGCCGCACTCACCCGCTCCCGGCCGGCAGCAGGTCCCTCCGGGCGGACGCCGATGATCACCCGGCTCCTGCGCGGCTTCGACGGGCTGCTGATGTTGCCCCTCGGGGTGTCCGCCGTGACCGTCGGCTTCGGATTCCTGATCACCCTCGACAAGCCGCCGCTGGACCTGCGGGCCTCGTGGTGGCTGGTCCCGCTCGCCCAGGCCCTGGTGGGCGTGCCGTTCGTGGTCCGCACGATGCTGCCCGTCCTGCGGGCGGTGGACGGCCGGCTGCGGGAAGCGGCGGCAGTGCTCGGCGCCTCGCCCTGGCAGGTCTGGCGCGAGGTGGACCTGCCGATGGTGCGGCGGGCGCTGCTCGTTGCGGCGGGTTTCGCCTTCGCGGTGTCGCTCGGTGAGTTCGGCGCGACCGTCTTCATCGCACGGCCGGACCAGCCGACGCTGCCGGTGGCCGTCACCCGACTGCTGGGTCGTGCGGGCGAGTTCAACTACGGCCAGGCGATGGCCCTGTCGACGATTTTGATGGTGGTGTGCGCCGGCGCCCTGCTGGCCCTGGAGCGCATCCGCACCGACCACTCCGGGGAGTTCTAGATGACGGCACAGGCCCGGACCGCAGCAACGGAAATGCTGCGACTGGACGGCGTCACGGTCAGTTTCGGCATGCCCGGCACGCATCCCGCACTCGACGGGGTGGACCTGGACGTCGCCGCACACGAGATCGTCTGCGTCCTCGGCCCCAGCGGCAGCGGCAAGTCCACCCTCCTGCGGGTCGTCGCCGGGCTGCAGCACGCCGACGCGGGGGCCGTGCTGCTGGAGGGGCGCGACCAGGTGGGGGTGCCCACGCACCGGCGCGGCGTCGGGTTGATGTTCCAGGACCACCAGTTGTTCCCGCAGCGTGATGTCGCGGGGAACGTGGCCTTCGGACTGCGGATGCGGGGTTCCTCCCGCGGCGAGCAGCAACGCACGGTCACCGAACTGCTCGACCTCGTCGGGCTCCCGGGCGCCGCGGGTCGGGCGGTGGCGTCGCTGTCCGGCGGCGAGCAACAGCGGGTCGCCCTGGCCCGGGCCCTCGCCCCGCGCCCGCGGCTGTTGATGCTGGACGAGCCGCTCGGGCAACTGGACCGGGGGCTGCGCGAGCGTCTCGTCGTCGAACTGCGCCGACTCTTCCGCGAGTTGGGCACGACGGTGCTCGCCGTCACCCACGACCAGGGGGAGGCGTTCGCCCTCGCCGACCGCGTCGTGGTGATGCGGGACGGCCGGATCGCTCAGAGCGGCAGCCCGCTGGAGGTCTGGCAGCGCCCCGCCTCCGCCTTCGTCGCCCGCTTCCTCGGCTTCGACAACGTGGTGGAGGCGAGCGTGCAGGGCGAATCCGCCGCTACCCCTTGGGGCAAGGTGCCCGTACCGGACGGCACTCCGGACGGCGCCTGCCGCCTGCTCGTGCGCCCGGCTGGTGTCCGGCTGACGTCCGCGGCGGACGGCCTGCCGTGCACGGTCGTCGCCCGGACCTTCCGTGGCACGCACGTCGCGCTGTTGCTCCAACCGGCGAGCGGACCGCAGGTGGAAGCGGCGTGCCCCCTCCACGAGGCGCCGGAGACCGGAGACCGGGTCGGTATTTCGTTCGCCGCCGAAGACGTGGTGGTGTTGGGCGACGCGGAAGAATGAGCGTGTCGCCTGCCGGTGCTGGGCCATGATCCGCTCCTGGAGAGGTGGTGCCGCTAGGTGCGCGCGGGAGGGGTGGGGCGCCGGCCCTGCGGGACGACCAGCCCCAACTCGTAGGCGAGGATCACCGCCTGGGCACGGTCCCGGAGCCCCATCTTTGTGAAGAGCCGGTTGATGTGGGTCTTGACGGTGTGATCGGTGATCGTCAGGCGTGCGGAGATCTCCGCGTTGGACAGCCCCTGGGCGATGTGGAGGAGTACCTCCACCTCACGGCCGGTCAGTTCCTCGACCGTGCGCACGGGAGCCGGTGCCGACCGCTGTTTGACGAACTGCGCGATCAACCGCTTGGTCAATTCGGGCGCCAACAGCGCATTGCCTTCTGCCACCACCCGCACGGCGTGCAGGAGTTCCGGGAAGGTGGTGTCCTTCAGGAGGAAGCCGCTGGCGCCGGCCGCGAGCGCGTCGTACACGTACTCGTCGAGCCCGAACGTCGTCAGCATCAACGCCTTCGTCGCGCCACCCGACGCCCGAGTGATCTCCCGGGCGGCCTCGATGCCGTTCTTGTGCGGCATCCGGATGTCCAGCAGCGCGAGGTCGGGGCGCTGCTCCGCGGCCACCCGTACCGCCTGTACGCCGTCCTCGGCCTCACCCACCACCTCGATGTCGTCCTGCGTGGCCAGGAGGTTGATGAAGCCGGTGCGGACGATGGCCTGGTCGTCGGCCACGATTGTTTTGATCACCACGGGATTTCCGCCTCTACGAGAAAGCCGCCGTCCGGACCTGGGCTGGCGGTGAGCCTGCCTCCGAGCAATACCGCCCGCTCCTCCATACCGGCCAAGCCATGGCCGGAGTGCACCACACCCAGTGGCCCCGGGCCGTCGTCGGCGATCCGCACCGCCAGCCGGTCGGGCCGATAGTCGATCTCCACCACCGCATGGGCACCCGGAGCGTGCCGGCGCACGTTGGTCAGCCCTTCCTGGACGATGCGGTAGGCCGACAGCTCGCAGGACGTGGGCAGCGCGACCCGGTCGCCGCTGATCCGCAGCTCGACCTCGCCGCCTACGGAGCGGTGCTGCGCTATCAGTTCGCCCAACGCGTCCAGGGTCGGTTGCGGCGTCGTTCCCGTGCGGTCCTCGGGGCTCGTTCGCAGCACACCCAGCAGCCGACGCAACTCCGCCATCGACGCGCGGGCGGACGTGGCGATCTGTTGAAAGCCCTCACGTCCCTGCGGAGACAGGTCCGGTGTGGTGTAGGTGGCGCTCTCCGCCTGCACGGCGATCATCGAGACGGAGTGCGAAACGACGTCGTGCAGCTCCCGGGCGATCGCTGCCCGCTCGGCCGCGGCGGCCTGCCGGCGCTCCATCGCGAGGAGCCGGACCTGCGCGGCCGCCCGCTCACGCCGTGTTTCCTCGCGCGCGCGAACCGCGTCCCCCACCGCTACCGCGGCCACGATCGCCACGGTCAGGACGAACCACTCGGCGAGCAGATCGAGGGTGTAGGACCTCGGGCGCCAGGACGTGATGTGCCAGGCGTTCACCGCGAGGGAGAGCGCCGAGCCGATGCCGGCAAGCAACGTCGGATGCGCCACGCGGTGTCGTCCGAGCGTGTAACACGCCATGAGTCCGCTGACGGCTGCTGCGATATAGAGGTCGGATCCGGCGGCGAAACTCAACAGGACTGCTGCGGCGGAGAGGGCTGCGACGCCCGGGCGCACGCGACGCCACGCCAGCGTCGCCGCGGAGAGCAGCACGCCCAGCGCGATCACCAGCGAGTGGCGCGGGACGACCACGAGCTCCACGGCCGCGAACGCTGTGAGGGCCCCGCCGGAGACCCAGGGATAGGACGGCGACGCGACCCACACGCGGAGCCGCTGCCGGAGAGAAGTGCTCATGCCGATATTTTTTCGGCTTCGCGACCGCCGCCGCGTCGCCGCACGGGTTGATCCACGGCTGACATGTCATGCCACGGGTTGACGTCGAGGTTCGGTTCCTCGTTTGACGCTCCGTGCCCCGCCCGTCCATAGCCTCGTGATCACGGCGAGGACGGGAGCGACATGATGAATCAACTGACTTGTAAATCAATGCACTTGATGGAACTCGGCAGGCTGAGATGGGTTCTGTGCGCGCCGCGACGTACGGACGGTGGACCGCGCGGAAGCAGGTGTCGCGAAGTGTGGGGATGGGGCGCGTGCGCGATCGCCGCGCTCGGCCTCGGGCTCTTCACCACCCTTCGCCCGCACCAGGTATGGGGCCTCTCCGCGGCAGTCGGATACGGCTGTGCGGCGATGGCCGTGGCTCTGTTGGCGAGGAGGCGACGCCCGCCACGCAGCGCCCTGTTGCCCCGCGAACTACCTCTGATCCTGGCCGTGATGGGGGCGGTGATCGTTCCGCTGGTCCTTCTGGTGTGGGACAGCAGCGCGCAGCTGGAAGTCGCTGTCGTTGAGCGCTCCGGTGACTTGCTGCTGCACTCGGGCAGCCCTTACATACCGGCACCTGCCACGGTCGGGGACTACAACCCGTACCTGCCCGGCATGACGGTCTTCGGCCTCCCGCGCGCGATGTTCGGCGGTGGGCCGCTGACCGATGCGCGGTGGTGGATGGCGGGCGCGTTCTTCGTGACCATGGCCGCTGCGACGAGCACGCTCGTCCGCCGTGCTCAGGTCGGGGCCGCCGACCGGTCCGGAACTCGTACCGCGTCCCGCTGCGCCAACGCACCGGTGCTGCTGTGGCTCGCCGCCTGCCCGCTGGTGGCCCTGCCTCTGACGGTCGGAGGGATCGACCTCCCGGTGATCGGTCTGATGTGCTGGGGCCTGGCTGCGGCCGCAAATGGTGCGCCGAGGCGTGCGGGGCTACTGGTGGGTGCTGCTGCGGCGCTCAAGTGGACGGCCTGGCCCGCTGTGCCCGTCGTGCTCGCGCTGGTGGCAGCCAGACACGGCCGGCGTTCAGTCCTTGCCGTTGCCGCTGCGACCGCTCTGGCGGTATCGACAGCCGTCCTTCCGTTCGTGCTCACAGCCCCCACGGCATTCGTCGACAACGTTCTGGAGTTTCCCTTGGGGCTGAGCGAAACGACGTCTCCTGCCGCCAGTCCGCTGCCCGGGTGGGTCCTGGCCACGTACGTTCCCGGCGGGGCGATCATCGCCATGGTGCTGCTGATCGTCGCCGCCATCAGCGTTGCCAGCTCCCTGGCGATACGGCCGCCGGGGACGGTGCGGGCCGCGGCGGACCGCCTGGCGATCGGCCTTGCGCTCGCCATGGCACTGATGCCGGCCACGCGCTTCGGCTACCTCGTCTATCCCTTGGTGCTCACGGCGTGGCCCCGACTGATGCGTGGTCCAGCGACCGCGACCGAACCACGCAGCGTGATCTGTCGCCGGTCGCTGGACCAAGCCTCATTGGGCGATGCGGTGCGGGGCGGTCTGTCGCAGAAATCCGGGCCAGGTGTTGTTCCCGGCCCTGACCAGAGGCAGGTGGACGGCCTCGGGCAGGGCCGCGGCACGGGCCACGTGGGCGTTCCGTTGCGGGTGGCAGAACAGGCGGGCTGTGAGAGACGCGGCCCCGGAGGGAGAAAGGAGACGTTGCCGTGAACCGCAGGCAGGTCAACGCCAAGGGTGAGGAGGATCGTGGCCACGGCGCCGTGGCATCGGCCTCGGCAGCGGCCGCTACACCGCCGCGTTGCGTGAACTCCCCTCAGGCAGAGTTTCCGACGTCGGTTCCGTCCCGCTGCCCGTGGTTGGCGTGGAGCCATGCCCGACGGGTACCGCACACTCCGAGCCCGGGTCCTGATCACCGTCCGGTGAGGCCGACTCCGGCTCGCCGAACCAGGCGACCGCGACGGCTCCGGCCACGGCGACGACGAAGCCGAGGATCGCCATCCACGCGAAGCCAGGACGAGAGGAGTCGCCCAGCCACAACACTCCGAGGATGCCGGGCACCACGGTTTCGCCCACCACGAGCGCCGCCGTGGCACCGTTCACCGAACCGATCTGCAGGGCGACGGTGTGCAGGTACATTCCGCCGATGCCTGCCACCAAGATCGCGTACAACGCGGGATCACCGAGGAGGGACGGCAGGTGGAACGGGTCCACGCCGTTCAGGACGCGCACGCCCACTCCCAGGGCACCGAAACCCAAGCCGGACAAGAGACCCGCGAGGATCGCGGCCCGCCCGCCGAGCCAACGCACGAGCAGGGTGCCACCACCGATGATCACGACCGAGGCGACCAGCAACCACCAATGGGTGTCGATCGGCGTGTGACCACTACCCTCCGGGCCGGCGGCGGTGGCCAGCAGCACCAGTGCCGAGCAGACCACGCCGATGGAGGCCCATTCGGGACGGGTGAGGCGAATGTTGAGGAGCTTGACGCTCAACACGGCCGTGACCACGAGGTTCGCGCTGATCACGGTCTGCGAGAGGAACAGCGGCAACAGCCGGGCTGCTAGTGCACCCAGCCCGAAACCTATGAAGTCCAGGACCGTGCCGACCATGAACTCCCAGGTCACGGCGGCTTTGGCGGTGGACGAGAGGCTGGGGCCGCCGTGCTGGGTGACGGTGCCGCCGGATGCCTTCGCCGCCTCCCGGCGAGCGGACTTCCGTGATCCCACCGCCTGAAGGACCGAACCTGTGCCGTAGCAGGCGGACGCCGCTATGGCCGTCACAAGGCCGATGATCACCGAAGGCTCCGTTCACACGCCGCATTACCTGTTCATTACCTGGATTGGCAGACGTGCATTTCGGTACGTGAGTTGCCTCCGAGGGCAAAAAGATCTCTCGCTGCGAGGAAATGGGGGAGGGGTGGGGCCGGGGCGGGCTGTGAGGGGCTCTCGATCGGCTCGAGGAGCCAACAGGGGAGGCTCCCGTGCGCGGCTCGACTTATGGGAGTGGGTCGGCACGTCGCCTTGCGGGCTTGCCGGCCTGCCCTGCGTAGGCCGCAGCTCGTTCGCCATCCAGTGCTTGTAAGCCAGCGCTGCCCGGCGAGCACCAACGAGGCGCACCCGGAGCGGCCGAGACGGTCGTCCTGAGGGCTTCGTGGCGGGTTGGCGACCATGACGATCTGCAGGGCTAGCGGCGGGACCTGCTGCTACCGGTCGGGCGGTGAGTGTCTGGGCGCTGTCGCTGCCGGCGTCGAGGCCGAATGGGTCGGGGCGAACCGAGGTCAGGAGGGTTGGTTGGTGGTGTTGCAACGCTGGGCGCGTGCCGACGGCCCGATCGCGCTTGCACGGCTCACGGGTGCGGGGGGGGGCTGACGCCCCGCTGTACGTGCCCCTCGTTACGGGCGCAAGGACTTCACCAGGGGGCCGAGTGAGCCGTCTTCGGCGACCGAGTCGAGCGCCGCGCGCAGTGCGTCGTCGTACGTTGGACGTGCCCTGCTCTGCATTTCACGGCCTTCATCGGTGATCACGCTGTAGACACCGCGACGGTCGCCGGGGCACAAGTCGCGACGGGCCAGGCCGGACGACTCCAGTCGGGAAGCCAACCGGCTGACGGAACTCTGGTTGAGGCCGATGAGGTCCGCCAGCTCCTGCATTCGCAGCTCACCGTCGTCCGACGCCGCGAGACGGGCCAGCGCGCGGTACTCGGAGAGGCCGAGCTTGTGGTGCTGTTGCAGCGCCTTCGCGAGTTCTTGCTCGACGCGCGTGTGCAGTGCTCCGAACCGGTCCCAGTGCTCCGCGTCCATCGATTCTGCTCTCTTCCGTCGCTCGTCCGCCGTGTCCGGCGTAGTGCTCCGCCCTCTTTCGAGGGGTTCCCCAGTAAGCTCTTGACATCAGCGTACATGCACTCGAAACTTATGTATGTGCATGCAAGGGATGTGTGCACATGGAACTTCGAGGGGGAGCGTTATGGTGCCGACGAGCGTCGCGGAAGAAGGAAATGCCCGAGGTGTCCAGCGGATCGCGACCACGCCGGACTGGTACGAGCCGTACAAGATTTCGCAGGCCATCAAGGCAGGCGGCCTGATCCACGTGTCCGGGCAGGCGGGGATCGATGAGCAGGGGCGGACCGTCGCGGATGACTTCCTGACTCAGGGGCGCCAGGCGTTCGCGAACGTCGAGCGAGTGCTCGCCGAGGCCGGTGCGTCGCTCGCAGACGTGGTGAAGGTCGGCATCTTCGTGACGGACATGGCCGCGGACCTGAGCCATGTGATCGCCCTGCGCGAGGAGTTCCTGTCCGAGCCCTATCCCGCGGACACCTTGCTGGAAGTCTCGTCGCTGGCACAACCGGAGTGGCGGATAGAGGTCGAGGTGACCGCGCTCGCCCGCTGACGGCTCCGCAGCCGATGGGGCACGACTGGTCTGGGGAGGGCTGGGTCCGAAGGCTCCACGCTCGGCAGGTGGAATGCCGTGTGGGAAGTCGTAACGTCGCGCTCCAGTCCGGTGTGCTCGAGTCAGCCTGGACTTTGCATGTGCCTTGGCCCGCGACCGGGTGTCTGACGGCCCTCGTGTCCGAGACGTTCCGACCGACCGAGCGCCGTTGGCCCGGAGAGGTTGGTGGCCTTATCAACATCAAGCGCGTTGCGGCGTGTTCCGGATCCCTGCGGGCCCTTCGAGTAGTCGCCCCCTGCAGCCGGACGACGTGCCGTGCCTCCCCACCTATGCCCGCGCGTCGAAGAGGCAGAGCGGTGTGCGCATACAAGCAAAAGCCCCTACTGGAGCTTCCCCTTGATCGTGGACACCTGGAGACTGGGACATTGAGGTTCCAGAGGAAGTAGCACCAGGTGGGAAGTAACTACACGAAGCGGTACACCGCGGAGTTCAAGCGGGATGCCATTGCGCTCGTCGACTCCACGGGCCGGACGGTCACCGAGGTCGCCCGGGAGCTCGGGGTCAGCCCGGAGTCCCTGCGTAACTGGTACCGCCAGGCCAAGGCAGACCGCGGCGAAGGCCGGCCGGGCGACCTCAGCTCCGCTGAGCGCGAAGAACTGAGGCGTCTGCGGAAGCAGAATGCTGAGCAGGCAAAGACGATCGAGGTCCTGCGAAAAGCCGCGGTCTTCTTCGCGAAGGAGAGCGATCGATGAGCGAGATATTCGCGTTCATCGAGGCGGAGAAGACCACCCACGGCGTCGCTTTCCTGTGCCGACTGTTGAACGTGGCCCGCTCCTCCTTCTATGCCTGGCTCGCATCGGCGAAAAACCGCGACGCACGGAAGGCGGCTGACGAGGCTCTGGCCCACGAGATCATCGTCATCCACGCCGCGTCCCGTCACACGTACGGTGTTCCGCGGATCCACGCCGAACTACGTGGCCTGGGGCGGCGCGTGAACCGCAAACGTGTCGCCCGCCTGATGCGCGAACACGATGTCCAGGGCGCCCATCGCCGCCGGCGCCGTTCGCTGACCCGGCCGGACAAGAAGGCCCGCCCGGCTCCGGATCTGATCGGCCGCGACTTCACCGCGAGCGTGCCGGGCACGAAGCTGGTCGGGGACATCACCTTCCTCCCGACGGCCGAAGGCTGGCTCTACCTCTACCTCGCCTGCTGGCTCGACCTGGCCACCCGGGAGGTCGTCGGCTATGCGATGGCCGACCACCATCGCGCATCCCTGGTCGTCGACGCGCTGAAGATGGCCCACGGCCGCGGTGACCTGCAGCCTGGATGCATCACACATTCGGATCGCGGCAGCGAATACACGTCAGCTGAATTCCGATGCCAGGTAGGCGAGTTGGGCCTACAGCAGAGCTGCGGGCGCACCGGGTCATGCTTTGATAACGCGGCCGCGGAGAGTTTCTGGGCCCTGCTCAAAGAAGAAATCGGCACCCGCACCTGGCCCGACCGGGCCGCCGCCCGCACCGAGGGTTTCACCTTCATCGAGACCTTCTATAACCGCCGACGCCTACGCAAGCACAACGTCTTCGGCTACCTCACGCCGGCCGAGACCAGGCAACGGCACCAGCACACCCCCGCGGCATAGGCATCACGTGTCCAGCATCACGGGGAAACTTCACTCGCCCCTGTCCCAGGTCGCCTCCGCACGGGAGAGTCGCATCCCGTGATCTCTCACGATCTCTCAGTGGACCAAGGGAAGAGTGGCCATCTCCGCGACCGTCCAGGTCAGGGGGCCGAGGACGAGCAGCACGGCCAAGGCGCGGAGGGCGGTGGCGCGGTGGAGGGTGGAGGCGGAGGCGCCGAGTCGGCGTAGGGCGGCGGTGGTGCGGGCGCGGGCGGCTCGCGATTCCAGGCTGGCCGAGAGTGCGCTGATGGAGACGCAGGCAAGGATGATCGCCGCGCCGATGGCTGTGAAAGGACCGAGGGGCCGAGCGGGCGCAGCCTGGTACACGGTGACGGCGGCGTAGATGCCGGAGGCGACCGCGCACAGGACGCCGAGCGGGCGGCCCAGGCGGTGTGACTCCTCCTGGAGGACGCGTCCGGACAACAGCCGCAGCGCGCCGGGGCGGCCCGCGCCCAGCAGTTGGCCCGACAGGTACACCAGGCCGGGGCCGGCCAGGACGAGACCGAAGGCCGCCAGGGCCCAGCCGGCCAGGACGCCCGGCGGGCTGCCGATCAGGTGGCCGGGGAGGGGCAACAGGCCACCGGGGGTGCCGCCGGCGGGGGCCGTGTAGGACTCGAGGGCCAAGCCGGCCGCGGTCAGGGCGACGCCCCAGGGGAGGCCGGAGGGAGCCTTGGCGATCGAGGCGGGCTCGGTGTCGACGGCGCCCGCTTCGACACGGGGGCGGAGCGAAAAGGCGGTGGCTGCGGCGACCGTCAACGGGACGAGGGACAGCAGCATGAGCGCGCCGATCAGCGGCAGCGGGTGGCCGGCGCCGAGCAGGCCGGCGTCGACGGCGCGGGGGGCGGCGGTGCGGGCGGTGGTGCCGAGGTCGCCGCGGAGGGTGAGGAAGGCGATGAGGGCGAGGAGGACGCCCAGGGCGCAGGTCAGGGCGGTGGAGGCCGTGGCGAGCAGGGTGAGTCGGAAAGGTCCCAGGCCGGCGGCGGTCATGCCGCGTTGGAGGCGGGCGGCCGGGTCGGTGCGGGCCACGGACACCGCGAGTTGGGCGGTGGCCGCGAGCGGGGCGGCGCACCACAGGAGGCGGCTCAGGGAGGCGCCGGCCGCGGTGGGGTGGGCGGCGGCGTGGGCGAGGGCGATCAGCACCAGGAAGCCGGTGCCGGCCGCGGCGGTGGCGACGAGGAGACGACGCAGCAGGACGAGGGGGTGAGCGCGGAAGGTCAGACGGAGAGCGAGCACGCTGCCCTGCTTTCCTCGTCGGAGGCGCCGGTGTCCTCGGGGACGGCGCCGGAGAGGCGGCCGTCGAGGAGGCTGACGGTCCGGTCGGCCTGGGCGGCGACCTGGGGGTCGTAGGTCGCCAGGACCACGGTGATGTGGTGGGAGCGGGCCGCGGTGGTCAGGGTGCGCAGCACCTGGATGCCGTCGGCGCTGTGGAGGGGGGCGGTCGGTTCGTCGGCGAAGAGCACCTGGGGGGTGGAGACCAGGGCGCGGGCGATGGCGACACGCTGACGCTGGGACTGCTCCAGCCGGGCGGGTCGGCGGCGGGCGCACATGCCCACGTCGAGGCGTTCCAGCCACTCGATGGCGGTGTGCTTGGCCGCGCGGTGGCCGGTGCCGCGCAGCAGGAGCGGGAGGGCGGTGTTCTCCCAGACGGTGAGTTCCGGGACGAGGTGGGGTTCGGTGTCGATCCAGCCGAACCGTTCGAGACGCAGCCGTTCGCGGCTGGGGGAGGAGAGGGTGTGGACGGGAGCGCGGTCGAAGAGGACCTCGCCCTCGGTCGGTACGAGCTGGCCGGAAAGGCACTTGAGGAGCGTGGTCTTGCCACTGCCGCGGGGACCGGTGACGGCGAGGATCTCGCCCTCCCGCACACCGAGTGAGACTCCGGTGAGGGCGACGGTGGCGCCGTGCGCGTGGTGTAGGCCGCGTGCCCAGAGAACGTCGTTGTCAGGCGGGGCCACCATCTGCACACCTCTCGCTCGTACGCTGCTCGTTCCCCCGGTCGGGGGAACGACCACGGAGGGTATCGGTCACCAGCACGGTAAGGAATCGGGTCCCCGGTCAAATGTGGCTCGGCAGCCACAACGGCCCAGATTCACCCGTATGGAAGGGAACGAGTGAATCCGGGCCGTGAGGTGTGCAGTTGTCTTCCGGCGCGTCGGGGAGTGGCCAGTGCACCAGGGGAGTGACTAGCGCAGGTCTCCGCGTGCGTCGGGAGGTGACGCGATGATCAGAGCTTGGTCCATGCCTCGGTGAGGACGGAGCGCAGGATCTGCTCGATCTCGTCGAAGACCGTCTGGTCGGCGATCAGCGGCGGGGCCAGCTGGATGACCGGGTCGCCACGGTCGTCGGCGCGGCAGTAGAGGCCGTTGTCGTACAGCGCCTTGGAGAGGAAGCCGTAGAGGACGCGCTCGGTCTCCTCGTCGTTGAAGGACTCCTTGGTGGCCTTGTCCTTCACGAGCTCGATGCCGTAGAAGAAGCCGTTGCCGCGGACGTCGCCGACGATCGGCAGGTCGTGCAGCTTCTGCAGCGTGCTGAGGAAGTTGCCCTCGTTGTCGAGCACGTGCTGGTTGAGGCCCTCGCGCTCGAAGATGTCGAAGTTCGACAGCGCCACGGCCGAGGAGACCGGGTGACCACCGAAGGTGTAGCCGTGCAGGAAGGTGTTGTCACCCTTGTAGAACGGCTCGGCGAGGCGGTCGGAGATGATGCAGGCACCGATGGGGGAGTAGCCCGAGGTCATGCCCTTGGCGCAGGTGATCATGTCCGGGATGTAGTCGAACTTGTCACAGGCGAACATCGTGCCGAGGCGACCGAAGGCGCAGATGACCTCGTCGGAGACGAGCAGCACGTCGTACTGGTCGCAGATCTCGCGGACCCGCTGGAAGTAGCCGGGGGGCGGCGGGAAGCAGCCACCGGCGTTCTGCACCGGCTCCAGGAAGACCGCGGCGACGGTCTCCGGGCCCTCGAAGAGGATCTGCTGCTCGATCTGGTCGGCGGCCCAGCGGCCGAAGGCCTCGGGGTCGTCGCCGTGGATCGGGGCGCGGTAGATGTTGGTGTTCGGCACCTTGTGCGCGCCGGGGACCAGCGGCTCGAAGGGGGCCTTCAGGGCCGGCAGACCGGTGATCGACAGGGCGCCCTGCGGGGTGCCGTGGTAGGCCACCGCGCGGGATATGACCTTGTGCTTCATCGGCTTGCCGGTGAGCTTGAAGTACTGCTTGGCAAGCTTCCAGGCGGTCTCGACGGCCTCGCCACCACCGGTGGTGAAGAAGACCTTGTTGAGGTCGCCCGGGGCGTAGTGCGCCAGGCGCTCGGCCAGCTCCACGGCCTTGGGGTGCGCGTAGGACCACACCGGGAAGAAGGCCAGTTCCTGGGCCTGCTTGGAGGCGGTCTCGGCGAGCTCGACGCGGCCGTGGCCGGCGTTGACCACGAAGAGGCCGGCGAGGCCGTCGATGTAGCGCTTGCCCTTGTCGTCGTAGATGTTGGTGCCTTCGCCGCGCACGATCGTGGGCACGGGGGCGTTTTCGTACGACGACATGCGGGTGAAGTGCATCCACAGGTGGTCGTACGCCGTCTTGGAGAGGTCGGCGCTCATTGCTATCTCGTTCCCCAGGTGTAGGTCTGCTTCCGGAGCTTGAGGTACACGAAGCTCTCGGTGGATCGGACGCCGGGAAGCGTGCGGATCCGCTTGTTGATCATTTGCAGAAGGTGGTCGTCGTCCTCGCAGACGATCTCGATGAGGAGATCGAACGAGCCTGCCGTCATGACGACGTACTCGACTTCTTCCATGGTCGTCAGGGCGTCGGCCACGGGATCGAGGTCACCCTCGACGTTGATGCCGACCATTGCCTGTCGACGGAAACCGACCGTGAGGGGGTCGGTGACCGCGACGATCTGCATCACGCCTTGGTCGAGCAGCTTCTGTACGCGCTGGCGTACCGCCGCCTCGGACAGGCCCACGGCCTTGCCGATCGCGGCGTAGGGACGGCGCCCATCTTCCTGGAGCTGCTCGATGATCGCCAGGGAGACGGAGTCGATCAATGGAGTGCCGTTTCTGTCACGAGTGGCCACGTCCCTCACTGTGCACGAGGTTCAGCAGTATGGCAACCCCGATTCAATGAAATCAGTTGTTGATCGAGGAGAATTTCACTGATTCCGTTGTTTGAGGCATGTGGGTGTGTTGAAAACGTGGCTTCCACGGCTAGTGTGGGATCCCAACCACCGGACATCTGACACTGAAGGGGGCGCACAGTGACCACCGCACTGCGTCGTCTGCGCAACTACATCGACGGGGAGTTCCGGGACGCCGCCGACGGGCGGACCACAGAGGTGGTCAACCCGGCCACCGGTGAGCCGTACGCCACTGCCCCTCTCTCCGGCTCCGAGGACGTGGACGCGGCCATGGCGGCGGCCGAGGCCGCCTTCCCCGCCTGGCGCGACCTGATCCCGGCCGAGCGCCAGAAGGTCCTCCTCAAGGTCGCCGACCGCTTCGAGGAGCGCGCCGAGGAGCTGATCGCCGCCGAGTCCGAGAACTGCGGCAAGCCGATCGCCCTGGTCCGCTCCGAGGAGATCCCGCCGATGGTGGACCAGATCCGCTTCTTCGCGGGTGCCGCCCGGATGCTCGAGGGCCGCTCGGCCGGCGAGTACATGGACGGCTTCACCTCCATCATCCGCCGCGAGCCGGTGGGCGTCTGCGCCCAGGTCGCGCCGTGGAACTACCCGATGATGATGGCCGTGTGGAAGTTCGCCCCGGCGCTCGCCGCGGGCAACACCGTGGTCATCAAGCCCTCCGACACCACGCCCGCCTCGACGGTGCTGATCGCCGACATCATCGGCAGCGTCCTCGACGAACTCGGCCACCCCCGCGGCGTGTTCAACGTGGTCTGCGGCGACCGGGAGACCGGCCGCCTGATGGTCGAGCACAAGGTCCCGGCGATGGCCTCGATCACCGGCTCGGTGCGCGCCGGCATGCAGGTCGCCGAGTCCGCGTCCAAGGACCTCAAGCGGGTCCACCTGGAGCTCGGCGGCAAGGCGCCGGTCGTGGTCTTCGAGGACACCGACATCGCCAAGGCCGTCGAGGACATCGCCACTGCCGGCTACTTCAACGCCGGCCAGGACTGTACGGCCGCCACCCGCGTGCTCGTCCAGGAGTCCATCCACGACGAGTTCGTCGCCGCGCTGGCCAAGGCCGCCGCGGAGACCAAGACCGGTGCGGTCGACGACGAGGACGTGCTCTACGGCCCGCTGAACAACGCCAACCAGCTCAAGCAGGTCAAGGGCTTCATCGAGCGGCTGCCCGCGCACGCCAAGATCGAGGCGGGCGGCGAGCAGGTCGGCGAGAAGGGCTACTTCTTCGCCCCGACCGTCGTCTCGGGCCTGAAGCAGGACGACGAGATCGTCCAGCACGAGGTCTTCGGTCCGGTGATCACCGTCCAGTCCTTCACCGACGAGAAGCAGGCGGTGGAGTGGGCCAACGGCGTCGAGTACGCCCTGGCCTCCTCGGTGTGGACCAAGGACCACGCCCGCGCCATGCGGATGTCCAAGGTCCTGGACTTCGGCTGCGTGTGGATCAACACCCACATCCCGCTGGTCGCCGAGATGCCGCACGGCGGCTTCAAGAAGTCCGGCTACGGCAAGGACCTGTCCGCCTACGGCTTCGACGACTACACCCGGATCAAGCACGTGATGACCTCGCTGGACGGCTGAACCGGCCGGCCCTGAAGGGGGATCCCCACCGTCGAGCGCCACGGAACGCTCGACACACCGTCGCGGGCGGAGGCCCGGCAATTGACGCTCTGTCTCTTGCCGCCTCCGCCCGCGGCACGTGAGAGTGCTCGCCATGGCTGATCTTTCGCGGCGTTCGCTGCTCAGGGGCATGGGCGGAATCGGTGTGACCGGGGCGCTGGCCGCCGTCACGGGATGCGGGGTGCCGCCGGCGTACGTCGAGGCCGCGGACCGCGAGGCCCCGGACCGCTCCGCCCGGGAGCACGAGCTGGTCTTCGCCAACTGGCCGCTCTACATCGACGTCGACGACCACGACAAGCAGCGGCGCCCCACGCTGGACGCGTTCCAGAAGCGCACCGGGATCTCCGTGACGTACACCGAGGAGATCAACGACAACGACGAGTTCTTCGGCAAGATCAGTCCGGCGTTGATGAACCACCAGGCCACCGGGCGCGACCTGATCGTCATCAGCGACTGGATGTGCGCCCGGTTCGTCCGGCTCGGCTGGGTCGAGACCATGGACCGCAAGGCCCAGCCGAACGTCGCCGAGAACCTCGACCCGCTGCTGCGCACCCCGCACTTCGACCCCGGGCGCCTGCACTCGGTGCCCTGGCAGTCCGGCATCACCGGCATCGCCTACAACCGCAAGAAGCTCGGTCGGCAGATCAAGCACACCTCCGACTTGTGGAAGCCGGACCTGCGGGGCCGGGTGACGCTGCTGTCCGGGCTCGACGAGGCGTTCGCCCTGCTGCTCCAGGGCAACGGCGTCGACATCACCCGTTGGACCGCCGACGACTTCCACCGGATGATCGACCAGGTGGGCGGCCTGGTCCGCAAGGGCCAGATCCGTCGGTTCACCGGCAACGACTACATCAAGGACCTGGACTCCGGCGACGTGCTCGCCGCGCAGGCGTACTCCGGCGACGTGATCCAGTTGCAGGCGGACAACCCCGACATCGAGTTCGTGGTTCCCGAGGAGGGCGCGGAGCTGTGGGCGGAGAGCATGATGATCCCCAACCTCGCGGCCCACAAGCGGAACGCCGAGCGGCTGATCGACTACTACTACCAGCCGGAGGTCGCGGCCGAGCTGGCCGCGTGGGTCAACTACGTCTGCCCGGTGCCGGCCGCGCGTGAGGTGCTCGCCTCCTCCAAGGACAAGGAGCGGGCCCAGCTGGCCGAGGACCCGCTGATCTTCCCCGACACGGAGATGCGCAAGCGGTTGGCCATCGCGCGGGACATCACCGCGAAGGAGCGGACCGAGTTCGCCAAGGCGTGGAACGGGATCGTGGGGTTGTAGGGGCGAGCGGGGCGCGGCCGGGGCCGGTGGCGGTGCCTCGGTGGTCAACTCGCTTGCCGGGATGGGTGGTTGATCTGATCCCTGTGGTGGAGTTGATGGCTCTCGGGGTGTCCGGGGCGGGTGCGTCGGCCGGGGTTTCCGGGGTGGCCGAGTCCCGCGGGGCGTCGCCCGCCCCGTGCCCGGCGTCGTCTGTGGGCGGGACCTGGACGGCCGGTCCGGGGCTGAGGGCCCCGGACCGGCCGCCGGCGAGCGCTAGCCGCGCCAGGCCGCCGCGTACGCGTCGATCTCGGCGGACAGCCGGGCCTTGGCCGCGTCGTCCATGAACGCGGCGGTGACCGCGTTCTTGGCGAGGGCGGCCAGGCCGGTGGTGTCCAGGCCCAACAGGCGGGCGGCGACGCCGTATTCGGTGTTGAGGTCGGTGCCGAACATCGGCGGGTCGTCGCTGTTGATGGTGACCAGGACGCCGGCGTCGACCATCTCCTTCACCGGGTGCTCCGCGAGCGTGCGGACGGCCCGGGTGGCGATGTTGGAGGTCGGGCAGACCTCCAGCGGGATGCGGTGCTCGGCGAGGTGGGCCAACAGCTCCGGGTCCTGGGTGGCGCTGGTGCCGTGGCCGATCCGCTCGGCGCGCAGGTCGGTCAGGGCGTCCCAGATGGTGCCGGGGCCGGTGGTCTCGCCGGCGTGCGGCACGGAGTGCAGCCCGGCGGCGATGGCCCGATCGAAGTACGGCTTGAACTGGGGCCGGGGCACGCCGATCTCGGGGCCGCCCAGGCCGAACGAGACCAGGCCCTCGGGCTGCAGCTCGCAGGCGATCCGGGCGGTCTCCTCGGCGGCCGCCAGACCCGCCTCGCCGGGGATGTCGAAGCACCAGCGCAGCACCACGCCCAGCTCGGCCTCGGCGGCCTTGCGGGCGTCCTCGATGGCCTCGACGAAGGCGGCGTCCGGGATGCCGCGGCTGGTCGAGCTGAAGGGCGTGACGGTCAGCTCGGCGTAGCGGATCTGCTGCCGGGCCATGTCGCGCGCGACCTCGTACGTCAGCAGGCGGACGTCCTCGGCGTCGCGGATCAGGTCCACGACGGAGAGGTAGACCTCGATGAAGTGGGCGAAGTCGCGGAAGGTGAAGTAGTCGGCGAGCGCCTCGGGGTCGCTGGGCACGGCGGAGTCCGGGTGCCGGGCGGCCAGTTCGGCGACGATCCGGGGGGAGGCCGAGCCGACGTGGTGGACGTGCAGCTCCGCCTTGGGCAGGCCCGCGATGAAGGCGTCGAGGTCGGACAACGGGTCCTCCTGGGAGAGTGCGCGGGGGAAGGGCGCGCGGCGGACGGTCGGTGCGGTCCGGTCATCGTATGGGGGAGGGCGGACGGTCGACGCGGCCGGTCGGGCCCGGTGCGGCCGCGCGGCACCGGACCGGGCCCGACCGGACCCCGGTGCCTAGGCGGCGTCCTGTGCGGCCAGCTCCTGTCGGGCCGCCATGAGGGCGAAACCGAGGAGGTTCAGCCCGCGCCAGCGGGTCGGGTCGGCGGCGCGGTCGTCGTCGGCGGCCAGCCCGATGCCCCACATCCGGTCCACCGGACTGGCCTCCACCAGGACCCGGGAGCCGGTGCCCAGCAGGAACTCCCGCAGCTGCGGGTGCTGGCCGAACTTGTGCCGGCTGCCCTCGACGACCAAGGCGAAGCGGTGCCGCCGCCAGACCTCCTCGGCGAAGCCGCGCACCGTCCGCCCGGCGTCCTTGGCCTGCTGGGGACGGGCCGCCGCGAGCGCCCGCCGCTCGGCTTCGGCGTCCCCGAAGAGCCGGGCCTTGCCGGCCATCATCCAGTGCTCGGCGGTGGCGTACCGGACGCCGTCGACGGTGAAGGGGGCGGGCCACCACTGGCTGAAACAGCTCGCCCCGACGCCGCCGCCGCGGGGCGGGCGGTGGCCCCAGAAGGGGACGTACTCCACCCGCTCGCCGGCGGCGGTCAGCGCGACCACCTCCTCGACCGAGCGCGGGCCGTCCGCGGCGCGGGGAGCGGGCGGGCTCGGGGTGGCTGCCGGGCTGTCGTGCATCATGCCGGGATTCTGTCAGCGAGCACTGACAACGTGTCGGGGTTTTCCGCCACCGAATTCGCAGAATTCGTCGCGTAACCAAAAGGCAACAACGGAATCACTTGTTGGTCGCCTTCCGCTCTGTCAGGATCGGCCATCGATTCCGGAAATAGCTACGCCTGGCAGTGCCGCTGAGCGGCCCCGGCGCCCGGCGGAGGAGAGCACCATGGACCAGCGATTCGAAGTGACCGAGCGATTCGCCGCAGGGGCGCAATTCATCGCCGGGAGCCTGCGGAGCGGCACCTCCGGCCGTACCCAGGACGTCGTCGACCCGGCCACCGGCGAGACCGTCCTGCGGTACGAACTCGCAGGTGTCGACGACGTGGACGCCGCGGTGGCGGCGGCCGCGCGGGCCCTGTCGGGATGGGCGGGCGCCACGCCCGGCGAGCGGTCCGACACCCTGCACCGCTTCGCCGCGGCACTCACCGAGGACGCCGCGGACCTCGCCGCCGCCGAATCGCTGAACTGCGGAAAGCCAATCAAGCTCAGCAAAGAGTTCGACATTCCCGGCAGCATCGACAACGCCGCGTTCTTCGCCGGTGCCGCCCGCCACCTGGAGGGCAAGGCGGCCGGGGAATACAGCGGCGACCACACCTCCGTCGTCCGCCGCGAACCGGTCGGCGTGGTCGGCTCGATCGCGCCCTGGAACTATCCGCTCCAGATGGCCGCCTGGAAGGTCCTGCCGGCCATCGCCGCGGGCAACACCATCGTGCTGAAGCCCGCCGAGATCACCCCGCTGACCTCCCTGCTGTTCGCGCAGGCCGCCCAGCGCGCCGGGCTCCCCGACGGCGTCCTCAACGTCGTCTGCGGCGCCGGCCGGGACGCCGGCGAGCACCTGGTCGGCCACCCCGACGTCGCCATGACCTCGTTCACCGGCTCCACCGCCGTCGGCAAGCGGGTCGCCGAGATCGCCACCGGCACCGTCAAGCGGCTCCACCTGGAACTCGGCGGCAAGGCCCCGTTCGTGGTCTTCGACGACGCCGACCTGGAAGCCGCCGTCCACGGTGCGGTCGCCGGCGCCCTGATCAACACCGGCCAGGACTGCACCGCCGCCACCCGCGCCTACGTCCAGCGGCCGCTCTACGACGCGTTCGTCAGCGGCGTCGCGGACCTGATGGCGACCGTGCGGCTGGGCGACCCGTTCGATGCGTCCACCGACCTCGGACCGCTGATCTCGCACGCCCAGCGGGACCGGGTGGCCGGGTTCGTCGAGCGGGCCCGCGGCTACGCCACCGTCGTCACCGGCGGCGAGGCGCCCCAGGGCGAGCTGGCCAAGGGGGCGTACTACCGGCCGACGCTGATCACCGGGGCCGCGCAGGACAGCGAGATCGTGCAGTCCGAGATCTTCGGCCCGGTGCTGGTCGTGCTGCCCTTCGACAGCGACGACGAGGGCCTCGCGCTCGCCAACGACACCCCCTACGGGCTGGCCGCGTCCGCCTGGAGCCGGGACGTCTACCGCACCGGTCGGGCCACCCGCGAGATCAACGCCGGCTGCGTCTGGATCAACGACCACATCCCGATCATCAGCGAGATGCCGCACGGCGGCGCCAAGGCGTCCGGTTTCGGCAAGGACATGTCGGCGTACTCCTTCGAGGAGTACACGCAGGTCAAGCACGTCATGTACGACATCACCGGGGTGGCCAGGAAGGACTGGCACCGGACGATCTTCGGGGACCGCGGCTGACCCGGTCCGCCTGACCCGGTCCGACCGGACGTCCCGGCCGCGGGTGCCGCACCACCCGCGGCCGGGGCCGCGCACCACCGCCACACCGGCCGCCCGCCGGGCACGACCCCCTCGAAAGGCCACCGCGCATGGAGCACCCCGAGCAGTCGGCACCCCCGGTCCCCGCGGACCCCCTGTCGGCGGACGAACTCAGCGCCCTGCGCCGCAGCCTGACCACCGGCCGGCTCGCCATGACCCGCCGCTCGCTGCTGCGCGCCGGCGGCGCCCTGGCGGCCGTGGTGGGCGGCGGCGCGGCCCTGTCGGCCTGCGGCATCGCCCCCGCCGGCCGCACCGACGCCGCCCTGACCGTGGACCACTCCCCGGCGGAGAAGCGCCTGAACTTCTCCAACTGGACCGAGTACATGGACGTCAGCGACGACGGCAAGCGCCACCCCACGCTGGACGCCTTCCAGCGGCGCACCGGCATCGCCGTGACCTACACCGAGGACATCAACGACAACGACGAGTTCTTCGGCAAGATCCAGGCCCAGCTCGCCAACGGACAGGACACCGGCCGCGACCTGATCGTGCTCACCGACTGGATGTGCGCCCGGATGATCTCCCTGGGCTGGATCCAGCCGCTCGACGCCCAACGCCTGCCGCACGCCCGCGCCAACCTCGCGGCCCAGTTCCGCGACCCCGCCTGGGACCCGGGCCGCACGCACTCCTACGTCTGGCAGGGCATCCCCGCGATCATCGCGTACAACGTCAAGGCCACCGGCGGCCGGACCGTCGACTCGATCAGCCAGCTGCTGGAGGACCCGCGGCTCAAGGGCCGGGTCGGCTTCCTGTCCGAGATGCGCGACACCGTCGGGCTGACCCTCCTCGACATGGGCAAACGGCCCGAGGACGTCACCGCGGACGCGTACGACGCCGCGCTGGCCCGGCTCCAGAGGGGCGTCGACACCAAGCAGATCCGCCGCTTCACCGGCAACGACTACACCAACGACCTGGACAAGGGCGACCTCGCCGCGTGCGTCGCCTGGGCCGGCGACGTCGTCCAACTGCAGAGCGACAACCCCGACATCCGCTACGCCGTGCCCAAGGCCGGCTACATGACCTCCACCGACAACCTGATGGTGCCCAGCAAAGCCCGCCACAAGGGGAACGCCGAACGGCTCATCGACTACTACTACGAGCCGAAGGTCGCGGCCCGGCTCGCCGCGTACATCAACTACGCCTGCCCCGTCGACGGGGTGCGCGAGGAACTCGCCAAGATCGACCGGACGTTGGCGGAGAACCCGCTGATCCTGCCGGACGAGGAGATGGCCGCCCGGTCCCACTCCTTCCGCGCCCTGACCCCCCGGGAGAACCGGGTGTTCAACCAGAAGTTCGCCGACCTCACCGGCGCCTGAGCCGGTCTGCACGGCGCCTGGCCCGCACACCAGGCCCGCCCGAGCCGCTTCGCCCTTCGACCCACGGGACGACCCACATGACCCACACCGCGACCCCCAGCAGCGGCGGCGACGTCCGTCTGCACCGGATCAGCAAAACGTACGGCTCCTTCACCGCCGTCCAGCCGCTCGACCTCACCATTCCGGCCGGGTCCTTCTTCGCGCTGCTGGGCGCCTCCGGCTGCGGCAAGACCACCACCCTGCGCATGATCGCCGGTCTGGAGGAGCCCACCACCGGGACGGTCGAACTCTCCGGCCAGGACGTCACCGCCCTGCCGCCCTACAAGCGGCAGGTCAACACCGTCTTCCAGAACTACGCGCTCTTCCCGCACCTGGACGTCTACGAGAACGTCGCCTTCGGCCTGCGCCGCCGCGGCGTCAAGTCCGTCAAGAAGCAGGTCGAGGAGATGCTCGACCTGGTCCAGCTCGGCCCGATGGCGCGCCGCAAGCCGCAGCAGCTCTCCGGCGGCCAGCAGCAGCGGGTCGCGGTCGCCCGGGCGCTGATCAACCACCCCGAGGTGCTGCTGCTGGACGAGCCGCTCGGCGCCCTCGACCTCAAGCTGCGCCGCCAGATGCAGCTGGAGCTCAAGCGCATCCAGACCGAGGTCGGCATCACCTTCGTGCACGTCACCCACGACCAGGAGGAGGCCATGACGATGGCCGACACCGTGGCCGTGATGAACGGCGGCCGGGTCGAACAGCTCGGCGCCCCCGCCGAGTTGTACGAGAACCCCGCCACCACCTTCGTCGCCAACTTCCTGGGCACCTCCAACCTCGTCCCGGCCGAGGTCGTCGAGGCCGGCGGCACCGAACTCGTCCTGAGCGCCGGCGGCACCACGCTCCGGCTGCCCACCCGGCGCTGTAGCACCCCGGCCCGCAAGGGCGAGCAGGTGCTGGCCGGCTTCCGCCCGGAGAAGGTCGCACTGGCGCACGCCGACGACGCCGCGGCCATCCCCGAGGGCCACAACCGGATCGCCGGCCGCGTGAAGATCGCCAGCTTCATCGGCGTCTCCACCCAGTACGTCGTCGACGTCCCCGGCGTCGGCGAACTCTCCGTCTACGAGCAGAACATCGGCCGGGACGGCCGCCTGGTCCCCGGCGCGGACACCGTCCTGCACTGGGAGCCGGAGCACACCTTCGGGCTCGACGCGGCGCAGGACATCCAAGCGGGCGCGGACCTCGACGAGGAGGCCGCATGACCGCCACCGCCACCCCCGCACCACCGGACGAGCAGACCGACGACGAGGCGCTGCCGCTGCGCAAGACCCCGGCCCGCAAGCGCCTGGTGCCCTACTGGCTGCTGCTCCCCGGCATCCTCTGGCTGGTCGTCTTCTTCGCCGCCCCGCTCGTCTACCAGGCGTCGACCTCCCTGCAGACCGGCTCCCTCGAAGAGGGCTTCAAGCTCACCTGGCACTTCGCCACCTACTGGGACGCGCTGGCCGAGTACTGGCCGCAGTTCGTGCGCTCGGTCAGCTACGCCGCCGTCGCCACCGTGCTCTGCCTGGTGCTCGGCTACCCCCTGGCGTACCTCATCGCCTTCAAGGCCGGCCGGTGGCGCAACATCGTGATGATCCTCGTCATCGCCCCGTTCTTCACCAGCTTCCTGATCCGCACCCTGGCCTGGAAGACGATCCTGGCCGACGGCGGCCCGGTGGTCGGCGCGCTCAACGCGCTGCACCTACTGGACGTCACCAGCGCCCTGGGCATCACCGAGGGGCACCGGGTGCTGGCCACCCCGCTGGCCGTGGTCTGCGGTCTGACCTACAACTTCCTGCCGTTCATGGTCCTGCCGCTCTACACCTCGCTGGAGCGGATCGACCCGCGGCTGCACGAGGCCGCCGGCGACCTCTACGCCCGCCCGGCCACCACCTTCCGCCGGGTCACCTTCCCGCTCTCCATGCCCGGCGTCGTCGCCGGCACCCTGCTGACCTTCATCCCGGCCGCCGGCGACTACATCAACGCCGAACTGCTGGGCTCCACCGACCAGAAGATGATCGGCAACGTCATCCAGTCGCAGTTCCTGCGGGTCCTGGACTACCCGACCGCCGCCGCGCTCTCGTTCCTCCTCATGGCGGCCATCCTCGCCATGGTCACGCTCTACATCCGCAAGTCCGGGACGGAGGATCTGGTCTGATGGCGGCAACCGACACCCCCGCGCAGGACCCGACCGCGACCACGGCCCCGGCCGGTGCACCGGCCCGGCGGCCCGGCCGCGGCAGGGGCCTGCGCTGGCTGCGCCGCAACCTCGTCACCCTGGCGGGACTGGCCACGCTGGCCTACCTGATCCTGCCGAACGTCGTGGTGATGGTCTTCTCCTTCAACAAGCCCAACGGGCGCTTCAACTACCAGTGGACGCGGTTCTCCACCGACGCCTGGACCGACCCGTGCGGCGTCGCCGACATGTGCGGCTCGCTCGGGCTGAGCCTGGAGATAGCCGTCTGGGCCACGGTCGGCGCGACCGTCCTCGGCACCATGATCGCGTTCGCGCTGGCCCGCTACCGCTTCCGCGCCCGCGCGGCCGTCAACACCCTGATCTTCCTGCCGATGGCGATGCCCGAGGTGGTCATGGCCGCCTCGCTGGCGACCCTGTTCCTCAACATGGGCATCCAGTTCGGCTTCTGGACGATCCTGATCGCGCACATCATGTTCTGCCTGAGCTTCGTCGTCACGGCCGTCAAGGCCCGCGTGATGAGCATGGACCCGCGGCTGGAACAGGCCGCCCAGGACCTCTACGCCACCCCGGTGCAGACCTTCCTGCGGGTGACGCTGCCGATCGCCGCCCCCGGCATCGCGGCCGGCGCCCTGCTCTCCTTCGCGCTCTCCTTCGACGACTTCATCATCACCAACTTCAACGCCGGCTCCACCGTGACCTTCCCCATGTTCGTCTGGGGATCGGCACAACGGGGCACACCCGTTCAAATCAATGTCATCGGTACGGCGATGTTCCTGGTCGCCGTCCTGTGCGTGCTCGCCGGCCAGCTGGCCGGAGCCCGACGCAAGCACAGCAAGCGCAGCAAACGCAGCTAGAGGAGCTGAGAACCATGGCACGAGCTGCCATGCAGACCTCGGGGGCCGCCCCCGTCCACGCACTGGCCGACGCCGCCCGCACACCGTTCTGGCTGGAGGATCCGGCCCGGCCGGCCGCCGAACCGGCCCTCGTCGGAGACGAACGCTGCGACCTGCTGGTCGTCGGCGGGGGGTACTCCGGACTGTGGACCGCGCTGCTGGCCAAGGAGCGCGACCCGCAACGCGACGTCGTCCTCATCGAGGGCCAGGAGATCGGCTGGGCCGCCTCCGGGCGCAACGGCGGCTTCTGCGCCGCCTCCCTCACGCACGGCCTGGGCAACGGGCTGTCCCGCTGGCCCGGCGAACTGGACAAGCTGGAGGAACTGGGCGCCCGCAACCTCGACGCCATCGAGGACGCCGTCGCCCGCTACGGCATCGACTGCGACTTCGAGCGCACCGGCGAGATCGACGTCGCCACCGCCCCGCACCAGGTCGCCGAACTCCGCGAGATGGCCGACGAGGCCACCGAACTGGGCCTGACCGGACAGGAGTTCCTCGACCGCGACGCGGTCCGCGCCGAGGTCGACTCGCCGACCTTCCTCGCCGGCCTGTGGGACCGCACCGGCGTCGCCATGGTGCACCCGGCCAAGCTGGCCTGGGGCCTGAAGCGGGCCTGCCTGTCGCTGGGCGTGCGCGTCTACGAGCACACCCCCGGCACCGAGCTGTCCTCGCGCGGCCCGGGCATCGCGGTCCGCACCCCCTACGGCCGGGTCTTCGCCCAGCACGCGGCGCTGGCCACCAACGCCTTCCCGTCACTGGTCAAGCGGGTCCGCCCGTTCATCGCGCCGGTCTACGACTACGCCCTGATGACCGAGCCGCTCAGCGCCGAGCAGCTCGCCGCCATCGGCTGGAAGAACCGGCCGGGCCTGAGCGACAGCGCCAACCACTTCCACTACTTCCGCATCACCGCGGACAACCGGATCCTGTGGGGCGGCTACGACATCATCTACCGCTACGGCGGCGGCGTCCGGGCCGAGTACGACCACCACCCCGACACCTACCGCAAGCTCGCCCAGCACTTCTTCACCTGCTTCCCGCAGTTGGAGGGGATCCGCTTCACCCACACCTGGGGCGGCGCGATCGACACCTGCTCCCGCTTCTCGGCGTTCTTCGGCACCGCCCACGGCGGCCGGGCCGCGTACGCGCTCGGCTACACCGGGCTCGGCGTCGGCGCCACCCGCTTCGGCGCCGAGGTGATGCTGGACCTGCTGGCCGGGGAGCGCACCGAGCGGACCGAACTGGAGATGGTGCGCAGCAAGCCGCTGCCGTTCCCGCCCGAGCCGGTGCGCTCGCTCGGCATCGGCATCACGCAGTGGTCGATGACCCGCGCCGACGAGAACGGCGGCCGGCGCAACCTGTGGCTGAAGGCCATGGACAAGGTCGGGCTCGGCTTCGACAGCTGACCGACCGACCTCCCGACGCACGTCCGGGGCGGCCCACCGGCCGCCCCGGACGTGCGCGTTCTCGCCAGCGGGGCGCAGATTCCTTCCCGGACCCGTGTAAGGATCACCGGGCGCGCCCCTCTCCCCTGGTGACACGGCCCGCCCGGGCCGGAAACGGGAGGGGACGAGATGACCGCAACGGGGACGAACGCCGCGGTGGACTGGCTGGTGTCGGCCGCACCGGACCCCGACGCCTGCCGCCGTGCCTGGGAGCGCAACCCGCTCGGGGTGACGCTGCTGGAGGCCGGCCGGTGCTGGGACGTCCTGATCGTCGGGGGCGCCCTCGGCCGTCCCGCGCTGGAGGTGCTGGCCCGGGGCCGGGACCGCCCCGGACCCGTCCTGTCGGACTTCCGGGACGCCCGCACCGGCTTCTTCGTGCCGCCCGGCACCGCCGCCCGCTGGCTGGGCACCGGCGTCCGCGGCGCCGGCCCCGGCACCTGGATCGTGGTGCCGTACCCCGGCCGGGCCACCGGCGGCGTCCGCTGGCTGGTCCCGCCGGACGGCGCCGGGACGCTCACCGACCCGGCGGCGCTGGAAGGGGCGCTGCACGCGGCGGTGGCGGCCCGCGCCCGGGGCGCGTGAAGGCGCCGGACCGGACCGCATCGGACCGGACCGGACCCGTCAGTCCATTCCGGCACGGCGTTAGCGACGAGTTAGTGGATCATCAGCCGTCCCCGGCACCGTGGTGGGTGCGGGGCGAACGCCGCCCCGCACAACGGACTTCGAGGGGGACACCATGTCGCACCGCACCGCGCTCCGCAGGGGCCGCACCGTCGCCGCCGCCGGCCTGATCGCCGCCGCCGCTTTCGGCCTCACCGCCTGCAACGGCACCGGTGGCTCCACCGCCGCCCCGGCCGCGTCCGCCGCCGCCGACGACGGCTCCGGGAGCAGCACCGGTTCCGGGAGCAGCACCGGTTCCGGGAGCAGCACCGGTTCCGGCGGCGCGACGGGCGATTCCGGTCGCCCCGGCACCCCGTCCGCGCACGCCGGGGACGGTGCGGCCGCCGCGCCGGCCGGCGACGGCGCGGGGCGGGGCGGCGACCAGGTGGCCCGCTGCACCACCGACGGGCTGCAGGCCGGCTGGGGCTCGGAGGGCGGCGGCGTGCCGGACATGAAGAGCGACCAGCAGCAGACCGTCGCGGTGTGGCTGAAGAACATCAGCGGCTCCCCCTGCCGCATCTCCGGCTTCCCCGGCGTCCAGATCAAGGGCACCGACGGCACCACCTGGGACCTGCGCCGCTCGGAGAAGGCGCCGCAGCCGAAGGTGCTGAAGCCGAACGCGCACACCTCGTTCACCTTCTCCCTGCTGACCAGCACCCGCGGGGACGACCGCAAGGTCGAGCCCGGCCAGGTCCTGATCACCCCGCCGAACGAGAAGAAGCACTTCCTGCTCCAGTGGCCCTACGGCGGCGCCATCCTGGACCAGTCCGGCGCCACCCACCCCGGCACCTTCGTCAACCCCGTCAACGTGCCGTAACCGCGCCGACCGGGCCCCAGGGCACTCCTGACGGCTCTCCGCACCGCGTCCGTCCACGGAGATCCACGGAGATCGGTGGAGATCAGTGGAGATCGGTGGAGATCGGTGGAGATCCGTCAGGAGCGCCCCGACTCATCGATGGTGCGGCCGGTGGCGCGGACCCGTCCGCCCCACCGGCCGCACACCACGCACCACAGCGGCAACAGCACCCCCGCCAGGCACCAGCCACCGAGCACGTCCAGCGGCCAGTGGTAGCCCTGCCGCACCAGCCCCAGCCCGACCCCCGCATTGAGCAGCACGGTCCCCGCCGCGCCCAGCCAGGCGCCGGGGGACGCGGCCGCCTTCCGGCCGTCGGCCCGCCGCTCTAGCCGGTGCGTCCGCCGCGCCGCGCCCGCCCGGAGCAGCAACAGCGCCACCAACCCGTAGGCGACGGCCGCCGTCGCCCCGTGCCCCGACGGGAAGAACCCCTCGTGCGACCCGGCCATCTCAGGCGGCCCCGGCCGGTCCAACCACACTTTGAAGGGCACGACGAGCGCCGGCACGGCGGCCAGGGTCACCAACGCGGCGACCGGCGGCAACCACGCCCGCCGGCGGGCGCCCGCCGCACCCCCCGCTCCCCGGTGCAACCGGCACCCGGCCCACACCGCCACCAGCAGCAACACCGGTAGCGCCACCGAGGTGTTGCCGAGGTCGGCGAGGAACTGCGCGGGCGGCCGGGGCACGGCGCTCGTGGCCACCGCGCGACCGAGCCGCTCGTCGAGCCCGCGCACCGCGCCCCGGGCCGCCACCTGCCAGGTGACCAGCGCGAACAACAGCGCACTGCACAACGTGACCAGCCCGTACCGCCGCGCCGCCACCCCTTCCGCACTCCCCACGCCACCCAGCTCCCCGGCACCACCGGTACCACTAAGACGACCAGACCCACCGGAGCCGAACGACCCACCGGAGCCGTACGCCCCATCAGAGCTGTACGACCCACCAGAGCCGTACGCCCCACCAGACTCACCAGAACCACCGGAGCCGGCCGACCCGCCAACGCGGCACCGCCACGGCTGCCACCCACGCCACCGCATCACGCGGAACACCCCCCACACCGCATCACGCGCCCCACTCCAACACACCGCACGTCCACGCCCCGCACCCGCACCGCGCTGCACACCGAACGAGGAGCCCGGAGCGCCGGTTCCCGGAGCCCCGGCCGCCGGAACGCAGGAATCCGGACACGAAAATGCGGCCGCTCCGGAACAGGGGGGTGGTTCCGGAGCGGCCGCGCGGACCGGTGCCGCGCGCCCCGGGGGGTCTGGGGCGGGCGGACATCCGATCGGTGAGGATTCCCGGGATCCCCGTGACAGGGGTCCGGTGGTGTGCGCGAGGGCACGGCCAGGTCGAAGCCAGGCAAGCGCCGACCGGGCATCACCCGCAGTCCCCTACGGGTGGGTGTTTCTCTCATCTGCAGAAACCGTACGGCACCCGGAGCGCGCCCCGTAAGCCGCATCACGCGCCCGCCATTGCCCCCGCACATCTTCTTCACGCGCCCCGCGGCCGGCTCCGTTCCGCCCCGCCGCGACCGCTTCCCGCCCCTGCGCGAGCGGCGCCGACGGACGGGGCGCGGCCCGGGACGCGGTCCGCACCGCGCCCCGGGCCGCGCCCGGAAGATCCTGCTCGCGTGCGCCCTGGGACGCGGACGCTCAGAGCGTGCCGAAGGCCGTCTCCAGGATGTCCAGGCCCTCGTTCAGCAGGTCCTCACCGATCACCAGCGGCGGCAGGAACCGCAGCACGTTGCCGAACGTGCCGGTCGTCAGGACCAGCAGGCCCTCCTGGTGGCACGCCTTGGCGAGCGCCGCGGTGACCTCCGGGTTGGGGTCCTTGGAACCCGACTTGACCAGCTCGATCGCGATCATCGCGCCGCGACCGCGGACCTCGCCGATGACGTCGAACTTCTCCTGCATCGCGGTCAGGCGGCCCTTCATGACCTCCTCGATGCGCTTGGCCTTGGCGTTCAGGTCCAGCTCGCGCATGGTCTCGATCGAACCGAGCGCGGCGGCGCAGGCCACCGGGTTGCCGCCGTAGGTGCCGCCCAGGCCGCCCGCGTGCGCGGCGTCCATCATCTCGGCGCGGCCGGTGACGGCCGCCAGCGGCAGACCGCCCGCGATGCCCTTGGCGGTCGTGATGAGGTCCGGCACGATGCCCTCGTCCTCACACGCGAACCACTGGCCGGTGCGGCAGAAGCCGGACTGGATCTCGTCGGCGACGAAGACGATGCCGTTTTCCTTCGCGAAGTTCGCGATGGCCGGGAGGAAGCCCTTGGCCGGCTCGATGAAGCCACCCTCACCGAGCACCGGCTCGATGATGATCGCCGCGACGTTCTCGGCGCCGATCTGCTTGGTGATCTGCGTGATCGCCTGGTCGGCGGCCTCCTGCGCGCAGTTCTCCGGACCGGTCAGCCAGCGGTAGGGGTAGGCCAGCGGCACGCGGTAGACCTCGGGCGCGAACGGGCCGAAGCCGTGCTTGTACGGCATGTTCTTCGCGGTCAGCGCCATCGTCAGGTTGGTCCGGCCGTGGTAGCCGTGGTCGAACACGACGACCGCCTGGCGCTTGGTGTACGCCCGGGCGATCTTGACGGCGTTCTCGACCGCCTCCGCACCGGAGTTGAACAGCGCCGACTTCTTGGCGTGGTCGCCCGGCGTCAGCTCGGCCAGCTGCTCACAGACCTCGACGTACGTCTCGTACGGCGTGACCATGGCACAGGTGTGGGTGAAGTCGGCGAGCTGCGCGACGGCCCGGCGCACCACGGCCTCCGCGCTGTTGCCGACCGAGGTCACCGCGATGCCGGAGCCGAAGTCGATCAGGGAGTTGCCGTCCACGTCCTCCAGGACACCGCCGCCCGCGCGCTTGACGAAGACGGGCAGCACCGCGCCGACACCGGCGGCCACGGTCTCCTGCTTGCGGGCCCACAGCTCCTGCGACTTGGGGCCGGGGATCGCGGTGACGACGCGACGCTCCTGGGGGAGGGCGGGGCCTCCGGACAGTTCGGTCATGGCAGTCTCCTGGGGGTGGAACACGGACGTACAGAGGTCTTGTTCTCGCAGGTTAGGGGCGGTGGGCCGGGTCTGGCATGTTCCGTTCGGGAGAAGTGTGCGTGTTGCGTTGTCCGCACCGGACATAGCCACGGGCCGCGGCCAGTAAATTGAGCGGCGGCGCGCCCGGCATGGGCACGCCCACCCGGGCATGACAACGACAGGCCGGCGAACCAACGCGGCAGGCCACGTCTCAAGGGGGACAAGGGGCACCGGATGGACACCGAGGGCACGCAGGACGCACAGCACACCGCCGCACCTCCGCCGTCCGCGGAGTGGCGCCCCGACCCCGCGGTGCCGCGGCCGGCCGCGCCGCACACCCCGCCGCGGCCCACCGCGCCGCCGGCCATGCCGACCGCTCCCGCCGCCGGGCCCGCCGGGGCGCCGCCGGCGCTGCTGACCTGGCTGCGCACGCCACGGCCGGCCGCGGCCCCGGGAATCTGGTCGTACGGGCACCGCCCGCGCGCGGTGAAGGAGCCGGAACGGATCCCCTTGCGGCAGCTGATCAGCGGAGCGGTGATCGCGGCGCTGTGCGGGTGGCTGCTGTGGTCGCTGTTGTGGAACGGCTATCTCGGCCCCTACTGGTACTGGCCGCTCCGGCTTCTGCGGCCGGATTCCTGGGCCGCGGCCCGGACGTCGGCGGACCGCACCGCGTTCATGGTGGTCACCAATGCCTACTACGGGCTGTGGATCCTCGGGATCGCTTTCTTCTTCGGCCGCCTGGGCCGCTGGCCCGAGCTGCTGCGCCGCGTTCTGGGGCCGGTGCTCCGCCGTCTTCGCGACCGCGCCCCCGCCGCGAAGCCCGAACCGGCCACCGACCCCGCGCAGTGGCCCGAACTCCGTGCCCACGGCGCCCCGGACGCCGCCGACAAGCTCGCCGCCGAGGCCCGGACGGGGGCGATGAACGACGTCGACGTGGCCCGCATCCGGCGTGCCTGGCGTTCGGTGCGCGCCGGCCGGAACTCCCTGGCCTCCTTCACCGACACCGTCCTGCGGCACGGCGCAGCGGCCTGCGCCCACCCCTCCGGCGCGCGCGACCTGGCCCACCGCACCGCCCAGCACGACCTGCTCGCCCACCAGGTCCGGATCGGCACCGCCGCCGACCACCCGCGCAATCCGTACCAGCACCGGGGCAGCGGCTGTGCGTTGGATCCCCGGGTGCTGGGCACCTCGCTGCTGGCCGTCGGGCCGGCCGGGAGCGGCAAGACCACCCGGTTGGTGCGCCCGGTGGTGGAGGCGATGTGCCTCCAGGCGCTGGCCGGGCAGTGCGCGGTCGTCGCCGTCGGCCCGGCCGGTTCGTCCCTCGGCCCCGACGGCGCCTTCGATGTGGTGGTGCGGATCGGCCGCCCGGATCCGGACTGCGACCTCGACCTCTACGGGGGCACCACCGATCCCGACGAGGCCGCCGGCGTCCTGGCGGAGGCCCTGGTCGGTGACCTTGCCGAGCAGCTCCCCGGGGGCGACAGCCGGCGCGCGGCGACCGCCCTGGCCCAGTTGCTCGGACCGTTCCGCGCCGCCCACGCGCGCTTCCCGACCGTGCCCGAGCTGCGCGAACTCCTGGACGGTGCGCCGCCGGCGATGGCCGCCCTGCGCACGGCCCTGGAGGCGGCCGGCGGACACCCGCTGCTGCGGGAACTCGACGCCCGCGCCCGCCAGTCGCAGCGCCCCGGTGACGTCGCCCTGCTGCTCGCCGACCGCATCGCGCTCCTCGACCGTCCCGCCTTCGCCGGCTTCTTCGACCCGACGGGAGCCACCCGGCAGGTGTCGCTGCGGTCCCTGGACCACCCCCTGCGGGTCCGCATCGAGCTGCCCGAACGCGGTCACGCCGAGGCGTCCCGGATCCTCGCCCGGTTGGTGCTGGCGCAGTTCACGGAGTGCGCGGTGGCGCGTGCCGACCGTTCCCTGTTCGCCTGCCTGGTGCTGGACGAGGCCGCGCACACCATCACTGCGGAGGCGTTGCGCGGTCTGCAGCGCCTCCGCTCCGCCCACGCTGGTGCGGTGCTGACCCTGCGTTCGCTGGACGACGTCCCCGAGACGTTGCGCAGCGCCCTGCTCGGCTCGGTGGGCTGTCGGATGGCGTTCGCGGGCGTCACGCCGTGGGACGGGGCGCCGTTCGCCGAGGTGTGGGGCAAGGAATGGGTGGAGACCCGCGATGTGACGGACCGTCAAATCATTGCCCACGGTGCGGGGATGAAGGCGTTCCACCTCGTCCGTCAGCTGGTCACCGGGAAGGCCGCCACCTCGAAGGCGATCACCGTCCGCACCGTCGAGCGCGAGCGCTGGTCCGCCTCGGACCTGGCGAACGCGCTTCCGGCCGGCCACGCCGTCCTCTCCGTCACCACGGTCGAGGGCGAGCACGCGCCTCCGGTGTTGATCGACCTCCGGCCCTGACCCGCCGTTCCGCTGCCCTTCGTGCGCGCCCTCGTCCCGCCCGCTCCACCGTCGCGGTCATGATCCGTCCGGGCGGTGGTGACGGGGCCGGGGAGGGGGCGCGTGCTCTGTGGGGACGGGGTCGGGTGGTGTGGGGGAGCGTCCCGTCCCCGAATGCGCTGCCCGGGAGTGTTCCCGAAACCGTCCGTTGAGGCAGAATCGGCATCAGCCGTTCATACGGGACGGCGTACGTGCCAGCCGTTCACACGGGCGGTGCAGACGATCGGCGGGAGTCGGCAGGGGGCCGGCAGGGTGACTCGGCCGCCGGTCGCGGTCCTGCCGTCCGCCGGAGCCTTCGAAGGTCTCATGCCGCACACCCTCGCCTCCCTGGTCAACCACACCGCGCTCAAGCTGACCGTGCTCGCGGGCGAGGACCGGCTGGACGCCCCGGTGCGGTGGGCGCACGCCAGCGAGCTGATCGACCCGGTGCCCTACATGGAGGGCGGTGAGCTGTTGCTGATCACCGCCCTGAAACTCGACGCGGAGGATCCGGACACCGCGGACCGGTACGTGCGGCGGGTCGCCGAGGCCGGTGTGGTCGGGCTGGGCTTCGCGGTCGGGGTGAACTACGAGGGGGTGCCGGAGGCGCTGGTCGAGGCGGCGCGCCGGCACCACCTGCCGCTGCTCGGGGTGCCCCGCCGGACGCCGTTCATCGCGATCAGCAAGGCGGTGTCGGCGTCCGTGGCGGCCGACCAGTACCGCGCGGTGACCGCCGGTTTCGAGGCGCAGCGCGAGCTGACCCGAGCGGCGCTCGGCGCCGAGGGACCGGCCGAGCTGCTGGCCCGGCTCGCGGCGCACCTGGACGGCTGGGCGGCGCTCTACGACGCCTCGGGCGCGGTGGTGGCGGCCGCCCCGGAGTGGGCGGCGCGCCGGGCGGCCCGGCTCGCGGAGGACGTGGCGCGGCTGCGGGAACGGCCGGCGCCGGCCAGTTCGGTCGTCAGCGACACCGACGGCGACGACCGGGTGGAGCTCCAGACGCTGGGCACCGGACGGCGGGCCCGCGGGGTGCTCGCCGTGGGGACCGGCGCGCCGCTCGGCACCGCCGAGCGGTACGCGGTGCACTCCGCGGTCGCCCTGCTGACACTGACCACCGAACGCTCCCGCGCGCTCCAGGACGCCGAGCAGCGGCTGGGCGCCGCGGTGCTGAAGATGCTGCTGGCGGGCGAGCCGGACCACGCCCGGGCCGTGGCGGGCCGGCTCTACGGAGGGCTGCTGGACGCCCCGTTCCGGGTGGTGGTGGCCGAGCCGGTGCCCGCCGACGACCAACCGTCCGCCGCCGGCAAACTCCCGCCCGCTCTCGAACCGGGCGGATCCCCGTCGTCGGGCGCCGGCGCCGGGCCCGTCCTGGACGCGCTCGCCGACGTCATGGAGTCGGCCGCCGCCCGTAGTGGCGAAGCGGTCCTCGCGGTACCGGACGCCGGCCGGCTGATCGTGCTGGTCACGGACGGCGGTGCGGCGGCGGACGCCTGCACCGCGTTCGCCGCCGCGGCCGAGGCGCGGCTCGGCGCCGGCGCGGGGGCCCGTCCGCGCGGCCGCAACGGCCGGGTCGGCGCCGGCCGCGAGACCGAGGGGCTGGCGGTGGGGCTCTCCGCGCCCACCGGGCCGATGGCCGCCGCCAACGCCTACCGCCAGGCCGAACAGGCGCTCTCCGTCGCCCGCCGCCGCGGCCGCGCCCTTGTGGAGCACGAGGACGTGGCGGCCGGCTCGGTGCTGCCGCTGCTCGCGGACGACGCGGTGCGGGCGTTCGCCGACGGGCTGCTGCGGGCGCTGCGCGAACACGACGCGACCGGACGCGGCGACCTGGTGGCCTCCCTGCGCGCCTGGCTGGCCCGGCACGGCCAGTGGGACGCGGCCGCCGCCGACCTGGGCGTCCACCGCCACACCCTGCGCTACCGGATGCGGCGGGTGGAGGAGATCCTCGGCCGCTCGCTGGATGATCCGGACGTCCGGATGGAGCTGTGGCTGGCGTTGAAGGCCACGTCGTCCCCGGCGGGGGAGTAGACGACACGCCCGGGCGGGGAGCGCCGCAGCCGACCGCGGTCGGCTGCCCCGACGGACCCTCCGCGCACGGCGTCCGGCTCCCTCGCAGCCCCCTCGCAGCCCCCGCGCGGCCCTCCCGCGGACCGATCCGGGCCCCGTGGACTCCACCGCGGAGAGGCGGCCCCGCGGATTACGCCGCTTCGGACAAGCGCCACGAGGCCGCCGCGCCCCTACGGTGGGCTGCAGAGTCCTACGCCAAGCCGCTCCCAGAGCCGCGCGTGCACCACCCACCATCATGAAGGGCCGGGATCCACTGTGCCGAACACTGCTGCAGCCCCCACCGCCTTCTGGCTCGCCGGCCGCGAGGCCACCGGCGAGACCACCTTCGACGTCACCTCCCCCTGGGACGGACGTCACGTCGGCACGGTGAGCGTTCCCACCGAAGCTCAGGTCGAGGAGGCCGTCGCCGCCTCCGTCGCGGTCCAGGACGAACTGGCCGTGACCCCCGCCCACGTGCGGGCCGCCGCCCTGGACCACGTGGTGCGCGGGCTCGTGGAGCGCACCGAGGAGATCGCCCAGCTGATCTCCGCCGAGAACGGCAAGCCCATCAAGTGGGCCCGCGGCGAGGTCGGCCGCGCCATCTCGGTGTTCCGCTTCGCGGCCGAGGAGGCCCGCCGCTTCAACGGCGGCGAGGCGCAGCGCCTGGACACCGACGCGGGCGGCGCCGGCCGCCTCGCCCTGACCCGCCGCTTCCCGCGCGGCACGGTCCTGGGCATCGCGCCGTTCAACTTCCCGCTGAACCTCTGCGCCCACAAGATCGCCCCGGCCATCGCCGCCGGCGTCCCGATCATCCTCAAGCCGGCCCCGGCCACCCCGCTCTCCGGTCTCATCATCGGTGAGCTGCTCGCCGGCACCGACCTGCCCGCCGGCTCCTGGTCGATCCTCCCGGTCCCCAACGACCGCATGGAGGCGCTGGTCCAGGACGAGCGGCTGCCGGTCATCTCCTTCACCGGCTCCGACACGGTCGGCTACGCGATCCTCGACTCGGTGCCGCGCAAGCACTGCACCCTGGAGCTGGGCGGCAACGGCGCGGCCGTCGTCCTGCCCGACTGGTCCTCCGAGCAGGACCTGGACTGGGCGGCGCAGCGCATCGCCACCTTCTCCAACTACCAGGGCGGCCAGTCCTGCATCTCGGTGCAGCGGGTCATCGCCGACGCCTCGGTCTACGACCGGCTGGTCGCCAAGGTCGTGGAGCGGGTCGAGGCCCAGGTGACCGGCGACCCGACCGACCCGGAGACCGAGGTCGGCCCGCTGGTCAGCGAGGCCGCCGCGCAGCGCGTGGAGTCCTGGGTGAACGACGCGGTCGAGCGCGGCGCCACGCTCCTCACCGGCGGCAAGCGCGACGGCGCCTCCTACGCGCCGACCGTGCTGGAGGACGTGCCGGCCGGCGCGACCCTCGCCACCGAAGAGGTCTTCGGCCCGGTGCTCACCCTCAAGAAGGTCGACGGCGTCGACGCGGCGTTCGCAGCCGTCAACGACTCCAAGTTCGGCCTCCAGGCCGGCGTGTTCACCCACGACGCCAGGACCGCCTTCCGTGCCCACCGTGCCCTGGAGGTCGGCGGCGTGGTGATCGGCGACGTGCCGTCCTACCGCGCCGACCAGATGCCCTACGGCGGCGTCAAGCAGTCCGGCGTGGGTCGCGAGGGCGTCCGCTACGCGATGGACGACTACACCTACGAGCGGGTCCTGGTCCTCACCGGACTGGACCTGTAGGCCGCCGGGAATTCCCGCGGCCGGGCGGGCCGGGTCCGTCGGCCCGCCCCGCACCCTCCGATCCGGCCTGGCTTGGTGGACAGCGACGGCCATCCCTCGGGCCGTACCGCCCGCCAGGTCCGGGCCGGCGCACCCCCCGGCGCCGGCCCCGTGCGCGGCGCGCTCCGGCACCCTGTTTCCGGAGCGCGCCGCGTCCCCCCGTCCGGCACTGGCCCCCCGCCGGACCGGACCTCCGACGCTACGGCCCCGCTCCGCCCCGGTTCCTCCTGACCGAGGCGGATGCGGGGCCTTGCCGTTGGGGGGAAGACCGCCGGCGCACGTACAACCAGCGCGGTATGCGGCCCCCCCCGCAGGGCCGGTACGGGGGTGCCGTGCGCACCCCGTCGGCCGGGCGGCCGGAGCCGCGACCGAACGCCTTCGCGGCCGCCCGTTCCCCCGCGCGCCGGGACGCGTCGGCGGGCGCCGCTCCGCTGGTGCAACCGGTGCAGATCGGGTACTTGTCACAAGTAGCACTGCCCGGCGGCCGACCGGTCCGTCGGCAGCACTCCCGATCCGCGGCGAGGTGAGTTCCCGATGACCGCTCCGTCCATCCGCAACGTTTCCGAACGCGAAGCACGTCAGGTCGCCGAGGCGGCCCGTGAGCAGGACTGGCACAAGCCCAGCTTCGCCAAGGAGCTGTTCCTGGGGCGCTTCCGGCTCGACCTCATCCATCCGCACCCGACCCCGGCCGTGGACGACGTCCGGCGCGGCGAGAAGTTCCTCGCCACGCTGCGGGAGTTCTGCGAGACGCAGGTCGACGGCGCCCGGATCGAACGGGACGGCCGGATCCCGGACGAGACCGTGCGGGGCCTGAAGGCACTGGGCGCCCTGGGCATGAAGATCGACCCCAAGTACGGCGGCCTCGGCCTCACCCAGGTCTACTACAACCGCGCGCTCGCCCTGGCCGGCTCGGCCAGCCCGGCGATCGGCGCGCTGCTCTCCGCGCATCAGTCGATCGGCGTACCGCAGCCGTTGAAGCTCTTCGGCACCCAGGAGCAGAAGGAGGCGTTCCTGCCGCGGCTGGCCCGCACGGACATCTCGGCGTTCCTGCTCACCGAGCCCGACGTGGGCTCCGACCCGGCCCGGCTGGCCACCGCCGCGGTGCCCGACGGCGACGACTACGTCCTCGACGGCGTGAAGCTGTGGACCACCAACGGCGTCGTCGCCGACCTGCTGGTGGTGATGGCCCGGGTGCCCGCCTCGGAAGGGCACAAGGGCGGCATCACCGCCTTCGTCGTCGAGGCCGACTCGCCCGGCATCACCGTCGAGAACCGCAACGCCTTCATGGGCCTGCGCGGGCTGGAGAACGGCGTCACCCGCTTCCACCAGGTGCGGGTGCCGGCCGCCCACCGCATCGGCCCCGAGGGCGCCGGCCTGAAGATCGCCCTGACCACGCTCAACACCGGCCGGCTCTCGCTGCCCGCGATGTGCGCCGGCACCGGCAAGTGGTGCCTGAAGATCGCCCGCGAGTGGTCCGGCGCCCGGGAGCAGTGGGGCCGCCCGATCGCCCAGCACGAGGCGGTCGGCGCCAAGATCTCCTTCATCGCGGCGACCACCTTCGCCCTGGAGGCGGTCGTCGACCTCGCGTCCCAGATGGCCGACGAGAACCGCAACGACATCCGCATCGAGGCCGCCCTCGCCAAGCTCTACGGCTCCGAGATGGGCTGGCAGATGGTCGACGAACTGGTCCAGATCCGCGGCGGCCGCGGCTTCGAGACCGCCGACTCCCTCGCGGCCCGGGGCGAACGCGCGGTCCCCACCGAGCAGATGCTGCGCGACATGCGGATCAACCGGATCTTCGAGGGCTCCACGGAGATCATGCACCTGCTGATCGCCCGCGAGGCGGTGGACGCCCACCTGTCCGTCGCCGGCGACCTGATCGACCCCGACAAGACCCTGGCCGACAAGGGCAAGGCCGCCGCCAAGGCCGGCGGCTTCTACGCCCGCTGGCTGCCCAAGCTCGTCGCCGGACCTGGCCAACTCCCGCGCACCTACGCGGAGTTCGGTGAACTCGCGGGCCACCTGCGGTACGTCGAGCGGACCTCGCGCAAGCTCGCCCGGTCGACGTTCTACGCGATGTCCCGGTGGCAGGGGAAGATGGAGACCAAACAGGGCTTCCTGGGCCGGATCGTCGACATCGGCGCGGAGCTGTTCGCGATGAGCGCGGCCTGCGTCAGGGCCGAGCACCTGCGGCTCACCGGCAGCCACGGCCAGGAGGCGCACCAACTCGCCGACGCCTTCTGCCGGCAGGCCCGGATCCGCGTCGAGGAACTCTTCCACCGACTGTGGACCAACACCGACGAACTCGACCGCAAGGTCGTCTCCGGCGTCCTCGGCGGCCGCTACACCTGGCTGGAAGAGGGCGTCGTCGACCCCAGCGGGGACGGCCCCTGGATCGCCGACGCCACCCCCGGCCGCACCACCAAGGACAACGTCCGCCGCCCTTACCAGTAGGGCGCGGCCACCTCGTACGGGCGGCCCGCGGGTCGCCCGTACGAGGTGCGGGCGCCCTCGGTGGCCGGGGCACCGCGCCGAGCGGCCACAATGGACCACATGACGGACACCCTCGCCCACCCGCACCTGCGCTTCGAGCCGGCCACCGGCGACCCGGCAAGCCCCCGGGAGATCGTGATCCTCGGCTCGACCGGTTCGATCGGCACCCAGGCCATCGACATCGTGCGGCGCAACCCCGACCGGTTCCGGGTCACCGCGCTCGCCGCGTCCGGCGGCCGGATCGAGCTGCTCGCCGAGCAGGCGCACCAGCTGCGGGTCGCCGCGGTGGCGGTGGCGCGCGAGGAAACCGCACCCGCGCTGCGCGAGGCGCTGACCGCCCACTACGGCGCGGGGGAGCCGCTGCCGGAGATCCTCGCCGGCCCCGAGGCGGCCACCGAGCTTGCCGCGTCGCCCTGCCACACCGTCCTCAACGGCATCACCGGCTCCATCGGTCTGGCCCCCACCCTCGCCGCCCTGAAGGCCGGCCGGGTGCTGGCGCTGGCCAACAAGGAGTCGCTGATCGTCGGCGGCCCCCTGGTCAAGGCCGTCGCCCGGCCCGGCCAGATCATCCCCGTCGACTCCGAGCACTCCGCGCTCTTCCAGGCGCTGACCGGCGGCACCCGCGCCGAGGTCCGCAAGCTGGTGGTCACCGCCTCCGGCGGCCCGTTCCGCGGCCGCACCCGGCGGGAACTCGCCGGCGTCACCCCCGAACAGGCGCTGGCCCACCCCACCTGGTCCATGGGCCCGGTCGTCACCATCAACTCCGCGACCCTGGTCAACAAGGGCCTGGAGGTCATCGAGGCGCACCTGCTCTTCGACGTCCCCTTCGACCGCATCGAGGTCGTCGTCCACCCGCAGTCCTACGTCCACTCGATGGTGGAATTCACCGACGGCTCCACGCTGGCCCAGGCCAGCCCGCCCGACATGCGGATGCCGATCGCGATGGGCCTGGGCTGGCCCGAGCGGGTCCCCGACGCGGCGCCCGGCATCGACTGGAAGAACGCGCGGACCTGGGAGTTCTTCCCGCTCGACCAGGACGCCTTCCCCTCCGTGCCGCTGGCCTGCCGGGTCGGCGAACTGGGCGGTACCGCCCCGGCCGTCTTCAACGCCGCCAACGAGGAGTGCGTCGAGGCGTTCCTCACCGGCGGGCTGCCGTTCACAGGGATTGTGGATACGGTCGCGGCAGTGGTCGACGAAGGACTGGCATCCGGAGTGGTGATGAAGCAGAGCCAGGACGGCACCCGCCCCGGCAGCGCGCCCGGTGACGGAACCTCCCTGACCGTCTCGGACGTCCTGCAGGCCGAGACCTGGGCGCGCGCCCGCGCCCGCGAACTGGCCGCCGCGGCGGCACGCACCCCCTCGGAGGTTCGCGCATGACGACCTGGATGACCATCCTCGGCATAGTCGTCTTCGTCGTCGGCCTGCTGTTCTCCATCGCCTGGCACGAACTCGGCCACCTCAGCACGGCCAAGATGTTCGGCATCCGTGTGCCGCAGTACATGGTGGGCTTCGGGCCGACGATCTTCTCCCGCAAGAAGGGCGACACCGAGTACGGCATCAAGGCGGTCCCGCTCGGCGGCTACATCCGGATGATCGGCATGTTCCCGCCCGGCGACGACGGGAAGCTCCAAGCCCGCTCCACGTCCCCGTTCCGCGGCATGATCGAGGACGCCCGCTCGGCGGCCTTCGAGGAACTCCAGCCCGGCGACGAGCACCGGCTCTTCTACACGCGCAAGCCCTGGAAGCGCGTGATCGTGATGTTCGCCGGCCCGTTCATGAACCTGGTCCTGGCCGTGGTGATCTTCATGAGCGTGCTGATGGGCTTCGGGATCAACACCCAGACCACGCAGGTCGGCTCGGTCTCGGACTGCGTCATCGCGGCCTCCGCCCAGTCCGACAAGTGCCCGAAGACCGCCAAGGACTCCCCGGCCAAGGCCGCGGGCCTGCGCGCCGGCGACAAGATCGTCTCCTTCAACGGCCACGCCGTCCCCGACTGGGGCACCCTCCAGGACCAGATCCGCCGGACCACCGGCCCGGCGACCCTCGTCGTCGAGCGGCACGGCGCCCGCCAGACGCTGCACGCCGACCTCATCGAGAACAAGGTCGCGAAGACCGACGGCCACGGCGGCTACGTCCCCGGCCAGTTCGTGAGCGCCGGCTTCCTCGGCTTCACCCCGGCCAGCGGCATCGTCCAGCAGTCCTTCGGCCAGTCCGTCGACCGCATGGGCACCATGGTCCAGCAGGGCGCCCAGTCGCTGATAAGCCTCCCCGGCAAGATCCCGGACCTGTGGAACGCGGCCTTCAACGGCGCCGAGCGCAAGCAGGACTCCCCGATGGGCGTGGTCGGCGCGGCCCGGGTCGGCGGCGAGGTCTTCTCCCTGCACATCCCGCCGGAGCAGCGGGTGGCCACCATGCTCTTCCTGGTCGCCGGCTTCAACCTCTCGCTGTTCCTGTTCAACATGCTGCCGCTGCTGCCGCTGGACGGCGGTCACATCGCCGGCGCCCTGTGGGAGTCGCTGCGGCGCGCCTTCGCCAGGGTCGTCCGGCGCCCCGACCCGGGCCCCTTCGACGTGGCCAAGCTGATGCCGATCGCCTACGTCGTCGCGGGGATCTTCGTCTGCTTCACCCTGCTGGTACTCGTGGCCGACGTGGTGAATCCGGTGAAGCTGACCTAGGCCGCGAACCCCGGCCGGGCCGCCGCGACCGTATGGGCGTGCCCGGCCACCCCCTTTCGTGGGGCATAAGGGTTCGATGTGCCTCCGGCAACCCCGGTGCCGTAGGCTCGATGACCGGAAGCCCGCCGAATCCGGGCCTCGATCCATACCTTGGGGTTGCTCGCCAGATGACTGCCATCGCACTGGGAATGCCGGACGTGCCGACCAAGCTTGCCGACCGCCGGGTCAGCCGCAAGATCCAGGTCGGTACGGTCGCCGTGGGCGGAGACGCACCGGTTTCGGTGCAGTCGATGACGACCACCCGGACCTCCGACATCGGCGCGACGCTCCAGCAGATCGCCGAGCTGACCGCCTCCGGCTGCCAGATCGTCCGGGTCGCCTGCCCCACCCAGGACGACGCCGACGCGCTCTCGGTGATCGCGAGGAAGTCGCAGATCCCGGTGATCGCCGACATCCACTTCCAGCCGAAGTACGTCTTCGCCGCCATCGACGCCGGCTGCGCCGCGGTCCGCGTCAACCCCGGCAACATCAAGCAGTTCGACGACAAGGTCAAGGAGATCGCCAAGGCGGCCTCCGACGCCGGCACCCCCATCCGGATCGGCGTCAACGCCGGCTCGCTGGACCGGCGCCTGCTCCAGAAGTACGGCAAGGCCACCCCCGAGGCCCTGGTCGAGTCGGCCCTGTGGGAGGCGTCCCTCTTCGAGGAGCACGGCTTCCGCGACATCAAGATCTCGGTCAAGCACAACGACCCGGTCGTGATGGTCAACGCCTACCGCCAGCTCGCCGCCCAGAGCGACTACCCCCTCCACCTCGGCGTCACCGAGGCCGGCCCGGCGTTCCAGGGCACCATCAAGTCCGCGGTCGCCTTCGGCGCGCTGCTCAGCGAGGGCATCGGCGACACCATCCGGGTCTCGCTCTCCGCCCCGCCGGTGGAGGAGGTCAAGGTCGGCATCCAGATCCTGGAGTCGCTGAACCTCCGCCCCCGCCGCCTGGAGATCGTCTCCTGCCCGTCCTGCGGCCGCGCCCAGGTCGACGTCTACAAGCTCGCCGACGAGGTCACCGCGGGCCTGGAGGGCATGGAGGTGCCGCTCCGCGTCGCCGTCATGGGCTGTGTCGTCAACGGCCCCGGCGAGGCCCGCGAGGCCGACCTCGGCGTCGCCTCCGGCAACGGCAAGGGCCAGATCTTCGTCAAGGGCGAGGTCATCAAGACCGTCCCCGAGTCGAAGATCGTCGAGACCCTCATCGAAGAGGCCCTGAAGATCGCCGCCCAGATGGAGGCCGACGGCGTCGCCTCCGGCGAGCCGGTCGTCACCGCCGCCGGCTGACCGCCGCCGCACCGCGCGCGCCCGCATCCCGCGCCTTACGAGCCCCGCCGCCCGCCCCGGGCAGCGGGGCTCGTGCCCGTCGTTCCAGGAGCCCGGGTGGTTCCCGGCCGGTGGAGGTACAGTGCCAGGACCCGCTCCGCCTGGCCTCCCAGGCCCCGTAACGGTGAGGCTTTCCGACACGTGCTGACGACCACCACCATCAAGGTCCTCGAACCGGGAGAGCTCGACGCGGCACTCACGGTCCTGGACCGCGACCCGGTCGCCAACGCCTTCGTCGCCGCCCGGGTGCAGGTGGCCGGGCTCGACCCCTGGCGGCTCGGCGGCGAGATGTGGGGCTGGTACGTCGGCGGCCGGCTGGAGTCCCTGTGCTACGCCGGCGCGAACCTCGTCCCCGTCTGCGCCACCCCCGAAGCCGTCCGCGGCTTCGCCGAACGCGCCCGCCGCCAGGGCCGCCGCTGCTCCTCCATCGTCGGCCCCGCCGGCCCCACCGCCGCGCTCTGGTCGCTGCTGGAACCCCACTGGGGCCCGGCCCGCGAGATCCGAGCGAACCAGCCGCTGATGGTCACCCGCGCCCCGTCCGCCGACGTCGCCCCCGACCCGTACGTCCGGCGGATCCGCAAGGACGAACTCGACCTGATCATGCCCGCGTGCGTGGCCATGTTCACCGAGGAGGTCGGCATCTCGCCGCTCGCCGGCGACGGCGGACTGCTCTACCAGGCGCGGGTCGCCGAACTCGTCGGCGCCGGCCGCTCGTTCGCCCGCATCGAGGACGGCACGGTGCTCTTCAAGGCCGAGATCGGCGCCGCCACCCCGCTGGCCTGCCAGATCCAGGGGGTCTGGGTCGACCCCGCGCACCGCGGCAAGGGGTTCTCCGAGACCGGCATGGCCGCCGTCCTGCGCTACGCCCTGAACGACGTCGCCCCGGCCGTCAGCCTCTACGTCAACGACTACAACGCCGCCGCCCGCGCCGCCTACCGCCGGGTGGGCTTCGCGGAAGTCGGCGCGTTCATGAGCGTACTTTTCTGAGCCGCCGCCTTGTACCCTCCGAGCATGGATGACGTCGCGGTCGGCCCCTTGGACCTCGCTGCCCGCGTGGACGACGCGCTCGCCGTCCAAGCCCTCGCCTTCGGGCTCAACGACGACGAGATCGCCGTCCGCCGCCACATCGTGCTGCGCCACCTGGGCTGCCTCGGCGCCCGCGCCCTCGGCGCCACCACCCCCGCCGGCCGGCTCGTCGGCTTCGTCTACGGCATGCCCAACGACCGCGCCCACTGGTGGTCCACCGTCGTCGAGCCGTACCTGCGCTGCCAGGGCCTGGACAAGTGGCTCGACGACTCCTTCGTCATCACCGAACTGCACGTCCACCCCGCGTACCAGAACCACGGCATCGGCCGCACCCTGATCACCCGGATCACCGACGGGGCCACCGAACCCCGCAGCATCCTCTCCGCCATCGACACCGACAGCCCGGCCCGCGGCCTGTACCGCTCCCTCGGCTACCAGGACATCGCCCGCCGGGTCCTCTTCCCCAGCGCCCCCACCCCCTACGCCGTCATGGGCGCCCCCCTCCCGCTGAAGCGCACCTGACCGCACGGCGGAAAACCCGACGACGTGGGCCGCGGTCCCGCGCAGCGGATACGCATTTCCGTGCTGGACGCCCCGGCGGCTAACCTCCAGGGAGTCACCTTTCTTACGCAGGAGAAACTCCCATGGCCAACGCCGCACAGGTCCAGCGCATGTCCCGGTTGATGTTCAAGACACTGCGCGACGACCCGGCCGACGCCGAGGTGCTCAGCCACAAGCTCCTGGTGCGCGCCGGTTTCGTGCGGCGCACCGCCGCCGGTGTCTGGTCCTGGCTGCCGCTCGGCAAGAAGGTCCTCGCCAACGTCGAGCGGGTCGTGCGCGAGGAGATGGACGCCATCGGCGGCCAGGAGGTCCTGCTGCCCGCCCTCCTGCCGAAGGAGCCCTTCGAGGCGACCGGCCGCTGGGAGGAGTACGGCGCCGAGCTGTTCCGCCTCAAGGACCGCAGGGGCGGCGACTACCTCCTCGGCCCCACCCACGAGGAGATCTTCACCCAGCTGGTCAAGGACCAGTGCACGTCCTACAAGGACCTGCCGGTGATCCTCTACCAGATCCAGACCAAGTACCGCGACGAGGCCCGCCCGCGCGCCGGCATCCTGCGCGGCCGCGAGTTCCAGATGAAGGACTCGTACTCCTTCGACACCGCCGACGAGGGCCTGGCCGAGTCCTACGCGCTGCACCGCGCCGCCTACCAGCGGATCTTCGAGCGCCTGGGCCTCGACTACCGCATCTGCGCCGCCACCGCCGGCGCCATGGGCGGCTCCAAGTCCGAGGAGTTCCTCGCCCCGGCCGCGGCCGGCGAGGACACCTTCGCCGACTGCCCCCAGTGCGACTACGCGGCCAACACCGAGGCGATCACCTACGCCCTGACGCCGGTGGACGCCGCCGACGTGCCCGCGCTGGAAGAGGTCCCCACCCCGGACACCCCGACCATCGAGACGCTCGCCGCGCACCTCGACGTGCCGGCCTCCGCCACCCTCAAGAACCTCCTGGTCAAGGTGGACGGCGAGATCGTGGCCGTGGGCGTGCCCGGCGACCGCGAGGTCGACCTGGCCAAGGTCGAGGCGCACTTCGCCCCGGCCGCCGTCGAACTGGTCACCGCCGAGGACTTCGTCGGCCGCGACGACCTCGTGCGCGGCTACGTCGGCCCGCAGGGCCTGGAGAAGGTCACCTACCTCGCCGACCCCCGCGTCGCCCCCGGCACCTCCTGGATCACCGGCGCCAACAAGGAAGGCGTGCACGCCAAGAACGTCGTCGCCGGCCGCGACTTCGAGGTCGACGCCTACGTCGACGTCGTCGTGGTGCAGGAGGGCGACCCCTGCCCCAACTGCGGCACCGGCCTCAAGCTGGACCGTGCCATCGAGATCGGCCACATCTTCCAGCTGGGCCGCAAGTACGCCGACGCCCTCCACCTCGACGTGCTCGGCCAGAACGGCAAGCCGGTCCGCGTCACCATGGGCTCGTACGGCATCGGCGTCTCGCGCGCCGTCGCCGCGCTGGCCGAGCAGCACGCCGACGACAAGGGCCTGTGCTGGCCGGACGAGGTCGCCCCGGCCGACGTCCACGTCGTCGCGGCCGGCAAGGCCAAGCAGACCGAACTCGCCCTGGAGGTCAGCGACCAGCTCGCCGCCGCCGGCCTGCGGGTCCTGGTCGACGACCGGCCCGGCGTCTCGCCCGGCGTGAAGTTCACCGACGCGGAGCTGATCGGCGTGCCGACCATCGTCGTCGCCGGCCGCCGCGCCGGCGAGGGCGTCGTCGAGGTCAAGGACCGCCGCACCGGCGAGCGCGAAGAGCTGACGGTCGAGGAGGCCGTCGCCCGCCTCGGCGCCTGAGCGCACACGGCGACGGGCCGGCCGGGGCACCCGCCCCGCCGGCCCGTCGCCGCACCACCCGACCCGCTACACGTAGGTCGCGAACTCCAACAGCGACTCGCCGCGCCGCCGGTCGCCCGCCGCCGACTCCCGCAGTCCCGCGCGCACCGCCCGGTACAGCGTCCAGCCGCGCAGCCGCTCGCGGTCCACGTCCAGCGAGTCGGCCAGCTTCGCCACCCGCCGCCGGGCCGCCGCGGCCGCGCCCGAGCCGGCCAGCAGGTCCTCGAACCGGTCCAGCACCAGCCGCGCCAGGTCGTAGGCCCGCTCGCCGACCAGCGGCGACGGGCCCACCGTCAGCCACGGCACCCGCTCCCCGGCCAGCACCTTCCCCTGCCGGAACGCGCCGTGCAGCACGAACTCCTCGGCCGCGCCGGCCGGTAGCGACCCGCCCAACTCCAGCGCCTCGTCGACCAGCGGCCCGGCACCCACCGGCTCCCCGGCCGCCCGCAGCCCCGGCGCGTCCGCCGCGGTCCGCTCCGCCACCGTCGCGAACGGATGCTCCGCCGGCGGCGCCACCCACAGCCGGCGCACCGTGCCGGCCGCCTCCAACAGGGCCTTGGCCTCCGGCAGCGACCGCAGCGACACCGACCCCTGCAACCGCTCCAGCAGCAGCGCACCGCCCGCCTCGTCGGCCCGCAGCAGCCGCACCGCACCCCAGCCGTCCCAGACGCGCAGCGCCGCTGCCTCCTGTACGGCGGCCCGGCCCGGCACCGGGAACTTCAGCGCCGCCGGCGTCCCGTCCTGCTGCCGCACGAACGCCACGAGGCTGCTGCGGCCGCCCGGAGCGTGCACCCGCTCCAGCGTCAACTCCCAGGCTTCCAGGCGCTGTTGGACCAGCTCCGGCAGCGCCGCCAGCCAGTCCCGTGCGGGGCCCTCCGGATCGCCGCCGAGCGCGTTCACCAATCGTTGCGGCGGTTGGATGGGTCCCGTTGCCATGCTGGAGCTGTCCTTTTCGTGGGGGAGTGGCCGTCGTGCCGGCCGGTCGTTCAGAGCGCGTCGGAATCGGCGCCCGCGGTACCCGACGGGGCGGGTGCCGCGGCCCGCTCCACGAGCCCAGGGAAGGCTACGCCGCTCCCTCGCCAGCGCACCGCCCGCACTGCCGCCTCGCGCAGCGCGGCCGCCGCCTCCGTACGGTGCGCACCGCCGGTGGCCCGGACCAGATCCGCGTAGACAGCCGCCACCCGGTCCTCCAACTCCGCCGCCAGCCGCGCCGCGGCGGCCGCGTCCGGCACCGGGAACGGCAGTGCGTAGGCGGCGGCCGCGGCCTGCGGCCTGCCGCCGAGGTCCCGCACGGCACGGTCCAGCGCGTCCCGCCGCGCCCGGTGCGCGTCGTATGCGCTCCGGGCCTCCGTGCGCCGGCCGGCGCCGATCCGCCCGCCGACCACGCCGTACCCGTACACCGCGGCGTGCTCGGCGGCCAGCGCGGCCTGCGTCGCGGTCAACGCGTCGCGGTCGCGAGCCTCCTCGCGCGGTGCGCCCGTCGTCGTCATACCCCGTTCCTTCTCCTTCTGCTGGGGCGCCCCGGCGAGGGCCGCGCGCCGTAGGTCGTCGCCGTGCCCGCCGCGGGGCACGGGCGCGGGGGAGTCCCCGTCACCCGGCCTCCGTCAGGAGGTACGCATGGGCCGCGCCGGCCGCCGCGACCGAGGCGAGCAGCCGGGCCAGTTCGGCCGGCGCGGACACCAGCGCCTTCGTCCGGGCGTCCGCGAGGGCGCGCTCCGCGTCGGCGAGCGCCGTACGGGCGGCCCGCTCGTCGGTCGGCACGTCGGGTGCGCCGGACCTGCGCGCCGCGCCGGCCGGTGGCGCGGAGGCGGGTGCGGAGGGCGCGGTGGACGGGGCGTCGGAGGTGAACGCCTGGGCGTGCCGGGCGACTTCGGCCCGCAGCGGGCGCAGCGCCGCTCCCAGCGTCGGGTGCGCGGTGAGCGTCGCGTCGTACCGCGCGAGCAGCGCCACGCTGTCCCGGGCGGCGTTCTTCCGCAACCGTTCCGCGGCCGCCGAGAGCTCGGCCGCCTCGGGGGCCGGACGGGCGTCGTCGGCGCACCCGGTGAGCAGTGCCGCACCTCCCAGGGCGGCGCCGGCCAACAGGGTCGTTCTGCGCGTGAGCGCCAGTTTCGGCACGTTGCACTTCCCGGGGTCTTCCGTAGTGATCACCGCAGGCGAGCGTATCCGTGACGACCCACCGAATCGTCAGTACCCCGCCGGAACCGATAGGCTTTGACCCGACACGCGACCTACCCACAACAGCACACGCGGCCGAGGAGTCACCCGGATGAGCACCACCCAGAGCGAGAGGCTGCGCGGGCTGCTTGAACCGCTCGTCGCCGCACGAGACCTGGATCTGGAAGAGATCGAGGTGACCCCGGCCGGCAAGAGCCGGGTGCTGAGGATCGTGGTCGACTCCGACGCGGGCGTCCAGCTGGACGAGTGTGCCGAACTGAGCCGTGAGGCGTCCCAGGTGCTGGACGACACCGACGCGATGGGCGGCGCCCCGTACACCCTTGAGGTGACCTCGCCGGGCGCCGACCGGCCGCTGACCGAGCTGCGGCACTACCGCCGCGCCGTCGGCCGCCTGATCAAGGCCCGCCTGCACGAGGGCGACGAGGTGGTGGCGCGGATCGTCGCCGCCGACGACGCCGGACTGGACCTGGAGGTCCCGGGCGTCAAGGGCCGCAAGCCGACCGCCCGCCGGGTCGCGTTCGACGAGATCGCCAAGGCGCGGGTCGAGCTGGAGTTCAACCCCAAGCCGTCCCGCGCCACAGCGCCGCAGGACGCGAAGAGCACCGAGCACGACGAAACCGACGAGCACGACGCGCACGACGCGCACGACGAGAACAAGGAGGAGGCGTAGCCGTGGACATCGACATGAGCGCCCTGCGGGGTCTGGTGCGGGAGAAGGAGATCTCGTTCGACCTGCTGGTCGAGGCGATCGAGTCGGCCCTCCTCATCGCGTACCACCGCACCGAGGGCAGCCGCCGCCGCGCGCGGGTGGAGCTGGACCGCAGCACCGGCCACGTGACGGTGTGGGCGAAGGAGGACCCGGACGACCTGGAGGAGGGTGCCGAGCCGCGCGAGTTCGACGACACCCCGTCCGGCTTCGGGCGGATCGCGGCGACCACCGCCAAGCAGGTCATCCTGCAGCGGCTGCGGGACGCCGAGGAGGAGATCACGTTCGGCGAGTACGCCGGACGCGAGGGCGACGTGGTCACCGGCGTCGTCCAGCAGGGCAAGGACCCCAAGAACGTCCTGGTCGACATCGGTCGGCTGGAGGCCATCCTGCCGGTGCAGGAGCAGGTCCCGGGCGAGGAGTACACGCACGGCACGCGGCTGCGGTCGTACGTCGTCCGCGTCGTCAAGGGCGTCCGGGGGCCCTCGGTCACCCTCTCGCGCACCCACCCCAATCTGGTGAAGAAGCTGTTCGCCATGGAGGTGCCGGAGATCGCCGACGGGTCGGTGGAGATCGCCGCCATCGCGCGTGAGGCCGGCCACCGGACGAAGATCGCGGTGCGGTCGATGCGTTCCGGCCTGAACGCCAAGGGCGCGTGCATCGGCCCGATGGGCGGCCGGGTGCGGGCCGTGATGGCCGAACTCAACGGCGAGAAGATCGACATCGTGGACTGGTCGGACGACCCGGCCGAGCTGGTGGCGAACGCGCTGTCCCCGGCCCGGGTCAACAAGGTCGAGGTCGTGGACCTGTCGGCGCGCTCGGCCCGGGTGACCGTGCCGGACTACCAGTTGTCGCTGGCCATCGGCAAGGAAGGCCAGAACGCCCGGCTCGCGGCGCGGCTGACCGGCTGGCGGATCGACATCCGTCCCGACACCGAGCAGGTCCCGGCGCAGGGCTGAGCCGGGACGGGCGGAGCCGCGGCGCCCGAAAAGAAGTGGTGCCGCGGCGCCGGGCGGGGAATTCTGAGCAACGGATCGGCTTTACCCCATCGGGGTGGACCGGCCGTAGGGAGGTAGACTTAAGCGGTGTCTGGCCGGACGCATGCCCGCGCATGCCCTGAGCGCACTTGTCTGGGGTGCCGGGAGCGAGCGGCCAAGGGCGATTTGCTGCGCATCGTGGCGATCGAGGGTGAGTGTGTCCCCGATCCTCGCGGTACGCTGCCCGGCCGGGGTGCTTACGTGCACCGGACACTGGTCTGCCTCGACCTGGCGGTTCGCCGCCGGGCGTTTCCCCGGGCCTACCGGGGTCGCGGCCCGTTCGACACGGCGGATTTGCGCCGGTTCATCGAAGGGGGCGCGGGTTGAGCAGCCGCCATGGCAATAACGCACAGCAAGACACGCACAGCGCACGGAAAACCGTGCGGTCAGGTACCTCGCGAGTCGGAAGTAGGTCGAGATTGCGATGAGCACTCGATGAGTACGCGATGAGTACGCCCATGAAGTAGCGACGGTCCGGTGGACACCCGGACCTAGAAGGAGCGAAGTGGCTAAGGTCCGGGTATACGAACTCGCCAAGGAGTTCGGTGTTGAGAGCAAGGTCGTCATGGCCAAGCTCCAAGAACTTGGTGAATTCGTCCGTTCGGCGTCCTCGACGATCGAGGCGCCGGTTGTTCGCAAGTTGACCGACGCTTTCCAGGCGGGCAGCGGCGGCGGCCGTTCCGCCGGCAAGCCCGCGGCGCCGCGCAAGTCGGCCCCCGCGAAGCCGTCCGCGCCCACTCCGGCGCAGGCGGCGCGTCCGGCTGCCCCGAAGCCGGGCGCCCCCAAGCCGGGCCCCGCGGCTCCGGCCGCCCCGGAGGCACCCGTTGCCCCGGAGGCACCCGTTGCCCCCGCGGAGCCCGCCGCCTCCAAGCCTGCTGCCGGGCCCACTCCGGGTCCGCGGCCGGCTCCGGCCCGCCCCGCGGCGCCCAAGTCCGCCCCGGCCGCGCCCGCGCAGCCGGAGTTCCAGGCCCCGCCGTCCGCGCCGGCTCCCGCCGCGCAGTCGGGGCCCCGTCCCGGTGCCACCCCCGGCCCGCGTCCGGGCGGCCGCCCGGCAGGCGGCCAGGGTCAGGGCCAGGGCCAGGGTCGTGGCAACGCCCCGCGTCCCGGTGGCGAGCGCGCCCCGCGTCCCGGTGGTGCCCGTCCGAGCGGTCCCCGTCCGGGCAACAACCCCTTCACCTCCGGTGGCTCCACGGGCATGGCCCGTCCGCAGGCCCCGCGGCCCGGTGGCGCCCCGCGTCCCGGCCAGCCCGGTCCGCGCCCGCAGGGCGGCGGCCAGGGTGGTCCCCGTCCGCAGGGCCAGGGCGGCGCGCGTCCGACCCCCGGTGGCATGCCCCGTCCGCAGGGTGCGGCGCCCGGTGGCGCCCCGCGTCCCGGCGGCGGTAACCGTCCGAACCCGGGCATGATGCCGCAGCGTCCGGCTGCCGGCCCGCGTCCGGGTCCCGGCGGTGGCGGCGGTCGTCCGGGCGGCGCTGGTCGTCCCGGTGGCGGCGGCGGTGGCGGTCGTCCCGGTGGCGGTGGCGGCTTCGCCGGTCGTCCCGGTGGTGGCGGCGGTGGCGGTCGTCCGGGTGGCGGCGGCGGTTTCGCCGGTCGTCCCGGTGGCGGCGGTCCCGGTGGTGGCGGCGGCTTCGGCGGTCGTCCCGGCTTCGCCGGTCGTCCGGGTGGTCCCGGCGGCCGTGGTGGCACGCAGGGTGCGTTCGGCCGTCCCGGCGGTCCGGCGCGTCGTGGTCGCAAGTCGAAGCGGCAGCGCCGTCAGGAGTACGAGGCGATGCAGGCCCCGTCCGTGGGCGGCATCATGCTGCCGCGCGGCAACGGCCAGACCGTTCGCCTCTCGCGCGGTGCCTCGCTGACCGACTTCGCGGAGAAGATCAACGCCAACCCGGCGTCGCTGGTCCAGGTCATGCTGAACCTGGGCGAGATGGTCACCGCGACCCAGTCGGTCTCCGACGAGACGCTGCAGCTGCTCGCCGGCGAGATGAACTACAACATCGAGATCGTCAGCCCGGAGGAGGAGGACCGCGAGCTTCTCGAGTCCTTCGACATCGAGTTCGGCGAGAACGAGGGCGGCGAGGAGATGCTGGCGGCCCGTCCGCCGGTGGTGACCGTCATGGGTCACGTCGACCACGGTAAGACCCGCCTGCTGGACGCGATCCGCAAGACGAACGTGGTCGCGGGCGAGGCCGGTGGCATCACCCAGCACATCGGTGCCTACCAGGTCACGACCGAGGTCAACGAAGAAGAGCGTCGCATCACCTTCATCGACACCCCGGGTCACGAGGCGTTCACCGCCATGCGTGCCCGCGGTGCGAAGTCGACCGACATCGCGATCCTCGTGGTGGCGGCCAACGACGGTGTCATGCCGCAGACGATCGAGGCCCTGAACCACGCCAAGGCGGCCGACGTGCCGATCGTGGTCGCGGTCAACAAGATCGACGTCGAGGGTGCCGACCCGACCAAGGTGCGCGGTCAGCTGACCGAGTTCGGTCTGGTGGCCGAGGAGTACGGCGGCGACACCATGTTCGTCGACATCTCCGCCCGTCAGGGGACCAACATCGAGCAGCTGCTCGAGGCCGTCGTCCTCACCGCGGACGCCGCCCTCGACCTGCGGGCCAACCCCGACCAGGACGCCCAGGGCATCGCGATCGAGGCCCACCTCGACCGCGGCCGTGGCGCCGTGGCGACGGTCCTGGTCCAGCGCGGTACCCTCCGCGTCGGCGAGACGATGGTCGTGGGCGACGCCTACGGTCGCGTCCGGGCGATGCTCGACGACAAGGGCAACCACGTCGAGGAAGCGGGTCCGTCGACCCCCGTCCTGGTCCTGGGTCTGACCAACGTCCCGGGCGCCGGCGACAACTTCCTGGTTGTCGACGAGGACCGCACGGCCCGCCAGATCGCCGAGAAGCGCGCGGCGCGCGAGCGCAACGCCGCGTTCGCCAAGCGCACCCGCCGGGTGTCCCTCGAGGACCTCGACAAGGTGCTCAAGGCGGGCGAGGTCCAGCAGCTCAACCTCATCATCAAGGGCGACGCGTCCGGTTCGGTCGAGGCCCTGGAGTCCTCGCTGCTCCAGCTCGACGTCGGCGAAGAGGTCGACATCCGGGTGCTGCACCGCGGCGTCGGTGCGGTCACGGAGTCCGACATCAACCTGGCGTCCGGCTCCGACGCGATCGTCATCGGCTTCAACGTGCGGGCCGAGGGCCGCGCCACGCAGATGGCCGAGCGCGAGGGCGTCGACGTCCGGTACTACTCGGTCATCTACCAGGCGATCGAGGAGATCGAGGCGGCCCTCAAGGGCATGCTCAAGCCGGAGTACGAGGAGGTCGAGCTCGGTACGGCGGAGATCCGCGAGGTCTTCAAGTCGTCCAAGCTGGGCAACATCGCCGGTGTGCTCATCCGCTCCGGCGAGGTCAAGCGGAACACCAAGGCGCGCCTCATCCGCGACGGCAAGGTGGTCGCGGAGAACCTCAACATCGACGGTCTGCGCCGCTTCAAGGACGACGTCACCGAGATCCGCGAAGGCTTCGAGGGCGGTATCAACCTCGGCAACTTCAACGACATCAAGGTCGACGACGTCATTGCGACGTACGAGATGCGGGAGAAGCCGCGCGGCTGATCTTGCAGTAGTCCGCCCGGCGTGCGGTCCACCGGCAACGGTGGCCGGGCGGCGGGCGGGCCGGGGCCGGTCGGCGGGAATCTCCGTCGATCGGCCCCGCTCGTTCCGTGTACGGTTCGAAATGACACGCACGCCCCCGGCCGACGCCGGGAGGCACCCCGAAGGCCCCGCGGGTGGCTTGACCCGTCTTGCATGTACGTAGGGACGTTGTCCTTCGACCTGCTTCTCGGCGACGTACGGTCGCTGAAGGAGAAGCGCTCCGTCGTCCGCCCGATCGTCGCCGAGCTGCACCGCAAGTACGCGGTGAGCGTCGCGGAGGTGGGAGACCAGGACCTCCATCGCAGGGCCCGCATCGGGCTGGCGGTGGTGTCCGGGGACGTCGGACACCTGACGGATGTCATGGACCGCTGCGAGCGCCTGGTCGCCGCACGGCCCGAAGTGGAGCTGCTGTCGGTACGCCGACGGCTGCACGGCGACGACGAGTGACCCGCGAGACCGGGCGGGTCGTCGCCGGTGGAAGCACAATCGTGAAAGACAAGAAGGAGACGGACCAGTGGCCGACAATGCGCGGGCGAAGAAGCTGGCGGACCTCATCCGGGAGGTGGTCGCCCAGAAGTTGCAGCGCGGCGTCAAGGATCCGCGGCTCGGCACGCACGTGACCATCACCGACACCCGGGTCACCGGCGACCTGCGGGAGGCGACGGTCTTCTACACGGTGTACGGCGACGACGAGGACCGGGCGAGCGCCGCCGCCGGACTGGAGAGCGCCAAGGGCGTGCTCCGCTCCGCGGTGGGTGCGGCGGCCGGGACCAAGTTCACGCCGACGCTGACGTTCGTCGCGGACGCCCTGCCGGAGAACGCCCAGACGATCGAGGACCTGCTCGACCGGGCCCGGGCCTCGGACGCCCAGGTGCGCGAGGCGTCCTCGGGCGCCAAGTACGCCGGTGAAGCGGACCCGTACCGCAAGCCGGGCGCCGACGAGGACGACGAGGACGCAGCGGCAGAATGAAGCGGCAGAGCAACACGCCGGGCGGCCTGGTCATCGTCGACAAGCCGTCCGGTTTCACGTCGCACGACGTGGTGGCGAAGATGCGCGGGATGGCCCGCACCCGCCGGGTCGGGCACGCCGGCACCCTCGACCCGATGGCGACCGGTGTCCTGGTCCTCGGCCTGGAGCGGGCCACCAAGCTGCTCGGGCACCTCGCGCTGACGGAGAAGGAGTACGTCGGCACGGTGCGGCTCGGGCAGAGCACGCTCACCGACGACGCCGAGGGCGAGGTCCTGGCGGCGAAGGCGGCGCACGGCATCGCCCGCGAGGACATCGACGCCGGCGTCGCCGAGCTGTCCGGCGCGATCATGCAGGTCCCGTCCAAGGTCAGCGCGATCAAGATCGACGGCAAGCGCTCCTACAAGCGGATCCGGGACGGCGAGGACGTGGAGATCCCGGCCCGGCCGGTGACCGTCTCCTCGTTCGTCGTGCACTCCGCGCACGAGACCGAGGCCGCCGACGGCACCCCGGTGACCGACGTGCTGGTCTCCGTGGTCTGCTCCTCCGGCACCTACATCCGCGCCCTCGCCCGTGACCTGGGCGCCGGGCTCGGCGTGGGCGGCCACCTGACCGCGCTGCGGCGCACCCGGGTCGGACCGTACAAGCTCGACCGGGCGCGGACACTGGAGCAGCTCCAGGCGGCGGTGGACGACCCCGAGGGCGGCGGCCTGCCGGTCATGCCGCTCGGGGACGCCGCGGCCGCCGCGTTCACCCGCTGGGACGTCACCGAGGCACAGGCCCGGTTGCTGCTCAACGGCGCGCGGGTGCCGATGCCGCTCTTCGAGGGCGGCGGCACGGTGGCGGCCTTCGGACCGGACGGCACGTTCCTCGCGCTGGTGGAGAACCAGGGCGGGCGGGCCAAGAGCCTGGCGGTCTTCGCCTAGCGAACGGCAGCCGAGGGGGAGGTGGTGGAACGCGGGCCGTGCCGACGGGCGCGGAGCGTTCGGCCCGCGCTCCACCATCCCCCTCGCTGAGTCTCTGTCCAGCGCCTCGCGGTGATTCACCCCCGTGAGCAGGCGCTCGGAGTGAACCACGGCGCGGACGGGGGCGCGTTCGCCGTGCACCCTGTCGCGAAGATCACTGTCTGTCTACCGTCGTCGCCGATGAGCACGGACGGTAACGGGCGGGGAGGTTCGCGCATGGTGGTGCTGGACGTCGACAGGGACGTGTGCGGGGATGCGTACGGGGTGGTCGACGGGGGCGCGTTCGGGAGGCCGCACGCAGGGGTGCACCGAGTGGCGCACGGACGACCCGGCGGGGCAGCGCGCGGTGCGGCCAGTGGGGGCGTCGAGGGCGGCACGGTTGAGGAACTGGCGCTGGAATGGCGGGAGTTGGTGGGCGCCGCAACCGCTCCCGGGGTGGGCTCCGGGACGGCGGCCGGTCGACTGTGCGGCGTGCTGCTGGGGGTGCCGGACGCCACGCCTTACCTGGGCGTGCTGCGGCTGCTCGCCGACCGGATCACCGAACTGTCGGTCGCGGCCGGCGGCTTCGCGGACGCCGGACTGGCCACGTTCGGCCCGGTGTTCTGGCGGTGCCTGGCGCTGGCGCCGGCGGACCGGCTGGAACTGCTGCGCCGGCTGCTGCCGGCCGACGGGCCGCCGCCGACCGCGCGCGGCGGACGAGCGTCACGTCCCTTCGCCCGGCCGCCGCGGGTCCGGGTCCACCCCGCCGACGGGGAGGCGGGCCGCCGGGCGGGCGCCGGGTGGGTCGACGGCCCCGTAGCGGGCCGTGCGGGGGGCGTGGAGGCGTGCGGTCCCGAGGGCGGGCCCCTGCGCCCCGGACGCTTCCTCGACCTCGTGGCCGAGCTGCTGAAGGCCGCGCCGGAACGGACCCAGCCGGTGCTGTGCGGCTGGTTCGACGACGTCCGTCCGCTGCTGGCCGCGCCCGCCGCGCCCGGCCCGGTCACCGTCGCGCACGCCGCGCAGGCGCTGCTGCACACCCATCGCACCCGGGCGCTGGACGCCCTCGTGCAGACGCTGATCGGAGTGCCGCACCCCCGTGCGACCGAACTGCTGGACGCGCTCGCCGAGGACGAGCCGGTGGCGCTGCGGCGGGTCGCGGCGTCGTGGGGGAGCGGTCCCGGGCGTGTGGGGCGGGCCCCGTCGGCCGCCCCTCGGGACGGGGCGGCGGTGACCGGCCGGTGGTCGGCGGGCGCCGCGGGGTGTCCGATGCAACAGCGGCCAGTCGACCCTTCGCGCGAAGCCGCGCTCGCGGCATGGCAGTCTTAGACCTGCGCCATGCCGAAATGGCGCAGTGGACGGTCAAGAGTTCGGGCGAGGAGCGGGCAGAGTGCAGCGCTGGCGTGGCTTGGAGGACATCCCCGAGGGTTGGGGACGCAGCGTCGTCACCATCGGCTCGTACGACGGAGTGCACCGCGGCCACCAATTGATCATCGGTCGCGCGGTGGCGCGCGCCCGCGAGCTGGGGGTCCCGGCCGTGGTCGTCACCTTCGACCCGCACCCGAGCGAGGTGGTCCGCCCCGGCACCCATCCGCCGCTGCTGGCCCCGCACCACCGCCGGGCCGAGCTGATGGCGGAGCTGGGGGTGGACGCGGTGCTGGTGCTGCCGTTCACCAAGGAGTTCTCGCAGCTGGCGCCCGCCGACTTCGTGGTGAAGGTGCTGGTCGACAAGTTGCACGCGCAGCTCGTCGTGGAGGGGCCGAACTTCCGTTTCGGCCACAAGGCCAAGGGCACCGTCGAGAGCCTCGCCGAGCTGGGCCGCACCTACGACTACACGGTCGAGGTCATCGACCTCTTCGAGCGCGGCACCGCGGGCGGCGGCGTGCCGTTCTCGTCCACGCTGGTCCGCCGGCTGGTCGCCGAGGGCGACGTGGCGGGGGCCAGGGAGGTCCTGGGGCGGCCGCACCGGGTCGAGGGCGTGGTCGTCCGCGGCGCGCAGCGCGGTCGTGAACTGGGCTTCCCCACGGCCAACGTGGAGACCTTGCCGCACACCGCGATCCCGGCCGACGGGGTCTACGCGGGGCTGCTGCACGTCGAGGGCGAGGCGATGCCGGCGGCCGTCTCGGTGGGCACCAACCCGCAGTTCGACGGCAAGGTGCGGACGGTGGAGGCGTACGCCATCGACCGGATCGGGCTCGACCTGTACGGGCTGCACGTCGCGGTGGACTTCCTCGCCTACATCCGGGGCCAGGAGAAGTTCGACACCCTGGACGCGCTGCTGGAGCGGATGGCGGTCGACGTGAAGCAGGCCCGCGGGCTGATCGCCGAATCCGGTCTGGCGTAGGGCACTTCGCGCCCGTTGAGGGCGCACGAAAGGGGCGGGGCCCGGCAGTCGACTGCCGGGCCCCGCCCCTTTCGTGCACGCCTGGCCGCTCACTGCGGGGGCGGCTGCTGGGTCCAGCCGCCCTGCTCCGGCAACGGAGCGTCCGGGGCGGGCTGTTGCTGCCAACCGGCCGGCGGCTGGGCGGCGGGCTGCTGGGTCCAACCGCCCTGCTGCGGCGGGTAGCCGGCCGGCGGCTGGCCCTGCTGGGGGACCTGCTGCTGGGCCTGCTGCGCCTGTTGGGCGTACTGCTGTTGGGCGTACGGGTCCTGCTGCTGGGCGTACGGGTCGCCGCCCATCTGCTGCTGCCCCATCTGCGCCTGTGCGTACATCCCCTGGGCCTGCTGCTGGCGCGCGAAGTCCTCGGCGACCAGGGCGGAGAGGTTGAAGTACGCCTCGCGGGTCTTCGGTCGCATCATGTCGAGGTCGACCTCGGCGCCGGCGGCGAGGTGCTCGTCGAACGGCACCACGACGACCCCGCGGCAGCGGGTCTCGAAGTGCGACACGATGTCCTCGATCTTGATCATCTTGCCGGTCTCGCGGACCCCGGAGATGACCGTGAGGCCGCGCTGCACCAGGTCGGCGTAGCCGTGCGCGGAGAGCCAGTCCAAGGTGGTGCTGGCGCTGCTGGCACCGTCGACCGACGGGGTGGAGATGATGATCAACTGGTCGGCGAGGTCGAGCACACCGCGCATCGCGCTGTAGAGCAGACCGGTGCCCGAGTCGGTGAGGATGACCGGGTACTGCTTGCCGAGGATGTCGATCGCGCGCCGGTAGTCCTCGTCGTTGAACGTCGTCGAGACGGCCGGGTCGACGTCGTTGGCGAGGATCTCCAGGCCCGAGGGGGCCTGCGAGGTGAACCGGCGGATGTCCATGTAGCTGTGCAGGTGGGGGATCGCCTGCACCAGGTCACGGATGGTCGCCCCGGTCTCGCGGCGGACCCGTCGACCGAGCGTGCCGGCGTCCGGGTTGGCGTCGATCGCGAGGATCTTGTCCTGCCGCTCGGAGGCCAGGGTGGCGCCCAGCGCGGTGGTGGTGGTGGTCTTGCCGACGCCGCCCTTGAGGCTGATCACCGCGATCCGGTAGCAGGACAGCACCGGCGTGCGGATCAGCTCCAGCTTGCGCTGGCGCTCCTCCAGCTCCTTCTTCGCACCCAGCTTGAACTTGGACGGCTGGGCGTTGGCACCCGGCTTCCGCTTCTTCGGCTGGTTGCGCAGCAGGCGGTCGGAGGTCAGCTCGACCGCGGCGCTGTAGCCGAGCGGTGCACCGGGGGTGGCGCGCTGCGGCTGCTGCTGGCCCGGCTGGGAGTACTGGGCGTAGTTGGCCGCCGCGTTGGGGTCGCCGAACTGCTGGCCGGGGAGCGGCTGTTGACCCTGTTGACCCGGCTGCGGCTGTTGCTGGGCCTGCTGCGGCTGTTGGGCCTGCTGCGGCTGCTGGGGGTAGCCGGGCTGGGCCTGCTGCTGTGGCTGTTGCTGGGCGTGCTGCTGGGCCTGCTGTTGGCCCTGCTGGGGGTAGCCCTGCTGCGGGTAGCCGTAGGCGGGCTGCTGCGGCTGGGCGGTGGGCTGCTGCTGGGCCTGCTGCTGCGGGTGCTGACCCTGCTGCTGCACCTGCTGCGGATAGCCGTACGCGGGCTGCGGGTAGCCGTAGCCACCCTGCTGCGCCGGGGCGGCCTGCTGCTGCGGGTAGCCGCCCTGCTGGGGCTGCTGCGGCTGCTGGGCCTGCTGCGGGTAGGGCTGCTGGGGTGCCTGGGGATGGGCCTGCTGCGGCTGTGCCTGCTGCGGCTGGGCCGGCTGCTGCTGGGCCTGCTGGGGTGCGACCGGCTGCTGCTGGCCGGCCTGCGCCATCCGCGGGTCGGCCGGCTGGAACTCCGGCGGCAGCGGCGGGAGTCCGCCCTGCGCCGGCGCGCCCTGCTGCTGACCGTCCGCGCCGGGCCACGGCGCACCCGCCGCCGGAGCGCCCTGCTGCGGCGGCATGCCCTGCGGAGCGACGCCCTGCTGGGGCACGCCCTGGCCGGGCGCCAGCTGCTGCGGAGGCTGCTGGGCCGGCTGCTGGCCCTGGACGGGCTGGGCTGGCTGGGCGGCGGGCTGGGCGCCCGCGGCGGCCGTCGCTGCGGCTGCGGTGGCGGCGTCCGGCCCGGGAGCCGGTGCGGGCTGTCCCTCGGGCGCGGGCGCGGCCTCCGGCTGCGGCGCCGCGGCGGACCGCGGCTCGGGCGTCGGATCCGCCGCCGCCGGCCCCGCGTCGTCCTCGTCGTCGTCCCAGAGGGAGGCCGAGGGGTCCGGACCGCTGCCCGCGTGGACGTTGGCGCCGGCCGCGTCGTCGGCGGCGGCCGGAGCCGACGCACCGCCGGCCGCGGCGGCCGCGTCGTCCCCGCCCGCGCCGTGCGGGCGCAGCGTCGGGAAGCCGGGAGGCGCGGCCGGACCGGGAGCCCCCTGCTGCGGAACGCCGGGGGTCGCGGAGCCCTGGGCGGGCCCGGACGGCGACTGGCCGGTTGACGACGGGCCCGGGGTCGAGGCGCCGGCGGGCGGCGTCGCGGAGGAGGCCGCGGCGCCCGCGCCACCACTGGTGTCGTTGCTGCCGTACCAGGCCGGAGCCGCGAAATCGATCTTGAACTCGCCGGTCAGGTCGAACTCGGACTGGTCGTCGTCAGGATCGTTCCCGTCCGGGCGGAAAGCCTCCTGGTCTTTCACTGTGCCTCCTGGTCTACTGCAACGCACCTGAACGGCAGGACCGGATACAGGCGGATCGATCGGATGTAACGGAAGTCGGAGCACGTCACCCGAGGTTGCGCCACCACTGCTAAGTCTCCATCCCCGTGTCGACTGCCGTCGCGCGCTGCCGAGGTGATGTGCTCCTGCGGCTCTCCCCACAGCCTAATCAACAGTCGGCCCATAACGGCAGTCGATGCCATGTCGTCTTCAAGCCCGGTCGGCACGCCTACGGGCGCACCCCGTGGATGCGCCCGTAGCTCGTGCCGGCGGCCGGTCGCGTCGTACGGCGCACGAGACGCCCTCGGACAACCGGCCGGTGCGCGCGGTCAGTCCATGCGGCGCGGCCCGCCCAGCAGGTTGATCTCCGGCTCGGTGGGCTGGGTCATGACGAACTGGTGGTCGCCGTCCCGCCGGCACCACAGCATGGCGTTGTCGCTCAACGTCGGCAGCACCGCACCGACGTTGTCCGGCAGGCGCATGATCCGCGTCACAACCTCGGCCTCCTCGGGCGACAGTCGCTGCAGGCCGACCAGGTCCGCCCGGCCGAGCATCTGCGGCGAACGCGGCCCGAGGAACGGCAGCACCGTCAGCACGGTCTGCCAGGGGCTCGGCGCGAGCTGGTTGCGCGGCGGGCGGGCACCCATGTCGCGGACGACGAGGACGGGGCTGGAAACCGACGGTCCCTGCGGCGCGATCTGGCGCACGTCGAAGACCGAGACGCACTGCTGACCGCCACCGGCGGCCTGCGCCATCTGGCCCCAGGCCGGCGGCCGGGCGGTCTCCACCGCGACCCGGGCGCCGGTGGCGACCGTGCGCAGCGCCAGCACCTGCGCCATCCACATGCTGCCGACCAGCGCGATCTCCATCGGCGCGGGGCGCAGCAGGCTCAGCACCGCCGGCTGGTTCTGCGGGTCGATGCCGATGATGACGCCGTCGTCGCCGACCGGCAGGGTGAGTTCGGCGAGCGACTCGGCCGGCAGGACGTGCGGGTTGCGCCGCGGGCCGCGCAGGCCGAAACCGGGGCGCGGCTTCGGCCCCGTCGGCCCGGACTGCTCCTCGTCGGGGCGCGGCTGGTGCGAGAGCCGACCACCGGAGACGCCCTGGTTCGTGGGGGTGCGCCAGCCGTCGCTGCTGACGTTGACGCGGGGCTGGTACGTGGGAGTGCCCATCAGCGGGTACCTCCGAGGGGAAGCGTGGCCAGCAGGCCGGGCAGCTGCTCGCGGTCGAGCCGGACGAGTCCGACCTTGACGGAGCCGGAGCGGCGCTCCAACTCGGTCTGTGCGTCGGAGAGTTCGTTGTCGCTACGGGTCGACAGCCGGATGTAGCCGGAGATGGCCGGCAGTCGGCCGCTGCCGTGCGACGCGGTCAGCGCGAAGGTGCTGGCCATCGCCCGGGTGCTGGTCAACAGCTGGGTGACGGCCGCCAACGGAGCGCCGCCGCGGCCGAGTTGGGGCCAGCGACCGATCCAGTACGTGGTGTGCCAGCGGTCGTCGCAGCGCATCGCCCGGGTGGTCTCCTGGGTGCGGCGGGCGGCCCGGCCGTCCCGGCCCATCGCGCCGTTCGCGGCCCGCGGGCTGACGCACACCGCGGTGCCGACCGCGGCCACCACCTCGCGCTCGTCGAGGACCTTGGCGCGCACGCCGTGCGCGGTGAGCCGGCTGACGAGCTGGTCGGCGGCGCGGAGCAGGGAGCGCTGGGCGCCGTTCATGCCGCCGCCGCGGGCCTCGATCGCCTCGGCGCACAGCTCCGGGTCCAGCTTCAGCGCGATCCAGGTCAGCTGCACCGCGGGGGTCTGCGACTGGGCCTGGAGCGGCGCGTAGGAGCGGGCGGCGACGGCCTGCTCGGGCAGGTGCGGCGCCGGCGCGGGCTGGGTGTACTGGACGAACTGCGCGGACTCCAGGTGGATGTCCTCGATGTCCAGCGCGGTGTGCAGCAGCTCCAGCGGGACCATGTGGCTGCCGCGCTGCGGCCGCAGCGGTTCGTCGCGGGCGTCCACCTGGACGAGGGCGGTCAGGAACGTGCCGTCCCCGACGAAGCCGATGGTGCGCTGCTCGGCGTCGGTGTACTCGTAGGTGCGCAGGGCCGGGTCGCACTCCACCACCGGGGCGAAGGCGGGGTCGACGCCCTGGGTGGCGGCGAGGTTCTCGCCCGCGGTCTTCCCGCGGCGGTTCATCGCGCGCACGGTGATGATCCACTCGGGCAGCGGGATCTTCCGGCGCCGGCCGAGCGCGAAGATGACCAGGACGACCGCCACCACCACGGCCACGGTCAGCGCCACCGGGTGATGCATCGACAGGCCCACCAGGACCAGCGCCGCGGCGAGTTCGATGATGGCCAGCTGCTGGACGCGGACGCCGCCGATGGTGCCGGCCTGTTGGCGCAGCCGGGGCGAAACCGGTCCGGCCGCGGCCCGACCCCCGTTTCCTCTACTGCCCGGCGCTGTGCCGTTTTGGCCCTCATTTCCCGCGTTCTGCGGTGCAGCGGAAGGCTGTTGCTGCTGTTGCCGCCCATTGCGGCGTCGAGCCCTGGTGGCGCTGGACATCCCCCGGCCTGCTCCTCTACTGGTGGTGGTGGCTCTAGACGTATCGGCCGTTGTTGAGACTGGTGCGTTGGAAGGTGGCACCCGTACCGTACGGCTCGATCGATACACGGCATAGTAGAGGGCGCTACGGCGTGAGTGCCGGGGGCGGTCGATGTGGATCCAACAGGCGGGGAGAGAAAGCAACAATGGCATCACGTCGGGACGAGCTGAATGCGTATTCGTTCGCTCGAAAGCGCACGAATGCGGCATTTCTGAAGCCGCTGCCGAACGGTTCCATCGAAAGCGCGCCGAGACCGCTGAAGGCCGTGTTGCCCAGTGTGGTGATGGGCGTCCTGGTGCTCGTGGGGTTCGGGGCCTGCGGCATTCTCAAGCCGGTCGCCCCGGCGGGATGGGACACCGTGGGGACAAACGTCCTCGTCGGGGATGAATCCACCACTCGCTATGTCGTACTGGAAAGCAAGGACGCCAACGGCAAAAAGCAGAAGCTGCTGCACCCCGTTCTGAATCTCGCCTCCGCCAAGCTCCTTCTCGACCCGAAGAAGTTCCAGGTCGTGAAGGTCAAGGAATCCGAGTTGGACAGCGGGAAGATCTCGCGCGGCGCCGCGATCGGGATTCCCTACGCCCCGGACCGGCTGCCCACCGCCGCCGACGTCGACAAGCCCAAGACCTGGGCGGTGTGCGACCGCCCCGGCAGCGGCGAGAACAGCAAGACGCAGCAGGCGGTGTTCGTCCTCGCGGGCAAGGAACGCGACAAGATCGACGACACCCGGCAGGGCAAGCTCGACCTCCACCAGGCGCTGTACGTCGAAGACCCGGACGGCGTGCGGTGGTTGATCGACCACAACGGCTTCGCGTTCCAGATGATCGCCAACCAGCAGCAGGGGCTCCTGGAGCAGAAGACCAACGCCAAGCACACCGACACCGAGGCCGACCGCTCCCTGCGCCGTGTCATCTTCGGTTCCCAGGCGGAACCCCAGAAGGTGTCCGCCGAGTTCATGAACACGCTGATCAAGAGCCCGTACCCGATCAGCATGCCGGAGGTGCCGGGCGCCGGCACCTCGGTCTCCAACAGCGCGCTCCCGGCCGAGGCGCAGAAGGTCGGCTCGATCCTCCAGGCCGGCGACGGCCAGAAGTACGTGGTCGTGCAGGACGGCGTCGAGCAGGTCTCGAACTTCGTCGCCAACCTCCTGGAGCAGGGCGAGAACGCCACCAAGGTGAACGGCGGCAGCGGCAAGGCGCTCACCCCGGTGAGCGTCGCCACCGGCCGGGTGAGCCCCAAGCTGGACGCCACCAACCACCCGGTCACCTTCTACGGCAAGGTCCCGTACACCGACGTCGACAGCCCGTGGCCCAGCGAGATCGTCAGCGCGGCCAACGACTTCGCGCACGGCTCGCAGACCAGCGGCCTGTCCACCCCCACCCAGAACGGCGTCTCCTGCAGCGTCTACAAGGGGACCAACACCAAGTACCCGGGCGTCGAGAAGCTCGGCTACCCCAACGGCCTGCCGGACATGACCACCTGGGTCGGCAAGGACTACCCGGCCAAGATCGCCCCCGGCTCCAGCGCCTACGTCAGCCCCGGCAGCGGCCTGCTCTACCAGCAGGTCGCCACCCCCAAGGCGAACTCCGGCAGCCTCTTCCTGGTCACCGACACCGGTCTGCGCTACTCGATCCCGCGGAACAACGACTCCGCGACCAAGGCGGGCAGCGACAAGCAGGAGCTGGACCAGGCCCAGATCCACCTCGGCTACGGCGACGCGCACCCGCCGCTGATGCTGGAGTCGTGGTCCAAGCTGCTCTCCGCGGGCCCGTCGCTGGACGTGGCGAGCGCGTCCAAGCCGCAGGCGTCCTGACGTACCAGGAGGCCGCTCGCAGCGGCGCTCGCGTCACCTGAGCACGCGCCGCACGAGGCCGTGCCGGGCACCCACTCCAGGGGCCCGGCACGGCCTCGTCGGCGTCCGGGGCCGAGGCTCGCCCGCCGTCCGACGGGACGGACCCCGCACCGCCGTCAAGACCGCCGAATCGGCCAGTCGCCCGGGCCCCCGCGGGCCGCCACTTCTCCCCGGAACCTTCACTACCGGTTGACCGAAACCGCCCCATCTGCCCGATTCCATTGAACGGCGGTTTCCCGAGGCGTAGTTGACATTGTTGTGATCCCGTCACAACGGCCGTCCCCCTGTTGGGAACAGGCGTGTGGAGTAGGTAATGTGGCAGAAGGCGTCAGCAGGAGATGCCTCCCGCGCACTGCCCTTGCCGGAGCCGCGCGGCCGACGTACAAGTCTCATGGGGGACGTTGACCATGGCTGGTCAGTTCACAACCACGCACGAGGAGATGGTCGCGTTCAGCGGCAAAATCGACTCGGTCAACCAGGCGATCCAGGGGGAGATCCAGCGTCTGCAGACGGTCGTCGACTCCATCACCTCGGGATGGAAGGGCCAGGCGGCCTCCTCGTACCACCAGCTGCAGTCGCAGGTGAACGAGGACGGCAACCGGATCAACCAGCTGCTGGCGGAGATCAAGGAAGCGATCGACCAGACCACGCAGAACTACACCTCCTCCGAAGAGGAGCAGGCTCAGTCGATCTCGCACGTCACCGCCCAGGCCTCCCCCTTCGGATGAGGGGGCCGCGCCACTGACCCGGCGCGCTCGCCAACCCGTCGTGGTCCGGTAGGCCGTCCCTTCCGGTGCGGCTCCTCTACCACGGCACGTGAATCGACTCAGCAGCAACAACTCCCGAGGAGACCCCATGTCCGGCCAGATCCTGGTCAATTTCCAAACGATCAGCCAGGCAAGTTCCGACGTGCGTCAGACGGCCAACAACATTCGCCAGCAGCTCGACGACCTCGAGGCCGGCGTCAAGAAGATCGCCGCGAGCTGGGAAGGTGCCGCGCAGGAGGGCTACCAGGCCCGCCAGCGCGAGTGGGACCAGCGCGCCGCCCACCTGCAGCAGACGCTCGAGGCCATCGCCAAGGCCCTGGACACCGCCGCTCAGAACTACCAGAGCACCGAGCACAAGAACGCCGGCATCTGGGGCGGCTGATCCCGCACACGCGAGAGCGGAAGGCACACGGCTGAGCAGCCTGCAACGGCTCGCACAGTGGTCAACGAGGGCGAGCGCGCTGCAACGGTGCGCTCGCCCTTCTGCCGTCCGACCGTGCGCCATGGCGAAGTCTTCACCGGCCCTCCCCCCACCGTCACCGATTCCTCACCCGTGACGCCCCGAACTCGCCGCCACCGCCCTCTCGCCCCGCCCCTCATCCGCCCCCTCTCAAACGCTACGGAGAGCAGAAAACCCGTGGGATCTCGCGCCATTGGTCTACGAACCGGGCACCGCCGCCGCGCGACGGGTGCTCTGGTCACGGCGGCCTGCGTCGCCGGCCTGTCGAGCGTCACCGTCGCGCCGGCGGTCGCGGACGAGAACGTGCCGCTGCAGAACGGCGAGTGCAAGTTCGGCACCGACGACATCAAAGAGACCCCCTGGTCCCTCCAGCGCCTGCTCACCAACCAGATGTGGGCGAGCGGCGAGGGGCAGGGCATCCGGGTCGCGGTCATCGACACCGGCGTGGACGCGGGCAACAAGCAGCTCCAGGACGCCATCGAAGGCTCCGGCAAGTCGTACGTCGGCGGCAAGGCCACCCAGGACAAGGTGGGCCACGGCACCAAGGTCGCCGGCATCATCGCGGCCCGCCCCAGCGCGACGTCCGGCTTCTACGGCCTTGCGCCCAAGGCCGAGATCATCCCGTTCCAGCAGACCAGCGACGAGAAGGCCGGCACCGCCGACACCCTCGCCAAGGCCATCAACGACGCGGTCTCCGCCAACGTCGACATCATCAACATCTCGCAGGGCACGGCGGCCAGCAAGCAACTGCTGCCGACCCTTGAGGCCGCGGTCAAGAACGCCAGGGACCACAACGTCCTGATCGTCGCCGCCGCCGGCAACAGCGGCGCGAGCGGCGAGGAGAAGAACATCTACCCCGCCGCGTTCAGCGACTCCTACGACAACGTCCTGGCCGTCGCCGCCTCCGACCGCAACGACGAACGGGCTCCCTTCTCCCAGCCCGGACCCTTCGTCGGCATCGCCGCACCCGGTGTCGACATGGTCTCGACGGTCCCGCTCGGCGGCAACTGCGTCGACCAGGGCACCAGCTTCGCCGCCCCGTACGCCGCCGGAGCCGCGGCCCTCCTGGTCGCCAAGCACAAGGACGACAAGGAGAAGTGGGGCCCCCGCGAGGTCATCTGGCACCTCGAGCAGACCGCCGACCGGGTCCGCAGGGGGCGTGACGACAACATCGGTTGGGGCGTGGTCGACCCCGTTGCCGCCCTCAAGGACGACACCCGTCCGACTGCCGCACCCACGCCGGATAAGTTCTCCGGAGTGTCCGACGGCACCAACATCCAGCCGGCCGTCCTCACCCTCGGCGAATCGCCCGAGGAGCGGCAGGCCCGCATCGGCATCTACATCGTCGGCGGCGGACTCCTCGCCGTCGGCGCGGTCGTGGGCTCGTCCGTCGCCCTGCGCGACTGGCGCCGTAAGACCGGAACGACATCACACGGGGAGGCCAAGCATGGCTAGCAAGGAATACGGCGTTGATCTCGACGCTCTTGATCAACTCGTGAAGGAGCTCAACCAGGTCCTCAAGGACATGGGCGGGCCGAAGGACAAGGCCAAGAACCAGACGTACCTTCCTGAGGGTGCGCTGGGTAAGGGCTTCGACGAGCGCGGCAAGCTGCACAACGCGCACAACGAGATGAAGGACTTCATCCAGAACCAGATCGTCGACAAGATTGAGGGCTTGGTCGACGATTTCGGTAAGAAGTCCCAGAAGACGAAGGACGCCTACGCGGACGCTGAGCACGACAACACGATGAAGTGACCTTGCTGCAAGGCGCATGACCGGTAGGTGTAAGGAGAAGGGGGCCCACTGATGGGTGGAGACGCGGGCAGTGCGCCCACGGGTGGCAACTCGTGGGAGACGTTCACAACGAAGTTCAACAGCCATGACCTGGACGGCCTGAAGGGCATGCTGGACGGTGCCAACGTTCAGCAGGTCCGGGACGTGGCCCAAAACTGGCAGGACCTCCACGACCAGCTGGTCGGATCGGGCGATGGTGGAGGCGGAATCCAGAAGCGGTTCAACGACGCCGTGACGAAGGTGATGGAGTCCTGGCACGGCGACACGGCGGAGAAGTTCTACAAGCGCGCCCAGGAGATCAGCCAGAACTTCAGCTCGGGTGCTCCCTACGCCTCGCACACCGCCCAGGTGATGGGGATGGCGGCGCAGGACCTGCAGAAGGCCGTCGACAAGGTCAAGCCCGTTGACGACGGCTGGAACTGGGGCGACGACGTCTGGGGCGAGATGCCCTGGTCCGACCAGATCGACGACGACGACCTGAACAAGGTCCTCAACCAGGGCGCCAGCACGCAGGGCGTCCTCGACGCCAACAAGGACAACCTGTCCGGCCACCAGACGAAGCGACTTGAGGCCGCGGTCGCGATGGAGAATCTGGGGACGGCTTATGTGGTGCGGGCGTCGGGGCTTAAGCCGCCGACGGCGGGTGGCAAGCCCGGTAACGGGAGGATCGACGATCAGATCCGTGACCATGATCCCAGCAACGGATTGTCCACGATGCCCATGCCCATGCCCATGCCCGGCATGGGTGGGCCGGGTGTCGGGGGCGGCGGGGGCGGCGTAAAGATCCCCACACGAGGCATGAAGGCCGCGCCCAAGATGCCCGAGACTCCCAAGATGCCGGACCAGCCCGGCATCAGCGGTGGGCTGGGTCAAATGAAGCCCAACACGCCCCCTGTGACGACAGGTCTGGAGGGTCTCCAGGGCGGTGGCCCCGGTGGCCCTGGTGGCCTCAAGATTCCAACTGCTGGCGGCCCTGGTGGCCTCGAGGGTGGTCCCGGCGTTCACGTGCCCAACGGAGGCGGCCCGAGCGGCGGCATGCCGGGCATTCCCGGTGGTGGCATGGGCACTCTGAAGTCCGGGCCGGGCGGATTGAAGGGCGTGTCCGGTGGCCCGGGCGGTGCGAAGGGCACCTCGGGTGGCCCGGGCGGTGCGAAGGGCACCTCGGGTGGCCCGGGTGCTCCTGGCGGTGCCCGTGCTGGCCGGCCGGGCATGCCGGGCATGGGCGGTGCTCACGCCGGTGGTGCCGGAAAGGGCGGAGGCGGCCGTGGTGGCGGCGCTGGCGGCGCCGGCGTCGGTGGTGCCCAGGCGCGACAGAAGGGCGGAATCATCGGCGCGTCCGGTGGTAAGGCCAGTGCTGGTGGTGGCGCTCAGGGTGGTTCGGGCCTGCACCGTAGCCGCGGTGGAACCGGTGCCGGCACCACGAACAACGCCAGCGGCGGACGCCGTCCGGCCGGCATGATGGGCGGCGCCCACGGTGCCCACGGAGGCAAGGGCGAGGGCAAGGGACAGAACGGCAACCGTCCCGACTACCTCGTGGAGGACGAGGAGACCTGGACGCCGGAGCGTAATGTGGCTCCCCGGGTCATCGAGTAAGAACGGCCGGACAAGCAATCGGCAGACACGCTTGGGGCCCGTAGCTCTCGGGCTGCGGGCCCCAGTTCTGTGAGGAAGGTGTAATGGCATGAGCTTCACGCGGACGCTGCGTGCGGTGGGCGGCGCGGCAGTGGCGGGGGCGCTGCTTTTTGGCACCGCGTCGGTTGCTTCGGCGGATCAGATGAGGAACGACCAGTGGCCACTGCAGAAGTTCGACGCTGAGTCGGTCTGGAAGGTTTCGACGGGCAAGGGCGTTACGGTCGCCGTCATAGACGATCCGGTTGACGGTAGCCATGCTGACCTCGTAGGAAACGTACTCCCGGGGAAAAGCTTCATTGATGGGGGTACAGCGGATCACGCATATCAGCAACGTGCCCACGGCACGGCCATGGCGTCGCTGATTGCTGGGCACGGGCATGGTCCCGGCGGGTCAGACGGGGTGAAGGGGCTAGCTCCCGACGCCAAGATCCTCCCGGTGGGAACCGATGAGGGGAGTTCCGACTTCTCGGAGCCTCTCCGATACGCCGTAGATCAGGGGGCGAAGGTCGTGAACATGTCCTTCGTCACCGGTAGCTCTGAACTGACGCCGCTGGAACAAAAGGCTGTCGAATACGCCCGACAGCATGATGTATTGCTCGTAGCAGGCACGGGTAATGACGGCGTCGGCACTCCAGCGTATCCAGCTGCGGCGCCCGGTGTGCTTGCGGTCGGCGCGGTAGATAGCCACGGATACGTGTGGGACAAGTCAAACTTTGGCCCGTACGTTAAGCTCCTTGCGCCTGGGGTGCGTATCAGGTCTGCGAGCCCAGTGGTGGACGTTAACGGCAAATACCGTTTGGCCAACGGCACTTCCGACTCCACTGCCTACGTCTCCGCCACCGCCGCACTCCTCCGTTCCAAGTTCCCGGATCTGACTGCTGGGCAGATCGCCAACCGGATGATCAAGACGGCGGGCATTCCGGTGGACATGCCGGACATGAAGCTTCCGGACCAGCACTACGGGTACGGCTTCATCAAGCCGTTGAGTGCCCTGACCAAGGACGTTCCCGCCGGTCCCAAGGACGGGCCGTTCCCGGCTCTGAGCGGTGGCGGTGCGTCGTCCGACCCGTCCAGCGCGGCCGGTAACAACGGCGTCGACCCGAAGATCCACAGCAGCAAGGGCCTGAGCCCCGTCGCCATCATCGGCATCGTCGGGGGCGTGCTCGTCGTCCTCGTCATCGTCCTCGTCGTGGTCCTGGTGGCCAAGAAGAAGCGGAACGGGCCGCCGCCCGGTGGCCCTGGGGGCTTCGGCGGGCCGGGTGGTCCTGGAGGGTTCGTACCGAATCCGCAGGGGCCGCAGGGGGCGTACCAGCAGCGGCCTGGTGGGCCCGGTTCGTACCCGCAGATGCCGCCCACGCAACCGCCGGGTCGCTGAACGTACGAGTGAGTCAGTGACGACGGAGTAGGCGTCGGGGCCCGCAGCCGGAAGGCTGCGGGCCCCGTTGTCTGTGGTGGACCGGGTCGGGCCGACTCTGCGCCGTGCCTCCGGTGCGGGAGGGCGAAGGCCACGCCGGATGCCCTCGCCTCCGTGGGACGGTGTGGAGACGAGGGCATCCGGCGTGGGTGTGAGTGAGCGGTGGTGCCCGTCACCCGAAGACGTTGCGGACCTGTTCGCGGACGGTGTCCTTGGCGCTGTCGGTGACCCCTTGGTGGCGGGTGGCGGCGCCGCCGGTGCGTTGGTCGACGTGCTTCTGGGTCTGGTCGAGGCCGCGGTTGGTGAGGTCGTCCCGGGCGTGGTCGATGTACGTCTTGGGGTTGGTGAGGTCGTCGGCGCCCTCTTTGAGCCCGTCGACGTATTCGCCGGCCTTGTCCTTGGCGATGTCCGCGGTTTCGTCCAGCTTGATGCCGTCGCGTTCGCCGAAGTGGGTCTCGATGCTCTGCTCGGCGACGTTCTGGGCCATTTCCTTGCCGGCCTCGGTCGCCTTCTCCTTGGCCGCGTCGACGACCTTTTCCTTGACGGTTTCCTTGACCGTTTCCTTGATCTGCTGCTTGGCGTAGTCGGTCGCCACCTTGCGGGCTTCCTTGGAGACCGCCTTCTTCGCCATCTTCTTGACGGCGTCCATGGTGGCGTGCTCCATGGCCTTGGTGGCGGCCTGCATGACCTCCTGCCGGATCTTGGCGAGGATCTGGCGGACGATCACGCGAGTCGCTTGGGTGGCGCCCGCCGCACCGACCTCGGACAGGCCGAAGGTGAAGGGCGCGGCGGCCTGGGCCGCGATGATTTCCGCGGCCAGCATGACGAGTTGGACGATGACCGCGATTTTGCCGGCCAGTACGGCGACGGCGGCCGCGTCGAAGGCCAGGGCGATCACGTCGGCGGCCGCGGCGGCGTCGCGGAGGTAGTTGTCACCGCCGTCGCCGGAGCCGTTGAACGCGCCCCATTCGTGGGAGAAGCCCTCGACGGCCTCGCCGGAGTTGGCGGAGAGCACCTGATTGGCTGCCGTGGCGCCCTGGGAATTCGTGTTGTTGACGGATTCGGCGAAGTTTCGCCAGGCCGACGCGCATTCGTGGAGCTTGTCCTCGTCCGCGTCGGGCCAGTCGTAGCCCAGAAGATTCAGAATCCAGACGAGCTCGCCAGGCAGCTGCAAAGACACAGTGTTCGTCCCCCGTGCGGGTGTGGCCGAAATCGGCGTAGTGGTAAGGCGAGGCGGTGGTGGGGAAGCAAGGAACCGGAGGCGGGCGGTGGGGCGGCCGGGGTGTCGGCGCAGGAGGGATCGACCGGAGCCGAGGTGGGCGCCCGGATGCTGCGGGGCCCCGCCTCGGCTGAAGGGTGGTCGGACCTGCGTCAGACCATCGGGCGGCCGACCGCGCTGATGACGTGGACGCCCTGCTCGTCGGATTCGGTGTACGAACGGGCCATGTCCTGGAGTTTGTCGCCGATGCCCTCGAGGCGTTCGCCGAGGGAGTCCATCGACTTGAACATGCCGTCCTTGATCGGGGTGTAGATCGTCTCGAAGGCGTCCCCGAAGTCACAGTTCTCCCAAGGGCTACCGAGCCCTTCAAGATCATCCTGGAGTTTCTTCGAAGCCTTGGAGAAATCGCTTCCGATGTGGACGAAGGCGTCGCCCTGCGTCTTCAGTACATCAGGATCGACATCAAATGCCTTGCCAGCCACCACTGCCCCCGTTTGACGATGTGTTCCGCGTCTTGCTCATCACGCCTAACGCTCCCAGGTTAGGCGATCTGAGTGCGGGCGTGTCAAGGCGAGTGGAGTCGCGGCGGTTGGCGCGGCCGGTCAACCGGGTTGGCTTTCGCGGGAATTGAGCAGGCGTCTGGAATCGGCGAAATCCTTGGAATTGGGAAAGGGTGGCGGAATTGTGAGAATTTGGGGGTGGTGGAGTGGGGGCGGGTTGCGGCTCCGGGGATACGGTCCGGGACGGCGGCGGGGTGCGTCAACGGTGGGCCGCGTCAAAAAAGCTGGTGGGGAGGGGTGGAGGGAGGCGGCTCGGTGCGGGGGACGGGCGCGGGTGGCCGCTCGGGCTCCCGTAGCATTCCCGCTCATGGACGCAGCGGGGAGTGAGCAGGCCGACGAATCCCTTTCCCAGCGGGTGGGGGAGGGGTCGGGGGGCGCCGCAAGGGTCAAGAGTGACGCCAAGGTTGACGCCGAGGCGCCGGCCGGGGGCGGAGTCGGGGGCGACGTTGAGGGCGAGGGTGAAGTCGAGGACGGCGCCGAGGGGGACGGGCGGGTCGGCGAGGAGGAGGGCGTCGAGGGTGAACGGGACCGCGTCGGCCTGACGCCTCGTCAGGCGCGGCGGGTGCGGGTCGTGCTGGCCTCGGTGATGATGGCCGCGATGGCCGTGCTCCTCGTGGTGCGGCTGGCGTCCCGTACGTCGGTGCTGGTCGTCGGGGTGTACGGGGCGGCGCTCATACTCTGCGGGATCGTCATCGAACTCGCCCGCAACGGGCGTACCCGGCTCGGTACTTGGCTGCTGGTGTGCGGGCTCGCGGCAGCGTTCGCCGCGGACTGGCTGCTGCCCTGACGCACGAGGGCCCGGGGGCTCGTCGCCAGGAGGCCCGTTCGTGCAGCGAGGGCGCCGTGGTGCGATGCGTCGCACCCACAGCGCCCTCGGGCGTATGGCGGGGGAAGCGTCCCCTGGAGCCGGGCGAGCCGGCCGAGTTGGTCGGCCGGCCGTTTCTGTTGGCTGCCGCCCTTGGGCCTAGAACAACCCGTGCCACATCTGCTCGGTCACCAGGGACCACCAGTTGTCGGGGTCGTCCAGGGACCACGCGTCGAGGGCCACGAGTTGTTCCTGGAAGGCGGCTACCGCGGTGCCCGCGGCGTACGGGTCCAGGCCCGCGAGCTGCCGGCGTGCGGTGACCAGGAGGGTCAACGAGCGCAGGTAGGCGGCGAGGGAGCGGTTGACGAAGCGGGCGCCGCCGGTGCTGGGCTGGACGGCCCACAGGGTGCCGAGCTGGTTCGGGTCGTCCTCCGGGGCGGTGCACTGCACGGCGAGGGCGTAGAGGCCGTCGGTGCCGATGCGGACGTACCCGGCGAGGATGTCGAGGACCTCCGGCCGGGCCTGCGTCCCGGCCCCCCGGAGGTGGGTGGAGACGTCCGCGAACAGTCCGCCGGTCGGCGGTGCGGCCGGGTCGTCGGCGGTGAAGAAGTACGGGACCCGGGCCGGCAGGCCGGCCTCGGTGAGGGTGGTCCGGGTGTCCTCGGGGAGTTGGGTGGCGGCGAGCGCTCCGGCGTCGGGGCGGCGCACGCCGTCGGCGCCGAAGACCTCGGTGAGATGGGCGCCGAGGTCCGCGGAGGGCAGCGCCGGCGCGGGGGCGACGACCCGCGGGGCGGGGGTGCGGTGCGGCTGGGGCGGCGCCTGGCGGCCCGCGAGCCGGTGCATGGTCTCGACCTGCTGGACCAGGCCGGCGATGCCCGCGGCGCGCTCCTCGGGGCTCGTGCCGTACTCGGTGGTGCAGGAGAACGCGGCGTTCGGGAAGGCCCGCAGGACGAAGTCGCCGGTGTAGCCGCCGGGGAGCATCGCCGGCCGCAGGTCGGTGTGGACCGCGCGGACCGCGGCGCCGTCCACGCCCAGCCGGCGCAACTCGTCGAACAGCTGGTACTCGGCGGGCGGCAGGCCGGGCCGGGAGACCTGGGCGAGGCTCGTCTCCTCGCCGGTGGAGGGGTCGAGGTAGGTCGCCACGGCGGTGTTGCCGGGGCCGGTGACCGGCGGCTGGGCGGGGGTGCCTGCCTGCGCCTGGGTGTTCACGAGTGGTCTCCTTCGGGGCCGTGGGGACGGCCGTGGGCGGCGGCGTCGGCGGAGGTGGTGCCGGCGGGCTCGGTGGCGGCCTGGGTGGGTGCGGCGGCCTGGGCGGGGACGGTGGGGGCCGCGGCCTCGGTGGTCGCCGCGGCCGGGGCCGGTGCCGGCGCGAGGATCTGACGCGCCGTCACGCCTCGTTCGGTGGCGACGACGAGGACGCCCTCGGGCGTGAGTTCGGCGTCGCGGAACGGGGAGTCGGAGAGCAGCGCGGTCACCACGTCGCCGCTCGCCCGGTCCCACACCCGGAGGTAGTCGGCGCCCCGGCTGAGGCCGTACGGGGCCGCGGCCCGCTCCTCCTCCGACGGGCGCAGCACCTGCGCGGGGTCGGCCTCGACGTAACCGGGGCGGAGCAGGTCGTGCAGGAGGAGGGCGGTGGCGGTGGACGGCGGCTCGGCGTCCGCCGACGCCTCGGGCTCCGGGCGGTCCGTGCCCGGCACCGCCTGGGAGCCGGGGGTGCCCGCCGGGACGACCAGCGCGGCGACGGGACGGCGGCCGGTGCCGGGGGCCGCCGGGTCCGACTCCTCCGTGGCCGGCAGGGTGCCGGCCGTCACCGAGGCCACGCCCGCCAGCGGCAGGCTCCACAGGGTGCGCCACGGCAGCTCCAGACCCAACCCGTGCAGGGCCTCGGCGTACGGCTGGAGGTCGTCCTCGACGAACGCGGTCTCCAGGAGCGCGGCGCGCATGTCGGCCGGGGCCCCGGAGCGGGTCAGCAGGGGCGCGGTGCGCAGGTACGTCCGGGCCGGAGCGCCCAACTGGTCGAGCGGCACGGCCTCGATGGCGGTGCGCAGCGTGATCGGGTCGGCGTACGTGAACAGGCCCGGATCGACGAGGAGTTGGGGGAGCAGGCCGGCGTCGAGGGTGTGTCCGGCGAGGTGGTCGCGGACGTAGCGGTCGGCGCGCGACCAGTCCTGTTGGGGCACCGCCTCCAGGAGCGCCATGGCGATCCTGGTCTGGGTGTCCCGGGGGTCCGGCAGGCCCGAGCGGATCTCGGCGGCGAGGGCCGGGTGCGTCAGGCGGATCAGCGTGCGGGTCGCGGGCTCGGCGTCCGCCGCGGGCCCGGAGGCCCCGTTGTTGTCCTCGTCGTCGTCCTCGTCCTCGTCCACGGGGGCTTCCACCGGCTCCACGAACGGCGCGGCCAGCAGCATCCCGTCGGCGATGACCCGCCCCATGTCGCGCCCCGCGACGGCGTCCGCCAGCGGGCGCCACAGCTCGACCGGCAGCCCGTCGCCCTCGGCGAACGCCAGCGGGGCCAGCATCTGCCGGAGCGTCTGCGGATCGGCGCCCAGGCGGCGGGCGTGCAGGTCGAGGACGTCGCCGACGGTGGCGGGCAACTGCGCCTCGTCCTCGGGGTCGAACCCCTCAGCGTGGGTGCACAGCGACTGGACCGCCAACTGGACCGTCAGCCGATTGCCGTCGGCGCGCCGGGCGAGCGCCTCGGCGAACTCCCGGCGGTCGGCCGGGTCGGTGGTGAACGGCAGGTCGGGGGCGCCGGCCTCCGGGTCGAGCGCCGTCTCGGCGTGCAGGACCAGGCCCTCGGGGTCGGCCCACTCGGCCTCGTCGAGGTCGATCACCTGGACCTGGCCGCTCGGCAGCGCGCCGGCCAACTCGGCGGCGAGCTCCCGGGGGACGTCGGCCAGCAGGTGCACCGTCGGCGTCGCGGCGAGCGGCGCGAGGAGCTCGCGCACCAGGCGGGCCGGCTCGCCCGCGGCGCGCACCGGGCCGGCCCGGTCCACATCCGGGACGACGATCGCCAACGGCTCCTCGCGGGCGCCGAGTTCGGCGAAGACGTCCGTCGCGCGCCCGGCGGCCAGGTCGAGGTGGTCGGCGAGCAGCCACAGCACCTGCGCCGCCGTCAGGCCCCGGACGTCCGGCACGACCGGCGCCGGGAGGTCCGGGGGGACCGTCGCCGGGTCCAGCTCGTCCACCGGGAGTTGCTTGCGGTACTCGGGGTCGCACAGCATCAGGAAGCCCGCGACCACGCGGGAACGTCCACTACCGGGGTTGCCGGTGAGGACGACGACCCGTGGTGCGCCCGGCCACCGCATGCGCCAGGCGGCCAGCGCCCGGAGGGCGGCGCTGCGGCCGCCGATGTACGGGTGCGGCGCGTATCCGGCCGCCGCGCCGGCTGCTTCGCCTGAGGCGCTCATGACTTCCTCGTCCCCCATCTATCCCGCCTCCACTTCCGTGGATCCTGCGTGTACGGGATAGATCCTATGATCCGGGCCGGGCGGGTGGGACGTTCGAGGGGCGGCTGTTCCGGAACTGGCACACAGGAGCGTGCTGCCCACGGGAGAAAAGAGAAGTGCGGCGCGGGGTGGACGGGGGCCCTGAGCCTCCCGGGGCGAGCGGTCCGGGGAACGACAAATCCGCTCCAACTGATCGACCTGCCCTCTTCGTCCTCTCCATCGCACCCTCCTTACCCGCTTATTTCCGTTTGGTGATTTCCGCGTGGTGTCGGGCTCTTGTCCGACCTGTTCTTTTACGGGATGTTCTTTCCCGGCCTGTGGTCGTCGGGCCCGTTGATCTCCGCACGGTTCTTGTCCGGACCGTTGTAATCCGAGGCACTCCGATGTGCTCCGAGGTACTCCGCCGTACTCCGACGCGTTCTCCGACGCGTTCTCCGACGCGTTCTCCGACGCGTTCTCCGACGCGTTCTCCGCCGGGGCGTCCGGGGCGTCCGGGGCGTCCGGGGCGTCCGGGGCGTCCGGGGCGTCCGGGGCGCCCGGCGGTGCCCGGCGGTGCCGTCCGGCTGTCATTCCCCGCACGCCTACGAACGCAACGATCCGCCCTCCCCGGCCGTCGCACCGGCCCGGGAGGGCGGATCGTCTTCCTGCTTCAGGACCTCCGGTCCCGGCCACCCGCTGCGCGGCCTCCGCGCGGGCCGGGGGCCGGGCACGGGCCCGGGCCGGTGGGGGCGCCGCGTCGCGCCGGAGGGTCAGCGGTGGCCGCGGCCGCTGCCACGGCGCGGGCCGGTGACGAGGTTGAGGCTCGGGCCGTCGCGCTCGGCGCGCTCGCGGTCCTCCTCGGCTTCCTGCTTCTTCTGCCACTCGGCGAACTTCGCGCGGGACTCCTCGCGCTCGTCCATGGTCTGGTTCTCGGCGTCCCGCCGGATCTTGTTCAGCCGGTCGCCCAGCGCGTCCATGTAACCGGGCGTCTCGATGGCCTCCTTCATGCCCATCCGACCGGAGAGCACTTCCTTGGCCATCTCCTGGAGCTTGCCACCCACATTCGGGTTGTCCGCGAGCACCTTCAGTGCCTTGCGCAGACGGTGCGCCTGCTCAGGATCCTGGGCGACGTCCATCAGGTCCTCGTCCTGGATCTGCCGCTCTTCGTTCATGTCTGCCCCCTCGTACGTGGTGGCACAGCAACCGCGCGTGCTGCACCGGCGTCCTGAGTGTAATGACGGAAGTGAACGGGTCGTCAAGGCGGGGTTGTCGGTATTGCCGCATATTGCTCCGCGTCCCTTACGCGCTGCACACGCAAGCCACTCCGCGAGGGGCTTCCGGGCTATTGCCGGTGTGCTAGACCTGGAGTGATGTTCAGCAGGTTGCTGTCATTCAATTCGGGGAGAAATGATGTCCGATGAAGTCCGGCTCAGTACCGAGGCGTTGCACAAGCTCGGTACGACCTTCGAGAATCGTGCGGAAGAACTGAGCCGGCAACTGAGCGCATTCAGACGGTGCGCGGACGCCGAGGCGCTCAGGGACGGTTTCGGCAGCGACGAGGCGGCCCGGCCCTACCGCGAACTCTTCGAGGAGGCCGAGCGCGCCCTGGCCCAGCTCCAGCAGCGGCTCGCCGCGGTCGGCGGCGGCATCAAGGAGACCGTCGCCAACACCCAGGCCGCCGAGGACGAACTCGTCGAGATCATGCGGAGCACCAGGTGACCGAGCCACGACGCAATCCCCACGCGCTGCACGAGGCGGCCGCCGGTTGGCGGGACATGGGCAAGCACCTGGACGGACTCGTCCGCGACCTGGACCGGCACGTCGGCACCGCCGCCGCGGCCGACTGGCACGGCCCGGCGGGGGAGGCGTTCGCCGGCGAGTGGCACCAGCTGAAGCGCTCCGTCGACGAGTCCCTGCCGGCCTTCGAGCTGGCCGCCGCCGACCTGGACGAGGCCGCCGCCGCGCACTCCACCGACAGCGCCGGCCAAGACCATGCCGCCTCCGCCGCCTCCGCCGCTCCCGCGGGCGGCGCGCAGAACGCCACCCAGTCGTCCGGCCGGGACATGGCCTACGGCTTCATGGCGCTGGGCCAGCTCGCCAACGGCCTCGGCGGCGCGTTCGGCAAGCAGGGCCGGGGCGGGGGCGGCCAGAGCCAGGCCCCGCAACTGCGGCACCAGTGGGACTCCTCCACGGCCGCCCACGGGCCCGACCCGTTCGACACGCCCCGGGACGGCGCGGCCGCCACCCGCGGCGGTGAGGGCATCGCCAAGGGCGTCCGGACCAACCCGGCCGAGGCCCAGCGCGCGGCGGACGAGCAGGAGGCGAAGGACGCCGCCCGGCAGAAGGCCGCCGCGCAGCAGACGGCGGCCGACAAGGACGCCGAGAAGGCGGCGGACGGGGCCGGGGACGAGGCGGCGGGGCACGCCCCCGGCGCCGGGGCCGACGCCGGCCCGGCCGACGGCGCGGACGCCCCGCCCGGTCCGAACGTCACCCAGCACGGCGCCTTCGGCTGACCGCACGGCGACGGCCACCACGGGCCGGCCGGCCCGGGACAACGGAAGACGGCGGTGGGGCGCCCCTCCTGAGAGGGACGCCCCACCGCCGTCGTTGCGGGTCGGCCGCTACTGGCTCTTCAGCGGCAGCAAGCCCGTCTGGACCAGCTGCGCCCCCCGCTTGCGGGTGATGAACATGCCTCGCCCGGGCGTCAGCTGCTGACCCTTGGTGTTGCCCATCAGCGGGCCCTCGGCCGGGTCGGCCGACAGGATCAGACCCTGCGCACCGAGCTCCTTGGCGCGCTGCATGACCGGCTCGAACGAGGACCGGCCGGCACCCGAGGAGCTGCGCGCCAGGATCAGGCGCAGACCCAGGTCACGGGCGAACGGCAGGTACTCCAGCAGCGGCTGGAGCGGGTTGCCGCTGCTGGTCGCCACCAGGTCGTAGTCGTCGACGATCACGAACGCGTCCGGCAGGTCGTACCAGCTGCGGTTGCGCAGCTGCTCCGGCGTGACGTCCGGACCCGGCATGCGCCGGCCCAGCGAACCGGCCAGTCCGGTGATGACCTCCTGGAGCTGCGGGCCCGCCGCACAGTACTTGTACACGTGCGAATCGGGGACCTCGCCGAGCAGCGCGCGCCGGTAGTCGGAGACCACGATGAGCGCCTTGTCCGCCGGGTACCGCTCCGCGATCTGCTGGCTCAGCAGGCGCAGCAGCGACGACTTGCCGGACTCGCTCTCGCCGTAGATGACCAGCAGCGGGTCGGTCTCGAAGTCGATGAACGCCGGGGACAGCGTGGTCTCGTCGACACCGATCGCGATGCCGTGCTCCGGGTAGTCGCCGCCCCGGGGCAGCTCGCTGGCGTGCAGCAGCGTCGGCAGCATCCGGACCTTGGGGGCCGGCTCGCCCTGCCAGTGCTCGTTGACCGTCTGCACCAGGTTCGCGACACCGTCGCTGAGCGTCTCGGGGTCGCTCATCCCGTCCAGGCGCGGCAGCGCCGCCAGGAAGTCGAGCTTGTCGGGGGACAGACCGCGGCCGGGCTTGCCCATCGGGACGTTCTCCGCGCGCTTGCGGTCGAACTCCGACTCCATCGGGTCGCCCAGGCGCAGCTCCACGCGGTTGAGGAGCTGGTCGCGCAGTGCGGGCCGCACCTCGGTGTAGCGCGAGCCGGCGATGATGAGGTGGATGCCGAAGCCGAGGCCCCGGCCGGCGATGTCCAGGACCACCGGGTCCATCTGCTCGTAGTCGGTCTTGAACGTGCCCCAGCCGTCGATGACCAGGAAGACGTCGCCCCACTTCTGGTCGGGGAAGGCCCCCGCGGCCCGCCGCTGGCGGTACGTCGCGATCGAGTCGATGCTGTTCGAGCGGAAGAACTCCTCGCGCTCGTTGAGGATGCCGACGACCTCGGAGACCGTACGGCGCACCTTCTCGGCGTCCAGACGCGAGGCGACGCCACCGACGTGCGGCAGCCCCTCCAGGCTCAGCATGCCGCCGCCACCGAAGTCGAGGCAGTAGAACTGCACTTCGGCCGGGGTGTGGGTGAGCGCGAACGAGGAGATGGCGGACCGGATCAGCGTCGACTTGCCGGACTGCGGACCACCCACGACCAGGCCGTGACCGGCACCGGCGGAGAAGTCCAGGTACATCACGTCACGCCGCTGCTCGAACGGCTTGTCCACCAGCGCGACCGGCACCACGAGCTTGCCCAGCGCGGTGTACTCCGGCGCGTGCACGCCCCGTTCGGGGGTGACCGCGAGGGCCGGCAGCAGCTGGTTGACCGTGGGCGGCTCCTCCAGCGGCGGCAGCCAGACCTGGTGGGCCGGCGGGCCCTGGCCCTGCATCCGCTGGACCATGACGTCCAGGACGGTGTCGGCCAGCGCGTCGTCGATCTCCGGCTCGGCCGCCTCGACGGCGACCGGCTCCTCGATGATCTGCTCGATGACCGGGGCCGCCGTGAACGGCACCGGCATCCGCATCGACCGGCCACCGCCGGTGCTGCGACCGCCGCCGCCCGGACCGCGGTAGGTGCCCGACACGTACGCGGCCTTGAACTGGACCATCGTCTCGGTGTCGTACTTCAGGATGCCGGAGCCCGGGACGTTCGGCAGGTGGTAGGCGTCCGGCACGCCGATCGCGGTCCGCGACTCGGCGGCGGAGAAGGTCCGCAGGCCCAGCCGGTAGGACAGGAAGGTGTCCAGACCGCGCAGCTTGCCCTCTTCCAGACGCTGCGAGGCGAGCAGCATGTGCACGCCCATCGACCGGCCGATGCGGCCGATCTGGATGAACATCTCGATGAAGTCGGGCTTGGCGGCGAGCAGCTCGGAGAACTCGTCGATGATCATCACCAGCGACGGCAGCGGGTCCAGCGGGGCGCCGGCGGCACGTGCCTTCTCGTAGTCGGTGATGTTGGCGTAGTTGCCCGCCGAGCGCAGCAGTTCCTGACGGCGCTGGAGCTCACCGGTGATCGAGTCGCGCATGCGGTCGATCAGGGTGACGTCCTCACCGAGGTTGGTGATGACCGCCGCGACGTGCGGCATCTCCGACATGCCGGTGAAGGTGGCGCCACCCTTGAAGTCGGCGAGGATGAAGTTGAGGGTCTCCGAGGAGTGCGTCACCGCGAGCGCGAGCACCAGGGTGCGCAGCACCTCGGACTTGCCGGAACCGGTCGCACCGACACACAGGCCGTGCGGGCCCATGCCCTGCTGCGAGGCTTCCTTGATGTCCAGCATGACCGGCTGGCCGTCGCGGTCGACGCCGATCGGCACCCGCAGCCGCTCGGACAGCGTCCGGGGCCGCCAGGTGCGCGAGACGTCCAGCGAACCGGCGTCACCGATGTTCAGCAGGTCGGTGAAGTCCAGTGCGGACAGCAGCGGTTCCTCGCCGTCCGCGCCCGAACCGGCGCGCAGCGGGGCCAGCTGGCGGGCCAGCGCCTCCGCCTCGGGGATCGACAGGGTGTCGCACGCGCCGTGGTAGACGGCGCCGCTCGCCGACTCCAGCACCAGCTTGCCCGGCGACACCTGGACGGCCAACCCGCCGCGGATCTCCTCCAGGTCGCCCGGCACGATCTCCAAGATGGTGACGCCCTGCAGGCCCTCGGCCCCGGCGATCACCGAGTCCATCGGGACGTCGCCGCCGTCCAGCACGACGACGACGTGCGGGGTGTCGGTCATCGGCTGGCCCTGCGGGTTGAACCGCGGGCGGCCGTCCAACTCGTCGGCGAGCAGCTCCTCGACCTCACCGAGGTCGCCGACGACCAGCCGGCGGGTGCCGGCACCGTCGGTGGACGCGTCCTGGACCTGCGGCAGCCACTTGGTCCACTCCCACTCGGCCTGCGCGCCCGGCGCGGCGACGACGGCCACCACCAGGTCCTCGGGCGAGTGCAGCGTGCACAGCTGGGCGACGAGGGCGCGCGAGGCGCCGTAGACGGTGTCCGGGTCACCGGAGACCGTCAGGTGGTAGAAGGCGCGCAGCGACACCGCCAGCGGGAGGTTCTCCAGGTGGCCGTGCTTGTCGAGGAACTCCTTCATCGCGTGCGCGGTCAGCGGCTCCAGCTCGTCGACCGGAGCGGTCTCCGGCGCCCGCAGCGGGGTGGCCAACTGCTGCGGCCCCAGTCCCAGGCGCACTTGCGCGAAGTCCGGGTCGTTCGCCCGGCGTTCCCACACCCGCTTGCCCTCGGCCACGACGGACCACAGTTGGCTCGGGTCGGGATGGGTGAACAGCTGCGCGTCCCGCTGCCGGCGCGCGGTGCGCCGCACCTCTTTCCGCTTCTGCGCGAGGTACTTGAGGTAGTCCTGGCGTTCCTGGACCATCTGCCCGGAAGGCCCCTGGCGGGCCTTGACGATCTGCATGATCGCCATCGCCAGTGTGGAGGCCACCATGAAGCCGCCCATGATCTTCATGAACGGCTGGTTCCCCATGAACAAGAAGCCCGCCGAGGACGCCATGCCCATCATGGGCATGAAAGTCATCAGCAAGTTCTCGGGCTCTCCCTCGCGGGGAAGCTCCGGAGGCGGCTCAAGTACCACCTCCTCCGAGGGAACTTCAGGTGGTAGCGCGCGGGGCGGGCGCTTGACGATGACAACGCTCACCGAGGCATCAGTCCTTCATGCATCTCGCAGTCTCGGACCGCCCCCGTTGGATTCGACGGTCCCCCGAGCCAAGTCCTTGGCCCGACGCAGGCGTTGATCCTACTGTTAGGCGTCAAGTCAAGGGGTGGGTGGGGCAAGGCCCCGATCGGACGGTACGCTGACGCCCCGCGAGCGCGCCACAGCCCTGTACGGGCGGCCCTATATATAGGGCGCGCGACGCGACAAAACGCCCAACGGATAGGGGGAACCGCCAGGTGAGCACGAGCACTGGCACCGGCTTTTGCCGGGTGACGGTCGCCGCGCCGGATGCACGGATCGACGTGGCACTGCCGGAGGACGTTGCCCTCGTCGATATCTATCCGGAGATCCTGCGGCTCTCCGGGCAGTCCCAGACAGAGGGCGCCCCGACCGGCTACCACCTCGTACGTCGCGACGGCACGGTGCTCGACGCCGGTCAGTCGCTGGCCCAGCAGCAGATCCTCGACGGCGACCTGCTCCTGTTGAAGCCGTTCGCCGAGTCGCTGCCGCTGCCGGTGTTCGACGACGTCTCGGACGCCATCGCCTCGGCGGTCAAGCAGAACCGCAGCCGCTGGAGCGACGACCTGATGCGCGTCGTCGGCCTCAGCGCCGGCGTGCTGCTCCTGGTGATGATGGCGTTCGCGCTGTGGTTCTCGAACCCGGTCAACCGCGACATGCACCGGCTCCCCGGCATCATCGCCGGCGTGGTCGGCGTCGTCCTGGTGGCGCTGTCCGGCGTCCGCGCCCGCGTCTACGACGACCACGCCTCCTCGATCGCCCTGGGGCTGGCGTCGCTGCCGCACCTGCTCATCGCAGGCTCCGGCATCTTCCCCGTCGACCCCGGCCACGGCCCGGGACGACTGCACCTGCTCGTCGGCTGCGTGACCGTCCTGATCGCCTCGGTGCTCCTGGTGGTCATGCTGCCCCGCGGTGACGCGCCCTTCGTCGCGGCCGCCTTCCTCTCCGCCATCGGCACCCTCGCGGTCTTCGCCGCGATCCTCACCGACGCCGCCCCGCGCGAGGTCGCCGCGGTCACCGCCGTCGTCTCCATCGCCTTCGTCGCCTGGCTGCCGAGCCTCTCCGCCCGGTTCGCCCGGCTGCCCATCGGCTACCGCTCGCCCGACCAGATCGCCAAGGGCGCCCTAGAGAGCGGCTCCGAGACCGAGTCGGTCGACTTCGTGAAGATCGGAAACCAGGCCAAGCGCGGCCACGAACTCCTGCTCGGCCTGGTCGCCGGCTGCTCCGCCCTGGTCGTCGGCTCCGCCGGCATCGTCCTCGGCTTCTCCGACAACGTCTGGGCCCAGGTCCTGGCCATGGCCGCCGGCATCGCGATCATGCTGCGCGCCCGGCTCTTCGACTACACCGCCCAGGTCGCCTGCCTGACCATCGCCGGCATCTTCACCATCGTGCTGCTCATCCTGGGCATCGCGCTGCACCCGCCGGTCGACATCTTCGTCACCCTGGAGCGCTTCCAGGACGCCGGCCCGCTGAACGTCCGCACCGTCTGGTTCTCCGCCAGCATCGCGGTGGGCGCGGCGATCCTCGTCGGCGTCGGCCTGGTCGTCCCGAAGAAGGGCGTCACCCCCTTCTGGGGCCGGATCTTCGACGTCTTCGACGGCCTGGTCCTGCTGTCCCTGGTGCCGCTGTGCCTGGCGGTGCTCGACGTGTACAACACCGTGCGCGGCCTCACCAGCAGCTAGCCCGGCGCCCTCCGCACGCGGGACGGCCCCCCGACCACCCGGTCGGGGGGCCGCCTTGCTGCTGGTACGCTGTCCGACGGTCCACTCGAGTCATCCAAGATTCCCTGTGCTGCAAATCCAGGGACGCTCACGGACCGCAACCCCAAGGAGTACGCGTGTCGCTCGACGCCGCTACGAAGAAGCAGATCATGGCCGAGTTCGGTACCAAGGAGGGCGACACCGGCTCCCCCGAGGTCCAGGTCGCCATGCTCTCGCGCCGCATCTCGGACCTGACCGAGCACCTCAAGATGCACAAGCACGACCACCACTCCCGCCGTGGTCTGCTGCTGCTCGTCGGCCAGCGCCGCCGCCTGCTGCAGTACCTGGCGAAGAAGGACATCACGCGCTTCCGCGCGCTGGTCGAGCGCCTGGGCATCCGCCGCGGCGCGGCGGGCGCCAAGTAAGACGCCGTAAAGGGAGCGGTTCCCACCGGGGGCCGCTCCCTTTGCCGTACGCACCGGACGGCCGTCCCACCGCGCGATGGACGGAAGCTTTGTAGTCTGGTGGCATATCGCAAAAGCGAACGCGGTAGAGCGCCCTCTGGCCGCCGGTCCTCGGTAGTGGCCCCCGGACGGCCCATGGGACACCCCATGCGGCAGGACTCCGGGTGCTTCGATCGAAGACCGGCCCGCACCGGCGCTCCACCGCAGACGGTCCGCTGCCACACGGGCAGCGGACGCAGACGAGGAGATATTCCTGGTGGAGAACGAGACCCACTACGCCGAGGCCGTCATCGACAACGGTTCCTTCGGCACCCGCACCATTCGCTTCGAGACGGGCCGCCTGGCCAAGCAGGCCGCCGGCTCCGCCGTGGCGTACCTGGACGACGACACCATGGTGCTGTCGGCCACCACCGCTTCCAAGAACCCGAAGGACCAGCTGGACTTCTTCCCGCTGACCGTCGACGTCGAGGAGCGGATGTACGCGGCCGGGAAGATCCCCGGCTCCTTCTTCCGCCGTGAGGGCCGCCCCAGCGAGGACGCGATCCTCACCTGCCGCCTGATCGACCGGCCGCTGCGCCCCTCCTTCAAGAAGGGCCTGCGCAACGAGATCCAGATCGTCGAGACGGTCATGGCGCTCAACCCCGACCACCTCTACGACGTGGTCGCGATCAACGCCGCCTCCTGCTCCACGCAGCTGGCCGGCCTGCCCTTCTCCGGCCCGATCGGCGGCACCCGCGTCGCCCTGATCAACGGCCAGTGGGTTGCCTTCCCGACCCACTCCGAGCTCGAGAACGCCGTCTTCGACATGGTCGTGGCCGGCCGGGTGCTGCCCGACGGCGACGTCGCCATCATGATGGTCGAGGCCGAGGCCACCGAGAAGACCATCGAGCTGGTCAAGGGTGGCGCCGAGGCCCCGACCGAAGAGGTCGTCGCCGCCGGCCTGGAGGCCGCCAAGCCCTTCATCAAGGTCCTGTGCAAGGCGCAGGCGGACCTCGCCGCGAAGGCCGCCAAGCCGACCGGCGAGTTCCCGGTCTTCCTCGAGTACCAGGACGACGTCCTGGAGGCGCTGACCAAGGCCGTCAAGGACGAGCTCACGCGGGCGCTCACCATCGCCGGCAAGCAGGACCGCGAGGCCGAGCTGGACCGCGTCAAGGGTCTGGCCGCCGAGAAGCTGCTCCCCGAGTTCGAGGGCCGCGAGAAGGAGATCTCCGCCGCGTACCGTTCGCTGACCAAGACCCTGGTCCGCGAGCGCGTCATCAAGGAGAAGAAGCGCATCGACGGCCGCGGCGTGACGGACATCCGCACGCTCGCCGCCGAGGTCGAGGCGATCCCGCGGGTGCACGGTTCCGCGCTGTTCGAGCGTGGCGAGACCCAGATCCTGGGCGTCACCACCCTCAACATGCTCCGCATGGAGCAGCAGCTGGACACCCTCTCCCCGGTGACCCGCAAGCGCTACATGCACAACTACAACTTCCCGCCGTACTCCGTCGGTGAGACCGGCCGCGTGGGCTCCCCCAAGCGCCGCGAGATCGGCCACGGTGCGCTCGCCGAGCGCGCCATCGCGCCGGTGCTGCCGACGCGCGAGGAGTTCCCCTACGCGATCCGTCAGGTCTCCGAGGCGCTGGGCTCCAACGGCTCGACGTCCATGGGCTCGGTCTGCGCCTCCACGATGTCGCTGCTCAACGCCGGTGTGCCGCTCAAGGCCCCGGTCGCCGGCATCGCCATGGGTCTGATCTCCCAGGAGATCGACGGCCAGACCCACTACGTCGCCCTCACCGACATCCTCGGTGCGGAGGACGCGTTCGGCGACATGGACTTCAAGGTCGCCGGCACCAAGCAGTTCGTCACCGCGCTCCAGCTCGACACCAAGCTCGACGGCATCCCCGCCTCGGTCCTGGCCGCCGCGCTGAAGCAGGCCCGCGACGCGCGGCTGCACATCCTCGACGTGATGAACGAGGCCATCGACGTCCCGGACGAGATGTCCCCGAACGCGCCGCGGATCATCACCGTCAAGATCCCGGTGGACAAGATCGGTGAGGTCATCGGCCCCAAGGGCAAGATGATCAACCAGATCCAGGAGGACACCGGCGCCGACATCACGATCGAGGACGACGGCACCATCTACATCGGTGCCGCCGACGGCCCGGCCGCCGAGGCCGCCCGCGCCACGATCAACGGCATCGCCAACCCGACCATGCCGGAGGTCGGCGAGCGCTACCTGGGCACCGTCGTCAAGACGACCACCTTCGGTGCGTTCGTGTCCCTGCTCCCGGGCAAGGACGGTCTGCTGCACATCTCGCAGATCCGCAAGCTGGCCGGCGGCAAGCGCGTCGAGAACGTCGAGGACGTGCTCGGCGTGGGCGCCAAGGTCCAGGTCGAGATCGCCGAGATCGACCAGCGCGGCAAGCTCTCCCTGATCCCCGTGATCGAGGGCGAGGACGCCGAGGACGACGACACGAAGGACGACGCCGCCAAGTGACGTCCCGCACGCACGCGACGACGGCCCGCACCTCCTCGGAGGGGCGGGCCGTCGCCCGTACCCAAACGCTTCTGCAGGGCGCCGCGGGCGCCGGCACGGTCCGCCGCACCACGCTCCCCGGCGGGCTGCGCGTGGTCACCGAGACGCTGCCCACCGTCCGCTCCGTCACCTTCGGGATCTGGGCGCACGTCGGCTCCCGCGACGAGACCCCGTCCCTGAACGGTGCCACCCACTACCTGGAACACCTGCTCTTCAAGGGCACCCAGCGACGCTCCGCGCTGGACATCTCCGCGGCCGTCGACGCCGTCGGCGGCGAGATGAACGCCTTCACGGCCAAGGAGTACACCTGCTACTACGCGCGGGTGCTCGACACCGACCTGCCGCTCGCCATCGACGTGGTGTGCGACATGCTCACGGGCTCGCTGATCGAGAGCGAGGACGTCGACGCCGAGCGCGGGGTGATCCTCGAAGAGATCGCGATGACCGAGGACGACCCGGGCGACTGCGTGCACGACCTGTTCGCGCACACCATGCTCGGCGACACCCCGTTGGGCCGCCCGGTCCTGGGCACCGTCGACACCGTCAACGCGCTCTCCGCCGACCGCATCCGCCGCTTCTACAAGAAGCACTACGACCCCACCCACCTGGTCGTCACCGCCGCCGGCAACGTCGACCACGCCAAGGTCGTCCGGCTGGTGCGCCGCGCCTTCGAGCAGGCCGGTGCGCTGGACCGCACGGATGCCGCCCCGATCGCGCCGCGCGCCGGCCGCCGCGCCATCCGCACCGCCGGCCAGGTCGAACTCCTGGGCCGCAAGACCGAGCAGGCGCACGTCGTCCTCGGCATGCCCGGCATGTCCCGCAACGACGACCGGCGCTGGGCGATGGGCGTGCTCAACACCGCCCTGGGCGGCGGGATGAGTTCGCGCCTGTTCCAGGAGGTCCGCGAGAAGCGTGGCCTGGCGTACAGCGTGTACTCCTTCACCTCGGGCTTCGCCGACTGCGGACTCTTCGGCGTCTACGCCGGCTGCCGGCCCAACCAGGTGCACGACGTCCTCAAGATCTGCCGCGACGAACTCGACACGGTGGCGGCCGAGGGCCTCACCGACGACGAGATCCGGCGCGCGATCGGCCAGTTGCGCGGTTCCACGGTCCTCGGCCTGGAGGACACCGGCGCGCTGATGCACCGGCTCGGCAAGAGCGAACTGTGCTGGGGCGAGCACATGTCGGTGGACGAGGTGCTGGCCCGGATATCGGCGGTGACCCCGGACGAGGTCCGCGCGGTGGCCCGTGATGTCCTGGGCGCACGCCCCTCGCTGTCCGTCATCGGCCCCCTGAAGGACCGGCAGGCGGCCCGCCTGGAGGACGTCGTCGCCTAGGCGACGGCATCAGCGGGCGTCCCACCACGAGAGAGAGCGGAAAACGATGAGCAAGCTGCGCGTGGCCGTCCTGGGAGCCAAGGGGCGCATCGGCTCCGAGGCCGTCCGGGCCGTCGAGGCCGCCGACGACATGGAGCTGGTCGCGGCCCTCGGCCGCGGCGACGAGCTGCAGACGCTGGTCGAGGCCGGCGCCCAGGTCGTGGTGGAACTCACCACCCCCGACGCGGTGATGGACAACCTCGACTTCTGCCTGCGGCACGGCATCCACGGTGTGGTCGGCACGACCGGCTGGACCGAGGACCGCCTCGCGCAGCTGCGTGGCTGGCTCGACGCCGCCCCCGGCGCGGGCGTGCTGATCGCCCCGAACTTCTCCCTCGGCGCGGTGCTGACCATGCGGTTCGCACAGCAGGCGGCCCGTTTCTTCGAGTCCGCCGAGATTGTCGAGCTGCACCACCCCAACAAGGCGGACGCCCCGTCCGGGACGGCCGCCCGCACCGCCCGGCTGATCGCCGAGGCCCGCGCGCAGGCCGGCTGCCCGCCGCAGCCGGACGCCACCACGACCGCACTGGACGGCGCCCGCGGCGCGGACGTGGACGGCGTCCCGGTGCACTCGGTGCGGCTGCGGGGCCTGCTGGCCCACCAGGAGGTGCTGCTCGGCGGGGTGGGCGAGACCCTCACCATCCGCCACGACTCGCTGCACCACAGCAGCTTCATGCCGGGCATCCTGCTCGGCGTGCGGCGCGTGGTGTCCGCCCCGGGCCTGACGGTGGGCCTGGAGAACTTCCTCGATCTGGACTGACGACCATGGGCGGAAAGATCACGTACTTCTTCCTCGCCACCGTGCTGGTGCTGGTCTTCGGCGTGGTGGCGATGGAGGGCGTACTGCTGCTGCTGACCGGGGAGCCGGCGGCGATGGGCATGGGCGCGGTGGCCTTCGTCCTGCCGTTCCTGGGCGGCTGGTTCCTGTGGGCCAACACCCGCTTCGCCCGCGACGCGAACCGGCTGGCCGGCGAGCTGGCGGCGGAGGGCGGCCTGCCGGTCGACGACCTCGCGCGCACCCCCGGCGGTCGCGTCGACCGGGAGGCGGCCGACGCCGTCTTCGCCCGGCGGCAGGCCGAGACCGAGGAGGCGCCCGGCGACTGGCGCACCTGGTTCCGGCTCGCCGTCGCCTACCGCGACGCCCGGGACACCCCGCGCGCCCGCAAGGCCATGCAGCGCGCCATCGCCCTGCACGACGGCAGGCCGGTCCCCGGCGAGCCGGCCCGCACCGGCTGACGACCCGCGAACGCCGAACGCCCGGTTCCGTACGGAAGCACCGTACGGAACCGGGCGTTCGGCCTTGTCAGGGGCGGTGGTACTCCGTCGCCCACGCCTCCAGCGCGTCGGCGGCCCGCTCGAACGTCTCGGAGCGGCCCAGGAAGTCCCCGTTGCGGTCGCTGAGCAGCGTCCGCAACGGTGCGCCCTGCACCCGTTCGACGCGCAGCGCCTGGCCCTGGACCGTCCGCGGCAGACCCAGCCAGCGCACCGGCTGCTGGACCGTGCGGACCGCGGCGACCGCGGACCACGGCAGGGTGGTGGTGCGGAGCAGGTTCACCTGCCGCAGGCCCCGGGCGCTCACCCAGACCCCCACCCGCACCAGGCGCAGCGCCAGCGCGATCACCAGCACCGCGACCACGGCGCAGATCACGGCCCCGACCGGCGACCCGGCCAGCGCGATGATCAGCGCGGAGAGCAGGACGAACGAGGCGAGCAGCAGCAACACCGCCGCCGCCCCCACCCGCCACGGTCCGGGGCGGTAGGGACGGCGCCAGTGTTCGGGGTCATGGTCCGGCGGGGGAAAGGGTTCCGCGCGGCCGTCGGCCTGGAGGGCGCGGTCGGCCGTCAGGAAGGGCAGGGGCACGGCTGGTCCTCACTCGGGGCTGGTCAGCACGGAATCGCATGCCGACGGAAGCTGTGAGCGGTGAGGCTATCGGGACCGGCGGAGCGGAACCACCCGGTGGCCCGCTCCGCCGCCGAATCAGCGGTGCGCAGCCTCGGACTGGTGCACCCCGGTCGAACCGGAGGTGTCCTGCTGGAGGGCCGGCAGGCCGAACAGCAGGGCGCCCGACAGGCCGCCCACCACGGTGAGTGTGATCAGCGACTGGCCGAAGAACTGCGCGCGCGAACGGCGCGGGCGCGGCGGGGGAGTGATATTGCTGCGGAACCGGTCTGCCTCGGCAACGAAGGCGAACGGGACGGGCTCTCGCCGGCGGAACATGAGGGGGCTCTCCTAGGAACCTCGTAGTGGGCACTGTCACAGGTAGAGACGACTGAGGCGTCCGTTTGGTGCCCGTTTTCCGTTACTTCTGTGAAAAATATCAACCGCCGCCCACTGGCGCGCAGGCGGGGTATGCCTTTTTCCGCTTTGTCCGCTAACGCCGCATCAGAAGGCATTTCCCTGGCTGTCAGTGGCGGGCCGTAGGCTGGACGCGCACGAGGAACGAACGGAAGGAACCGCCGGTGTCCCACACCCCCGACAGCGCCGAGAGCGCACCCGTCAGCTTTCGCAGCGAGGTGACGGTCGAGCTGGTCAAGCACAGCGCAGCGGACAGCGACGTGCTCTGGGCAGCCCGGGTCTCGACGGCCGGCGAGCAGTCACTGGAGGAGCTCCAGAAGGACCCGGAGCGCTCCAAGGGCCTGATCAACTACCTGATGCGGGACCGGCACGGCAGCCCGTTCGAGCACAACTCCATGACGTTCTTCGTCAGCGCGCCGATCTTCGTCTTCCGCGAGTTCATGCGGCACCGCGTCGGGTGGTCGTACAACGAGGAGTCCGGCCGCTACCGCCAGCTGGACCCGGTCTTCTACGTCCCCGGCGAGTCCCGCAAGCTCGTCCAGCAGGGCCGCCCCGGGAAGTACGAGTTCGTCGAGGGCAGCTCCGCGCAGCACGAACTCACCGGCCGCGTCATGGAGGACTCCTACCGCCAGGCGTACGCCGCCTACCAGGAGATGCTCGCCGCCGGCGTGGCCCGCGAGGTCGCCCGCTCGGTGCTCCCGGTCGGCCTCTTCTCCTCGATGTACGCCACCTGCAACGCCCGGTCCCTGATGCACTTCCTCGGCCTGCGCACGCAGCACGAGCAGGCGAAGGTCCCCTCCTTCCCGCAGCGCGAGATCGAGATGGTCGGCGAGCAGATGGAGGCCCACTGGGCCACCCTCATGCCCCTCACCCACGCCGCCTTCAACGCGAACGGCCGTATCGCCCCGTAGCGCGCCGGCTCCGCACGGTGCGGCCCGCCCGACGGGCCGCGCCCCGGGCAGCGGGATACCCGTCCGAACTGTCCGGATTGCGGCGCTTTGAGAAGTTCATCTACGCTGAACGAACGGACCCGGCACTGCTTGAACCCCCGAGCAGGCAGTGCCGGAGTCCACATCCCTACTCCCCAGAGGCACACCCGACGGCGCCCTACGAGTAGCGTGGGACCCATGGCTCCGACTTCCACACCGCAGACCCCCTTCGGGCGGGTACTGACCGCCATGGTCACGCCGTTCACGGCGGATGGCGCACTCGACCTCGACGGCGCGCAGCGGCTCGCCGCACACCTGGTGGACGCCGGCAACGACGGCCTTGTCGTCAACGGCACCACCGGCGAGTCCCCGACCACCAGTGATGCGGAGAAAGCCCAGCTGGTCCGCGCCGTGGTCGAAGCCGTCGGCGACCGTGCCTTCGTCGTCGCCGGAGCCGGCACCAACGACACCCGTCACAGCCTGGAACTGGCCCGCGCCGCGCAGGACGCCGGAGCGCACGGCCTGCTCGCGGTGACGCCGTACTACAGCAAGCCCCCGCAGGAGGGCCTGCTGCGTCACTTCACCGCCATCGCGGACGCCACCGACCTCCCGGTGATGCTCTACGACATCCCCGGTCGCAGCGGCGTCCCGATCAACACCGAGACCATGGTCCGGCTCGCCGAGCACCCGCGGATCGTGGCCAACAAGGACGCCAAGGGCGACCTCGGCCGTGCCAGCTGGGCCATCGCCCGCTCCGGCCTCGCCTGGTACAGCGGTGACGACATGCTCAACCTCCCGCTGCTCTCGGTCGGCGCGGTCGGCTTCGTCTCGGTCGTCGGCCATGTCGTCACCCCGGAGCTGCGCGCCCTCCTCGACGCCCACCTCACCGGTGACGTCGCCAAGGCGGCGGAGATCCACCAGAAGCTGCTGCCCGTCTTCACCGGCATGTTCCGCACTCAGGGCGTGATCACGACCAAGGCCGCCCTCGACCTCCAGGGCCTGCCCAGCGGCCCGCTGCGGCTGCCCCTGGTCGACCTCTCGCCCGAGGAGACCGAGCAGCTCAAGCGCGATCTCGCCGCCGGCGGGGTACAGCTGTAGAACACAGACTTCACAACTGCATATGGACCACACAACCGCCACATAGCAAGTGCACGAATGTCATGCGCGCCACGTGCCTCGACGGCAGCGTGGCGCGCATGGTGAGGAGAGTCTTTTGAGTCATCCGCATCCTGAACTCGGCGCCCCGCCGAAGCTGCCCAAGGGCGGCCTGCGCATCACCCCCCTCGGTGGCCTGGGTGAGATCGGCCGCAACATGACGGTCTTCGAGTACGGCGGCCGGTTGCTGATCGTCGACTGCGGAGTGCTCTTCCCCGAGGAGGAGCAGCCCGGAATCGACCTGATCCTGCCGGACTTCACGTCCATCAGGGATCGCCTAGACGACATCGACGGCATCGTGCTCACGCACGGCCACGAGGACCACATCGGCGGCGTCCCCTACCTCCTCCGGGAGAAGCCGGACATCCCGCTGATCGGCTCCAAGCTGACCTTGGCCCTCATCGAGGCCAAGCTCCAGGAGCACCGGATCCGCCCGTACACGCTGGAGGTCGCCGAGGGCGACCGCGAGCGCCTGGGCCCCTTCGAGTGCCAGTTCGTCGCCGTCAACCACTCCATCCCCGACGCCCTCGCGGTCGCCATCCGCACCCCGGCGGGCATGGTCGTGCACACCGGCGACTTCAAGATGGACCAGCTCCCGCTGGACCGCCGGCTGACCGACCTCCCGGCGTTCGCCAAGCTCGGCGAGGAGGGTATCGACCTCCTGCTGTCCGACTCCACGAACGCCGAGGTCCCGGGCTTCGTCCCGCCGGAGCGCGACATCTCCAACGTGCTGCGCCAGGTCTTCGCCAGCGCCGACAAGCGGATCATCGTCGCCAGCTTCGCCAGCCACGTGCACCGCATCCAGCAGATCCTCGACGCGGCCCACGAGTACGGCCGCCGGGTCGCCTTCGTCGGCCGCTCGATGGTCCGCAACATGGGCATCGCCCGTGAACTCGGCTACCTCAAGGTCCCCGCGGGCCTCGTCGTCGACGTCAAGACCCTCGACGACCTGCCGGACGACGAAGTGGTGCTGGTCTGCACGGGCTCCCAGGGCGAGCCGATGGCCGCCCTGTCCCGGATGGCCAACCGCGACCACCAGATCCGCATCGTCCAGGGCGACACGGTCATCCTGGCCTCGTCGCTCATCCCCGGTAACGAGAACGCGGTCTACCGAGTGATCAACGGCCTCAGCCGTTGGGGCGCGAACGTGGTCCACAAGGGCAACGCCAAGGTCCACGTCTCGGGCCACGCCTCGGCCGGCGAGCTGCTGTACTTCTACAACATCTGCAAGCCGAAGAACCTCATGCCGGTGCACGGCGAATGGCGCCACCTGCGCGCCAACGCCGAGCTGGGCGCGCTGACGGGCATCCCCAAGGACCGCATCGTCATCGCCGAGGACGGCGTCGTCGTCGACCTGGTCAACGGCATCGCCAGGATCGCCGGAAAGGTCCAGGCCGGCTACGTGTACGTCGACGGCCTCTCGGTCGGTGACGTCACCGAGGCACACCTCAAGGATCGCCGCATCCTGGGCGACGAAGGCATCATCTCGGTCTTCGTGGTCGTCGACAGCAGTACCGGCAAGACCGTCGGCGGACCCAACGTCCACGCCCGCGGCTCCGGCATCGACGACTCGGCGTTCGACGGCGTCATCCCCAAGATCGACGAGGCGCTGTCCAAGGCGGCCCAGGACGGTGTCGCCGAACCCCATCAGCTCCAGCAGCTGATCCGCCGCGCGGTCGGCAAGTGGGTGTCCGACCACTACCGTCGCCGCCCGATGATCCTCCCCGTGGTCGTCGAGGTCTGACGGACGGACCGTCCGACGGTCCTCAAGTAGGAGCGGGGCGCCAGGATTTGCATCCGGGCGCCCCGCTCCAGTACGTTTACGGCTCCGCCAGAACGGGAAGCACCGCGCACCATGTGCGCGCAAGGCTCCCCAGGGGTGCGGAATTCCGACTCAGATCACTCTGTTAAAGTCGGAACAGCCGAAAGGCAAACCATCCCGACAAGAATTCGGAACCGAATTCGAGCCGGTTGCGCCTCATCGAGGAGCAGGCCGGACACGAAAAAGGATCTGATAAAGTCGGAAAGGTCGAGGAGCGAAAGCGAATCGGCCGGACCCCGCTCCAGCAGGGGGCCAGAGACGGAAACGGATCTGGTAAGGTTGGAACCGCGAGAAAGCCGAAAGGCCGGATCGCACCGGCGAAAGTCAGGGCCGAAAGGATCTGATAGAGTCGGAAACGCAAGACCGAAGGGAAGCGCCCGGAGAGCCTGGTGAAACAGGCACAAAGGAAGCGTCCGTTCCTTGAGAACTCAACAGCGTGCCAAAAGTCAACGCCAGATATGTTGATACCCCGTCTCCATCATGGAGATGAGGTTCCTTTGAAAAGTCCTCCCAATAGCTTGGGAGGCG